>JAEWAU010000104.1 GCA_023391535.1 Bacillota bacterium | reverse complement strand
CCCCCGCGCCCGCCACGGCGCTCAACCCCTCCCGCCCCGCCGCATGGGGGGCGTCCGCGGCGCGCGCCGCCTGTTCCCGCTCCTTCGCGCTCTGTTCCGCGGCTCCTTCCTCCCGAAGGGCCTGCGCGAGCGCGCGCTCGTAGGGCAGAAGCGTTTCGGCCTTTTCGGCCAGAGCCAGCCGCCCGCGCTGCGTTTCCATCTCTTCGCCGCGCTTTGCCAGCTCGCCCAAACGCGCGCCCGCCTGCAAAAGCTGCGAAAAGCGCTCCGCGAGCGCGCGCGCCGCGGAAAGGCTTTCCTGCGCCCGCGCGCTCTCTTTACCCAGCGCGGAAGCGGCCGAAACCTGCGCGGTGAGCTCGCTTTGCAGGCCGGCCGCTCTTTCTTCCAGCGCCGCCGCATCCGCGCAGCCCGCGCCTTTCAGCAGCGTTTCTCCCCGCGCGGCGGAAAGGGCCAGCTCGGCGCCGAGCGCTTTGGCGCGCGAGGCGAGCGCGGCCGTGAGATTCTGCCAGCGCGCGGTGCCGAACAGCGTTTCGAGTATCTCCTGCTTTTCCCGCGAGGACGCCGTGAGCAAACGCCGGAATTCCCCCTGCGGAAGCACGACCACCTGTGAAAACTGTTCGTAGGAAAAGCCCAGCAGCTCCACGGCCTTCTCGCGCACCTCCGTGCCGCTGCACAGCAAGCTCCAGCCGCCGCTCTCCCATTCCGAGCAGCTCTCCTCGTTTTCGGGCACGCGCTCGCTTTCGCCGCCGCGCCGCTTCACCAGCCGCAGCCGGATGCCGCGCTCGAAACGGTAGCGCTGCGCGCCGAGCCCGAACTCGAAGACCACGCGCATGGGCGCGTCTTCGGGCGCCGCGATGCTGCGCATATCCCGCGCGTCGCGCAGCGTGCCCGTGGCGCGGCCGTAGAGCGCGTAGGACATGGCGTCCAGAATCGTGGTTTTTCCGCTGCCCGTGGCGCCCGTGATGAGAAACAGCCCGCCTGCATGCAGCTTTTCAAAATCCACTTCCGTTTTGTGCAGATACGGGCCGAACGCCTGCATTTCCAGCCGATAGGGTTTCACGCCGCGCGCCTCCTTCCGATTTCTGCCCGCTTTTCGTTATGCTTTCGGCCCGCCGCCCGCGGGCGCTTCCCCGTTCTCCGCCTGCCGCATCAGCTCCGCAAACACGGTAAGCTCATCCTCCTGCGGCTCCACGCCGCACACCTGCCGCAGGAACGTTTCGAACAGCATCCGGTCGCCGCTGCCGGTGCGCACGCCCTCGCGCAGGCCCTCGCGCGCCGTCTCCCCGGCTTCCAGCCAGCCGGGACGCAGTCCGAGGATGTTCGGGTAATGCTCCCGCAGCAGGGCCATCGGCTCATACACGGGGCGGGTATCGGCAAGCTCCGCGTAGACGAAATCCTCGCGTGCGGGATCCGTTTCGGCCGCCTCGCACAACTCCCCCGCCGTACCGGAGATGACGCGCAGGTCGTGCAGCGGCTTCACGGGCAGGCGCTCCACCGTTGCCGTTTCCGCAAGCGTCACGAGCGCGAGGGATTTTTTATGACGCTCCTCGTCGAAGGAATACTTGAGCGGGGAGCCGCTGTACGCGCCGTTTTCGCCCGCGCGCTGCGGCCCGTGCAGATGCCCGAGCGCCACGTAATCGAACCCCGCGAAAACCGCGGGGTCCACCTCCTCGCTGCCGCCCACCGCGAGCGGGGATTCCGACTCGCACGTTGCGCCGCCCGCCGCGAAGCAGTGGGCCACCAGCACGTTGCGCACGCCGGGAACGGGCCGCACCGCCTCCATCATGGCGCGAAACGCCTCCTGCTGGCCGTGGATGTCGTCGCGCCCCAGAAGATCACGCGCCTGCGCCGCGTCGAAATACGGCAGCAGATGGACGAACACCTCGCCGCGCTCGTCGCGCAGGCGGACGGGCGGCGTATCCAGCGGGCGCGCCGAAAGAAAAAGCCCCTGCGCGCCCAGCAGAGGCGCGTAGAGGGCCAGCCGATCCGGGCCGTCGTGATTGCCGGCGATGACAAAGACCGGGATTTTCCGTGTTCCGCACAGCTCGCTCACCACGCGGCCGAACAGGCGCAGCGCCTCCACGGGCGCCACCGGGCGGTCGAAGATATCGCCCGCCAGGAGCACCGCGTCGGGGCGGACGCTGTCCACGGCGGGCAGGAACGCGTGTTCGACAAAATATTCCTGTTCCGGCAGCATGGAACGCCCGAAAATGGATTTGCCCAGATGCCAATCGGCCGAATGGAGCAGCCGCACGGCAAACACCCGCCTTTCCGAAAACGCCTTGATACGCATATCCGATTCAAAAGGGGATCAATCCGCGCCGAACGCTTCCGTATAAGGGATTTGACGTGGAAAGACATCCACTGTTTTACCGGGAATCCGCATTATTGCAGGCGGACGACGCCGCCGAACACCGCATCGAAATCCGGGGTAATGGAACGGTCCTTGTGGTAGCAGCCGAACACCCATTTTTGGTAGCGGCATTTTTCGCGGATGCATTCGAGGTACACGTTGAGCGCGTTGAGCTCATCCGAGCCGCTCTCTATGTATTTATGAAAGGCCGTGGGGGCTTCGTAGGTGAAGATGTAATCCACCTGCCACTGCGCCTCCACCAGCGCCTGAACGCCGGCGCGCATCTCCTGCTCGTCCGGCATCTCCTGCGGCCACCAGCTCTGATGCGGCGTGCGCATCTCGCGGTCCTCGCTCTCGCCGCCGCCGAAGGTGAAAACGCGCTTTCCGGTGATGGTGTAAACCTGCCCGCGCATCAGGTGCACAAGATTGCCCGAAATGATCTGAGCCTTGCCGCCGTTCCAATCCGTCACCGGATAGCGGGCAAGCAAATCGAAATTCTCGTGCGCCCCATCCAGAAACAGAACGCCGTGCCGGCTCCGCCCGAGCCGCTCCAGTTCCTTCTGTTCTTCCTTCGAACCGTCCCAGACCAACCCGAAATCGCCGCAGATGACGATAAAATCGTCGGCCCCTATGCGCCCGAAACGGCGCTTCTGCAGATCCTTCGCATCTCCGTGGAGATCTCCCGTAACCAAAAACATGCTATTCCTCGTTTCACGTCCCGCACGGCATTACGCCTCGTTTTCGGGCAGGATGTAATTCTGCGTTCCCACAATTTTCCCATTTTTGTAAAATACGCGGGGCACGCGCTTGCCGATGAGGCAGACCGTTTCGTAGTTCACGGTGCCCATCCTGGCCGCGACCTCCTCCATAGGCACCGCGTCGCCGCCGTCCGGCCCGATGACCGTGACGATCTGATCCTCGTGCGCTTCGGGGATATCGGTGACGTCCGCCATGCACTGGTCCATGCACACGCGCCCGATGATGCGCGCGCGTTTTCCGCCGATGAGCACATCGGCGCTGTTCGAAAGGCTGCGCGGGAAGCCGTCGGCATAGCCGATGGGCATGGTGGCCACGCGGATGCGCTCTTTCGCCGTATAGATCATGCCGTAGCTCACCGAGGCGCCGGGTTCCAGTGTTTTGACCTGCGAGATGACGGTTTTGAGCTTCATCACGGGCCTGAGCGTGATGGACATGGGCATGCCCGCCGCCGGCGTCATACCGTATAAAATAATGCCCGGACGCACCATATCGAGCTGCATCTCGGGGAAATTGAGCAGGCCCGCGCTGTTGCAGCAGTGGCGCAGCGGGAACTTCAGGCCTTTGGCTTCCAGCGCGGAGAGCATCCCCATAAAGCGCCCGAACTGCGTGCGGGTGAATTCCTTCTGCGGCTCGTCCGCCACCGCGAAGTGGGTGAACGCCCCTTCGAACGCAAGCCCCGGAAGCGCCGCCGCCTCCAAAATTGCGTCCGCGCTCTCGGCATCCTGCGCGGTGCCGTCGCAGAGGAAGCCGATGCGGCTCATGCCCGTATCGAGTTTGACGTGCGCCCGCAGCGTGCCGCCCGCGCGCACCGCCGCGGCGGAAAGCTTCTTTGCATAGGGGAGGCTCATCACGGTTTGCACGATGCTTTGGGCAATCATCTCCCCCACGTATTCCGGCGGCGTGTAGCCCAGAATCAGGATGGGGCGCGTCACGCCGCTCTGCCGGAGCTGAAGCGCCTCCTCCAGGTTGGAAACGCCGAAGTAATCGGCGCCCAGCGCTTCGAGCTGCCCGGCCACAAACGGCGCGCCGTGGCCGTACGCGTCGGCCTTTACGATGGCCATGAACTTGCAGCCCTCGTGCAAAACGCCGCGGATGGCCCGATAATTGGCGCCCAGGTTATCCGCATCCACCTCGGCCCACGTTCGCTTCATAAAATGGGACATGTCGCATTTCCTCCGCAATCCATACGAATATCCAATAAGGTAATGGATAAAAATCCGCATCTACGCCCCTGCCCATAGAGAAAAGCTTTTGCTGCGGATTCTGTTTTTCATCGGATATTCGTATTAAAATAGCCGGGCGGCCTGCGGCCGCGCGGCCCGCATACGCTGCTGCAAAAAAACCGGCAAAGCGCCGGGAAGACGCCCCTCCGAACCGACGCGCCGTATATACAATTATATTCCTCGGCGCTCAAAAATCAACTCAAAAGGGTTACAGCGGCTCCGGCGCGGTGTGAGGCGCCGCGCCGGAGCGGACGCCGCGCAAGGCGCTTGCAAAAACAGCCGCGCTTCGGCTATAATGGAGAAAACGCCGCCGGGGCCGGAAAACGGCCGGCAGCCGGGACAGGCCCGGGAAAGGTTCGGGACCATGCAGCTCATCATCCGCAAGAATAACCGCATCGATGTTCTCGACGCGCTTCGCGGCATCGCCATCCTCGCCATGGTGTTCTACCACGGCATGTACGACCTGTGCGATATTTTCAACGTGAACATCCCTCTGTTCTCCTTTCTCACCGTTCTCGAGCCGCCGTTCGCGGGGCTGTTCATTCTTCTGGCCGGCACTTCCTCGCGCTTCTCGCACAGCAACGTCCGGCGCGGCCTGCGCGTGCTGGCGTTCGGCATGATCGTGACGGCCGTCACCATGCTGTTCACGCGGATCTTCGGCTCGGATCAGTCGATCTATTTCGGCATTCTGCACTTCATGGGCTGCGCCATCCTGCTGTTCGAGCCGGTGCGCCTGCTGGCCGACCGCATTCCGCGCAAAGTCGCGTTGCCGCTGTGGCTCGCGCTGTTCGCCGTTACCTACCTGATGCCGCAGGCAGGGTATATCGGCTTTCCGGGTTGGCACCTGGCGCTGCCCGCGTCGCTGTTTTCCACACCCTGGCTCTTCCCGCTGGGTTTCCCCTCCGCGAACTTCTTTTCGGCCGACTATTTCCCCATGATTCCATGGTTCTTCCTGTTTCTGGCCGGCACCGTAATCGGCCTCCCCATCCGGGAGCGCAGGCTGCCGGAAAAATTCTACACCGCCCGCATACCCTTTTTCGCCACAGCCGGGCGTAACACGCTGCTCATCTATGTGCTGCACCAGCCCGTGATCTACGGGCTGCTGACGCTGCTTTTCACGCTGCTTCACCGCTGAACCGGGCAGGCTCCGCGCTCCCTTTTCGGACAGAAAGGTCGGATTTTCCATCATGCAACCCGCGTACCCCATCTTTGATTTCCACACACACGCGTACCCCGAAGCCGTCGCTCCCAAATCGGTGGATTTTCTCAACCGCTACTATCATGTGCGTTGCCAGGGCGACGGCACCATGGGCGATCTGCTGCGTTCGGCCAAGGCCGCCGGCGTCACCCATCTGCTGGTGCACGCCGTGGCCACGAAAGCCCGGCAGGTGGAAAACGTGAACACCTGGATTGCGGCGCACCTTGCGCCGAACGTCTACGGCTTCGGCACCATCCACCCCGGTTACAGGCACATTCCGGAGGAGCTCGCGCGCATCCGCGCGCTGGGGCTGAAAGGGCTCAAGCTGCACCCGGATTTTCAGGGCTACGCAGCCGACGACCCCTCCATGGACGCCGTTTACGCCGGCGCGGAGGGCGTAATGCCCGTGCTCATTCATGCGGGCGACGAAAACAGCGATCTATCGGCCCCCGGGCGCATCGCCCGCCTGCTCGACCGCTACCCGCGCCTCACCGTGATCGCCGCGCACCTGGGCGGCTACAAAAGCTGGGACGAGGCCGAAACCTGCCTTGTGGGCCGGAACTGCTATATCGACACCTCGAGCGCCCTGTGGGCCATGTCGCCCGAGCGCGCCGTGCGCATCATCCGGAAGCACGGCGTGGAACGCGTGCTGTTCGGCACCGATTACCCGCTCACCTTCCACCGCGAGGAGCTTGCGCGGTTCCGCGCGCTGGGCCTTTCCCCCGAAGAGGAGGAGCGTATCCTCTGGCGCAACGCCTTCGAGCTGCTGGGGCTGGAAGCGGCGCAAAAGAACTGATATTATATAAACATCGTATTTTATGCTGCCCATTGTACCTTCCGTATTAAATCAGGCGAGCAGCAAGTTCCGTTTTTTACTGCATTTCCCTTGTTTCTCCCGCAGTTTGTATTATACTTGATGATACAAACCGCGGGAGTTTTTCGATTTGATTTTCATCGAGAAGGAAACCGCCGATAAGCGCGGAAGGAGGCGCCGGGGTATGATTCTGCGCCTGGATTTCAAAAGCGGCACGCCGCTTTACCTGCAGCTGCGCAACCAGATCGTGCTGGGCATTGGGCGCGGGGAGCTGCGCGCGGGCGAGGAGCTTCCTACCGTGCGCGGGCTGGCACGGGAGGCGGGTATCAACGCCATGACGGCGGAAAAAGCCTACGCGCTGCTGCGCGAGGAGGGCTACATCGTCACAAACGGGCGGCGCGGCGCGGCGGTGGCGGGCCTTGCCGTCCCCAAGGCGCTCCCTGCACAGGACGCGGAAACCGCGTTGCCCGAGTTGGAGCAGCACCTGGAGCTGCTGGTGGCGGAGGCCGTACGGCACGGCGTGGGCAAGCCGGACTTTATCGCAGCGTGCGAACGCGTGTTCGGCCGCATGAAGGGGCTGGAACCCTCGCGCGGATGAACGCCGGAAGGCGGAGCATTCAAGACTATTTGGCATAATTTTTGCGTATTTTACAGGGAGGAATATTCATGCACCTGTTCCTGCTGTTCTTTCATCTCGGCATGCTCCTGTTGCTGGGCGGCGCCGCCGCGCTGGTGTGGCATATGGCGGCGGTGCCGCACGGCAACGTGCTCTACGGGGTTTCCCTGCCGCCGGACGTGCTGGAAAGCGAGGCCGTGCGCGCATTGCGCGGGCCCTACCGCAGGCTGTGCGCGGGGTTTCTGGCGCTGCTTACGGGAAGCTATCTGCCGGCGTTCCTGCTGCTCCTCCTGCTGCCCCATCACATCATCCTTTCGTTCGACTGGATGCTGATCTGGACCTTCACCGTTTTTCTGCTCGCGCTCAACCGCCCGCTCATTTATACGCGGCGCCGGCTGCTCGCCGTAAAACGCGAAAACGGCTGGTTCTGCGGCGAGCCGCGCATGGTGGCGGTGGATACGCAGGCGGCGGTGCATAAAAACCTGCGCTCGCTGCCGGCGTGGTGGTTCGCACTGCCGGCGGGGCTTTCCGTGTGCGCGCTCGCCCTTCTCACGGGCGGCAGCGAAACGCAAATGCTGCTGATTCTGGGCGTGGCCTCGCTCTTCACGCAGGCGCTGTTCTTTGCGCTCTATTTGCAAACGAAACGGCTGCGCGCCCGCATCTACTGCGAGGACGCCGAGCGCAACACCGCCGCGAACGTGGAGCGCCAGCGCATTCTTACGCGGCTGTGGTTTGTGTTCGCCTGCATCGACAGCGTCGGTTCCCTGCTGCTGCGCTTGTTCATCCGGTTCCCGTTTGTGGGCGGCATGCTGGCCGCGTCCGCGCTGGAACCGCTGGCCGCTCTGGCGGCCGTGCTGTGGGCATGGCGAGCGCTGCACCGCAATGAAAGCGAAGCGCGGGAAATCGGCTTTTTCGTGGAGCGGCAAACCCGGGCAAAAACAGCCCCGCTGATGGATTCGGATGACGACGGCTGGAAAGAATCCCTGCTGCTGGGGCTTGTGTACTGCAACCCCGACGACCGGAACACCTGGGTGGAGAAGCGCATCGGCACGGGCATGACGGTGAACATGGCCACCCGCGGCGGCAAGGCGTTCATCGGGGCGGTTCTGGGCGGGGCTATTCTGCTCACGGCGGCGCTCATGGCAGTGTTCACCATCGCGGATTTCTCGCACACGGGCATCCGGTTCGAGCCTGGCGCGCACCGCGTGCAGATTGAAGATTTCCTCTACGGCACAGGTTTTGCGGACGCGGATATCCAAAGCGTCACCCTGACGCAGGACGTCTCCGTGGAGATGCGGACAAACGGCTCCGACGACGGAACCCGCGCCGTCGGGCACTTCACGGTGCGGGGCATCGGCGAAGCGCGCCTTTACATCTACGAGAGCAAGCCGCCCTATATCCACATCGTGCTGAAAGACGGCGGCGATATCTTCTACAATGAAAACACGCCCGCCGGGACACAGAAGGTGTTCGCGGAGCTGAAGGCCGCGCAGGCACAGCCCTGAAAACGGGAAATCCACCGCTCTCCGATCCGACGCAGAAACGCGGCAAAAGGGCCGCCCCATTTGAGGGTGCGTCTTAGGGATTCATAATCCCGGAAAATATCGGCATAGCTTGGTATGTATGTACCGGCTATGCCGATTTTTCTTGTTCTACTGCGGATGCA
Organism: Bacillota bacterium; assembly: GCA_023391535.1. GTDB lineage: Bacteria > Bacillota > Clostridia > Oscillospirales > Ethanoligenentaceae > JAEWAU01. Next base: position 4,931 of record JAEWAU010000104.1, on the reverse strand, counting down.
GAAACAGGCGGCGTGAATTCGCCAATGCAGTTCCATACGATTTTGATGCGCTGTACCCGTCTGCCGTCCACGCGCTCCGCCTTATACACATAGATTCTTTCCACGAACTCACGGATCATCTCCGCCGTGAGCTCCTGTATATCCGTGTATTTTCGTACAAGGGTGAGGAAGTGGTCAACATTGAGCGAACTCTCATTTTCGGCGGTCATGGCGGCTTTCAATTCAGCCACACGGCTTTCGAGAGTGTGCTGTTCGGCTTCGTAATTGGCGGTCATCTTAGCAAAACGCTCGTCAGAAACCTTGCCTGAGATATTATCCTCATAGAGCCGCTGGATGATGTCGTCCAGCTTGGCGATACGGGCCTGTGACTGTTCCAACTCCCGTTTGTCATCCCGAAGGCTCTTGTCGAGGGCCATTCGCGTCTTGGAGGTCACCATCTGCACAAACTCGTCCTCATGAGCTCTGGCAAACGCGGTGATCTGACGGATGCCATCAAGCAGGAGCTCCTCGACCACCACGTTACGTATCTGGTGGGAACTGCAGCCGCCCTTGACCTTGCGGTAGGTAGCGCAGACGAAATACTCCTTATCGTGCTCCCAACCGCGATGCCGTACTTGGTATAACTTTGCTCCGCAGTCGGCGCAGAAAAGCATTCCGGAGAGGATCGGCATTTCGCCCATCGGCGTCCAGCGGCGTCTGCCGTCGCGGATGCGTTGAACGATGTCAAAAGTCTCTTGGTCGATGATCGCCTCGTGGGTATTTTTGAAAATCTGCCATTCGGACGGGTCGGTTTTAAGCTGCTTTTTCTGCTTATAGGACTTGCGATAGGTTTTGAAGTTTACCGTATGCCCCAGATACTCCTGCCGGGAAAGCATATGGACGATGGTGCTTGTATCCCATGAATAATCGCCTGCGTGGGCGCGGTTATCTGGCGGATTGATTCCCATATCCTTGGCATGAGCCGTGGGATTCTTGTAACCGCGTTTCATAAATTCCTTGGCGATCTGCGTCGGACCATAACCGTCCATGCAAAGTCGAAACGCCTGCCGCACGACGTCGGCTGCATCCACGTCAATTACCCAGTGTGATTTATCGTTCGGGTCTTTAACGTACCCGTATGGCGGATTGGTACAGAGCGGCTTTCCAGCCTGCCCTTTCGTCTTGAATACGGCGCGGATTTTCTTGCTGGTATCCTTGGCGTACCACTCGTTGATGATGTTGAGGAATGGCGTAAAATCGCTGTCCTGCTGATTGGCGCTGTCAACGCCGTTGTTGATGGCAATGAAGCGTATGTCAGAACCGGGGAAAAGCACTTCTGTGTAGTACCCGACCTTGAGATAATCGCGTCCGAGGCGGCTCATATCCTTCACGATGATGGTGCCAACACCGCCTTCTTCCACAAGCGCCATCAGACGCTGCCAGTCGGGGCGGTCGAAGTTCGTGCCGCTGTATCCGTCGTCAACAAAAAACTGCGTGTTGACGAAACCATTGTCGTCAGCGTACTTCTGGAGGATGGCTTTCTGGTTTTTGATGCTGTTGCTGTCGCCCTGCAACTCATCGTCGCGGGACAGGCGGCAGTAAAGAGCTGTGACGCTATCGTTCTTCGCGGTAGTATAAGACTGTCTGTTATTCATGTTAACCTCCTTCCCGACAGTCTTCAAGCGGTACTACATATTCCCGTACTACCGCGAAGAAGTCAAGTGGTATTGTGTTAAGAAGCCAGCTTTATTCTCTGACTTTCGGATTCGTTCAGAATCAGGCGTTTCAGCTTGTCGTAAGCAGTCTCTTTGGCGGCGCTGCTGATTGCCGATTCGATAACGTAGAGCGTGTCACCGATGACTTTTTCAGTTATGCCAACAATCTTTTCATCCATGCTGTCCTCCTTTATGCCCGGTAGGGGCGGGTCAAATCTCCACAGTTTTTTTGCCGGGGAACGGGCGTGGGGCCTCGCGTGTTAAAACGCGAAATCAAACGGGGTATTAAGGGCGGAGAGCGCCATCTCGACGCTCCCTGCTCCCGTTATTGCGGCTTATTCGGCTATTTGCAGCACCTTGATGGCCTCCGGACGGATAAGTTTTCCGTCAAGGAACTCAAACGCCAGATAGCCAATCTGCTGATTCAGCGTGAAGTGTTCCACAATAGGCACCACGCTGACCGGGCCACGGGCAATGACCCAGTAATAACTGAAATCACCGAAGGCAATCGACTTTGCGCCTGCCACCACAGAGGGCATGGCGCTGTTCATGACCACACGCTTGCCGAGAATGGTGTCATCGCTGTCGTGCCAGAGGTAATTCCCAGAGCTGTCCTTGAGTGTGCGCAGAGCCAGCGCAGTCTCGTCGTTCATGAGCCATACACTGTTCTTGCGGTACTCCGGCTTGACAGAGAAGTACAGCTTGATGACGTCGTCGTATGTGATGCTGCCGGTGTAGCCGATCTCCGCGCCGCCCGTGGCGTTGAGGATTCCCGTGGGCATCTGATCACTGGTGCCGCTGATGAAGGCGGCGTCCTCGGCCTTGCCGAAATTCTTTGCCAGACGCCGTACAAGATAGTCCTCCACATTAAAGGTGGCATCACGCACAAAATCCTCATCCAGCTTCACGAGTGCGCCCAGTTTCCAGCTATCCACCTTGTACCGGGTAAAGTCGTTCGCGCCATCGAAGATCGGGAGCTTGCCACCCTCTGGAACCCACTGTGCCAGATCATCGCAGTCGTGGGCAAAAATTCGGTACTCGGAATCGTAGGCCGTAACAGTTGTACCGATCTGCCGGAATAGGCTTTCAGTGGCCAGCGCCGCCGTGTATTTGTTGTTTGCGGCGCTCGGCAGAGCGTAGGAGTTGGTAACGCTGCTTCTGCCAGCCTCCAGAGCCGTGTCGATTTTTGCTCCGCGCATGGCGTTCCAGAAGTGCTTGTCGTATTCAGGTGTGCCAATGAGATAATTCTTTTCGTTATTCATAAGTTTTTCCTCCAAATATTGTTATGGTTATACCGCTTTGTCGGAACGATAGGTGTATCCGGCCTTGCGGCAGTACTGGGCTAAATCTTCATAGCCGTTGATGTGGACATGAGATGCTCCGTCTGCGATGGTATAGCGGATTTCTTTGGTCACCGTAACCGGGTCGCCGGAGCGATTGACGAGATATAGCTTGCCTTTGACGCTGCTGCGCCTCCTGCCGTAAAGTAGGTCAATCAGTTTGGACATTGGTCTTTCCTCCTGTTGATAAAGTGCTTTTTGTGGTCACGGTTTGACCGCAAGCATAGGCACCGCCTCCTTTCCCACGCTGGGGCAGGTATGGGGCAGGTTTTTATGGCCGTTTGAAATGTTGCTATATGGAGAAGGGCTGTTTTTACCTGCCACATGCTGCCACCGCCGTGTTATTTCAGAAACTCCATTCCTTCGCGCACCTTGTAGCCGATGAGCAGCGTGGTTTTCTCACCACCGTTCTTCGGACGCCGCCTGAGCACTGTGCCGAACTTGCGAAGCTCGTGGTTGAAATTTCGGCTGTTCTCGGTGTAGCAGCCGTTGTCGCCGCACCACTGGCGGTATTCGTCATACACGGCTGCGGTACGGGTTTCCGCATTGGGATCAGCCTCCAGCCGTTCATCCGCGAACTGTGCGATTTTGTCACTTTCATGGGAATACGCCTGCGTCGCTTCTACAACGGCTTGCGGAACTGTGAAGCCCTCCCGCCGCAGCAGGTCATAGCCTTGAAGCAGCCAGTTGAGGATGGCGCTCTTGGCGTCTGGCTTTGCAAACGCCTCCTTTAGCGTTTTGTCCTGCTCCCACTCTTCGAAATGCCTGTCGAACGGGATAATGAGGATACGTCCGCTGGAGAAAAGCGTCATGTCGCTGATGACAGGCAGATAGTTGGTGTTGACGTACAGCTTGAACTGTGGCTGGAAATCGAAGCTGTTTTCATTGAGAAATCGGGCGTTGATGGTGTCGTTGCCCGTCATGCTCTTGACCTGCGCCGCGTTGAGCACTAGTCCACGGCTCGGCTCGGAGATGTTGGCAAAGCGGATTCCGGCAAGCCGCGCGATATCTTCGCTGGGATTCTGGCTGTTGACATTTTGCTTCTGCGCAATGGTTTCCGGTCTGACGGCTCTGCCGTAATCGCCCATGACGCGCAGAATGCTTTCCATCAACGTACCTTTTCCGTTGCGCGTGGTTTCGCCGTATAGGAAGAACATACACTCGTGCCGGGTATCTCCGCTGACCGCATAGCCGAGAGCCTTTTGCAGGAAACGCGCTCTGTCGGTGTCACCGCTCATAATCTCGTCGATATAGCGGTCGAAACGCTCACAGACGGCCTGCGGATCGTATTGGACATGGGCGATTTTAGTGAGCCTGTCCTCCGGGCTATGGTCACGGAATGCCATAGTCTGCAGATCGAGCGTGCCGTTTTCGCAGTTAAACAGATAGCGGTCGGCGTCAAATTCCTCCATGGAAACCGGGTAAACGCTCTGGGCTTCTTTGAGGTAGATGTCCCGGAACCGACGCTGTTGCCATTTGCCGTAGTCCTCCAGATTGTGGGTGCGGACGGATTCATCCTTGAATGTCAGCAGGTACAGGAGCAGGCCGTCCGCGAGGTCCTTGCACAACTCCATGACCATCAGGCCGCCGATGTCGGGGACCCAGCGCGTGCCGTCGTAGACATACCATTTCTTGCGCTCCGGCACATATCGGGCGACGCGCTTGTAGACATCCGCAAAGAGCCTGCCGAAGCCGATATCGCCGTTCCGGTACCTGTTGTTCTGCGCGGGGTTTAGCTGGATAAGCGCCTGTGTCGTTTCGTTGAAGTCGTCAGATGCGCCATCCACGGCAATCGGCTTGTAGAACTCGGTCGTCATCGCCACGGCATTTCCCAATGTGGTGGTGCGGTAATCCTCCCGCTCCCATTTCTCGCGGTAAAGCCCGGACTGTCGAAACA
>JAEWAU010000083.1 GCA_023391535.1 Bacillota bacterium | reverse complement strand
GTTCTCCCCGGGGGGGGGCCCCCGGCTGCTGCCGGTTATAAACAGAACGGCAGGGCCTTACTGGTACTGCGGAATATCAAACGTGAGCGCGTAGCCGTTGAAAATGCTGCTGTTCTGCGCGATGATGCCCGCAATGCTGTGCGCCCAGTCCTCGCCCGTGGCATATTCCCACGCGGAAATGCCGTTTTCCACGTCATCGGGGTCCCATTTCATTTTATACAGCGTGTTCTGTGTGGGAGGATGCCCCATATCCGCGGCAAAGACGTAATGGTCGTGGATATACTGGGCGCCGCCCACGATAGCCTTGTCGATGCTGGTCCAGCCGTGGGCGTATGCGTACTTTGCGCCGCCCTGGATGGGATTGCTGTCTACGGCTGCGATGCCGAACATATCGTAAACCGTCTGGCCGGAATAGGAAACGCCCTGCGCCAGCTTGGAGGTTCCGTTGCCGGTTTCCAGGCGCGCGTGTGCCGCCAGATAGACGGGGTTGACGTGATAGAGGTTGGCGGCGTCGATGAACGCCTGCCCGTGGCCCGCCAGCACGTTGTTTTTGACGCCCGGAACGTTCAGCACGGAATTGATCTGGGCCGCCGTGATGGTGTTGCTGTTGTACTGAAGGTTCAGGAATTCATAGAGCCCGCTGGAATCCGCCTGAAGGATGGCGTCGGGGTCTACGTCGCTCTGCGACACCGAAACACCCCAGCTCGAAGGATAGCCTCCGTAAATTTTTTGCTGCGCGGAAAGGAACGAGGCCAGCGAGAGCGTGTACTGGGTGTACGCGGTGCGGGATTTATTGATGATTTCCGTGAGCGTATAGACGTTGCCGTCGTTGCCCGTTGCCGTTACGGTGATGGTGTGGTTGCTGTAGGAAAGGGACGTCGCGTCGATGGGACCTGCGGAAAAGCCCGCGTTCTGCCCGTTCGGATACAGGCTGCCCGCCGCGGTTACCGCGTCGCTCGGGCTGGCAAGCCCTGCCGTCACCGGCGCGGAGACTCCGTCCACCAGAACGCTGATGCTGGCGACGCCGCTTGCGTTGAGCATCCAGCCCGAAACGGTGAAGGTGGTGTCGTAAAAGGTAAGATTATCGCCGGAGGCCGGGCTGGAGATCACGCCCAAAGGCGCGGGTTTGTTCACGTTTACGGTGGTGTTTGCCTGCGCGGTGCTGCCATCCGTGCTGGTGGCCTTCACCGTGAGCGTTTGGGTTCCGTTCGGCACCATATTGATGCTCACATGGAACGTATAGCGGGCGAGCGCGCTGTTTATATATTTCGTGCCGGTGGGGTCGTACTGAGTTTGGATATCCGGGCTGGAAACCGGAGCCGTCTGCGTATCCAGGAGCTTTGCGCCGTCGTAGAGCTGCACCTGCGTGATGCCGGTGGAGCTGAGCGCGTAGGCCGTAACGGTGAAATCGGCGTTGCCCGTGGTGTAGTTCTGGTAAGCGGCGTCAAAGCCCGCCGCCGGCGCGGCCTTGGTTACCGCGGCGGTGGAAACCGACTGGTCGCCGTCTGTTCCGGTAGAAACGATCTTGACCGTGTGCGCGCCGGTTTTGACGCTGTCCAGCCCCGACTTCGTAAACGAAAAGCCGGTGTTGTTTATGTATTTGTACCCTTTTCCCTGCAGCTGGGCGGCGATATCCGTGCGCGCAAGGCCGACCGTGGCCGCGCCGAGGTCCTGGTCGTCAAGAAAAACCTCCACGCTCTTGACGCCGCTTTCGCTCACCGACCATCCCGCCACCGTGAGCGTGTTGGTCATGAATCCGCCGGCGGCGGGCGTTTCGATCTTCGACTGCGGGGCCGTTTTGGAAACCTTGAACGGCCTAGTGAGCGTGGCCGAGGTGCCGTCGTTCTGGCCCGCGGCCGTTACGGTGAGCGTGTAAGAGCCGTTCGGAACCGTATCGAGATTCAGGGTGGCGGAATAGCCGCTTGTGGCGGAATTCGCGTAGCCGTCCCCGCCGTTCTGGCCGCTGAGGACGCGCTGCACGTCTGGCCGCGAGCCGCCCGTAACCGCCTGTGCGGAAACAGACGTTCCATTCAGCGAAACCTGCACGGAACTCACTCCGCCGGGAGCCACCGCCCAGCCGGCCACGGTAAAATCGCCGCCCACGGTTGTGCCCACAAGCGGCGTGTCGATATTGACGCGCGCCGGGAGCTTGACGACGACGGCGGTCGCCGCGGCCGTCGTGCCGTCGTTTCCAGTGGAAACCACGCGGAGCGTATAATTTCCGGGCGCGTAGGCCGACGTATCGGGCAGGGTGAACGAATAGCCTGCCGCGGAGCCGTTCGGAAAGCTGTTGTCCGCATCCACGGTGGAGGCGACCGATGCGCTCGCAAGGCCCGTCTGAGCCGCGCCGAGGCTGTTCCCGTTCAGATAGACCTCCACGGCTTTAACCCCGCTTTTATTGAGCGACCAGCCCGTGACGGTGAAGCTGCCCGTCATGAACTTGACGGATGAGTCAATAGAGGCGAGGGCGCCCGGAATTTTCACCGTGGCGGTGAAGGAAGAGGATACGCCCGCGCCGTCGTTGCCAACGGAGGTCACTTTAATTTGATGGGGCCCCTTAGAGATGCCCGTATAATATGGCAGGGTGACGGAGAACCCCGCATTGGCCGCGCCGGGATAGCAGTTCCCCTTATTCATAATGTTGTTCACATCCGGGCGGGCGGCGGCCGAAACCCCGGGAACCTGTTTGCCGTCCACCGAGACGTCCACTTCTTTTACGCCCGCGGCGCTGAGCGACCATCCGGAAATCGTAAGGCCGCCCGTTACGGTGCAGTTGCCTTTGGGCGTATCCAGATTCAGGCGGGGCGCCGCCTTTGTGAGCACAAACGACTTGCTCGCTGTGGCACCGCTGACGCCGGCGGAAACGACCTTGAACGTATAGTTGCCCGGCGCGTAAGCGGCCGTGTTCAGGCTTGCCTGAAACCCGCTGCGCGCGGAGCCCGCATAGGAGGGATACACCTTACCCACGTCCGTGCGGGATAATCCGGTTGCCGCGGACGCGGCCAGCTTCCCATTGACGTAAACTTTCACGGTCCTTACGCCCCGGCGGTCGATGGACCAGCCGGAAATGTTCAGCGCGGTGCCGGTTATGTATCCGCCGGAGGGCGAATCGATGCTGATTTTAGGAACCGACGCGGCCAGCGCGCCGCCGCACATGGAAAAAAGCAGCGTCAAGGTGAACAGCAGGGCCAGGCCCGTTCGTGCCAGCTTTTTCAATTTGTTTACCTCCTATGCTCTTGCCGCATTCGCACTTCTTCATCCGTATCCGCTCAAATTTTTCCCGATTCCGACTGAAAATTCCACTTTTCTTCGCATCCGTGCGGCAGAAGGCGAAAGCCCCGGAACTTTGCCGCCGGAACGGGCAGCGCCGCAAACACCGCCACCGTATTCCGCCCGCGCTGAGAGCGCAAATACTGGTATTGTTTTCATTATACCACATGCGATCAGGCAGAGAAAGCCAAAGCGCCCCGTTTCCGAGGCGTTTTTACACGCAAAGATATAAATTTGGAAACAAAAGCATGAAAATTCCGTTACGAAAACCGGGCGTTTTCAGAAACGTATCGTCACGCCCAGAATCTTCGCCGCGCAAACGGCCTGCTCGGCGGTAAAGACGCACCCCCGCAGATCTTCCGGGCGCGCGCCGAGGCCGTCGATCTCGCAGGAGGTGAAATCGATGCCGGCAAGCGGCGTGCCGGACATCTGCGCGCGGAGCAGGCTCGAGCGGGAGAATTCCGCCGCTTTCAAAACGGCCTCCGCAAAATCGGCGTTCTCGCAGTTGCACCCGCAAAACGCAGCGCGTTCCATCCGCCCGAAATGAAAATTGGCGTACGGCAGAACACAGTTTTCCATCCGGATATCTTTCAATGAAGCGCCGCTGAAGTTCACGCCGGTCATCCGGCAGTTCCGGAACACGGCGCGCCAGAGTACGGCGTCGTGAAGATCCACGTTGGAAAAGTCGCAGCAGTCGAACACCGCGTCCTCGAACTCCGCGGCGGGCAGCGCCCCCGCAAAGCGGACGTTTCGCAGCACGGCGCACGTAAGTCCAAGGCCGCGCGCCTCGCCCGTAAGCACACAATGTTCCATCCGGCAGCCGGAAAAGCTCTCGCCGTCGTGCAAAGGCTCCGAGGGCTTCAAAGCGGGCAGCTCCTCAGGGAGCCGTGGCGGTTTGACGGACATAGACGTCATCGCTTTTTTCCTCCTGATGCTTTGGCAGGTCCGGGTATCCTCCCGGCTTTGATCCGTAACCAGTATACCGCCCGCGCGTCTATACGGCAACTCCAAAGTTCCCGGCTCAACCCGGTTCGCCGGGAACTCCAGCTTCGATGCGCACCGAAACCTCCTCCCCCGCTTCCAGCACAAGCTCTTCGCACATGCAGCATTTCCGGATATCCGCGCCGGCCCGCGAAAAGAGCGGCAGCAACTCGGCCGGCGCCGTAAGGTACGCGCGGGCGAGCGGCGTTTTGCGGGGCAGCCGGCGCTCGGAGCGATAGCGGCGAAACGCGGAAAGCACGGCCTTGAGCGCCTCGCCGAAGCGCAGCAGCCGTTCGTCGGCGGCGCGACGCTCCGGCCAGACGACGGTATGCAGCGAAACGGCGCCGCCGTACTGCCGGAAGCCCTGCTGGTAAACGGCTTCGGTGATGTGCGGAACAAACGGCGCGTAGAATTGCAGAATCGCGAAAAAAGCGGTGCGGAGCGCGTATTGCGCGGCGCGGCGGCCCGCGGCGTCCTCCGTACCATACAGGCGCTCCTTTGCAAGCTCCAGATAGCTGTCGCAATAATCCTCCCAGAACAGGCGGTCGATCTCCGCGCGCGCGGCGCCCGTATCGTATTCCCCCAGGGCGTCCGCCGCGGCCGCCTGAGCCTGCGCGCACCTCTCGAGCAGCCACGCGTCGGCGGGAAGCAGCTCCGCAGGCCTTTTCCCGTCGAAATCCTCCAGCATGGCCAGCGTAAAACGCGCGGCATTCCAGAACTTTGTAAGAAAACGTCCGGACTGTGAAAGATCCTGCCGGGAAAAGAGCGTATCCGTTCCCAAATGCGCGCCCGCCGCCCAATAGCGCAGCGCGTCCGCGGAAGTTTCGTGCACGAGCTCGAGGGGGGAATCGACCGCGTTGCCCTTGGATTTGCTGATCTTCTCCCCCTTTTTCGCGAGCACGAAGCCGCAGATCATGATGTCTTTCCAGGGAAGGCCGCCTGTTTCGTACAGGCTGCGGGCGATGGTGTAAAACGCCCAGGTGCGGATGATCTCGTGCGCCTGGGAACGCATCGACATCGGCAGCAGGGGCAGCTCCCCGGGCTCGCCGCTCTTCGCGTTGATAAACGGCGTGAGCGACGAGGTGGCCCACGTATCCATCACGGCCGTTTCCGGCAGCCATTCGTCGCAGCCGCAGGCGCAGGGATGCGGCGGGCGGCTTTCCGTGGGGTGTACGGGCAGCTGCTCCTCCGCGGCGAAGGCGGGCGCGCCGCAGGCCTTGCAGTACCACACCGGCAGGGGCACGCCGAAATACCGCTGGCGGGAAACGCACCAATCCCACTTCAGGTTTTCCACCCAGATGCGGTAGCGCGTCTTCATCGAGGCGGGATGCCAGCGGATTTCGTCCGCGGCGGCGAGCAGGCGTTCCTTTTGCGAAAGCACGTCGATGAACCACTGGCTCGACGGCAGGATTTCCACCTCGTGCCCGCAGCGTTCGTGAACGGACACGGTGTGCCGGATCGGCTCGTACCCCAGCAGCAGGCCGTTCTCCCGCAGCAGCGCCGCCATCTTTTGGCGTGCTTCCGGCGCGGGCAGGCCGCCCAGCTCCGGCACGTCCGGGCTGATGCGGCCGTCCGGCTCCAGCACGCGCTTATAAGGCAGGCCGTGCTTCTGCACCCAGGAAAGATCGGTGGTATCGCCGTACGTTGCGCAGAGCACGGCGCCGGTGCCCTTGCCCGGGTCGGCCGCATCGTCGGCCAGCACGGGCACTTCGAAATGGTAAAACGGCACGAGAGCCCGCTTTCCCACGATGCCGCGGTACCGCTCGTCCTCCGGGTGCACGAACAGCGCCACGCACCCGTACAGCAGCTCCGGCCGCGTGGTGGCGACGGGAACGGTTTTGCCTTCCACCAGAAACGGCACGGTGTGGTACGCGGAGGCCAGCTCTTTCGTTTCCAGCTCCGCCTGCGCAATGGAGGTGCGGCAGCAGGGGCACCAGAGCACCGGCGCGTCCTTTCGGTACGCATGGCCCTCCCGGGCGAGCCGGATGAACGAGCGCTGCGAAGTCTTCTGCGCCCGCTCGCCGATGGTGTCGTATTGCAGGCTCCAATCCACCGAAAAGCCCATTGCCTGCCACAGCGCGCGGAACTCGCCGATATATTTGGCCGTGGTTTCGCGGCAAAGGCGGATGAACTCGCCCCGCGGCAGGTCGGCGGCCCGGACGCCGTGCTCCTTTTCGGTGAGGCGCTCGCTGGGAAGGCCGTTGTCGTCGAAGCCGAACGGGTAGAACACGTTTTTTCCCTGCATCCGCTGAAAGCGTGCGATGATCTCGGCCTGCGTGTAGGAAAAGACGTGCCCGATGTGCAGGCTGCCGCTGATGGTGGGAGGCGGCGTATCGATGGAAAACACCTCCCGCCCGTCGGGAACGAAACGATAAATGCCCTCCTGCTGCCAGAACCGCTGCAGGGCGGGCTCCGTTTCTTTCGGGTCGTACTGTTTGCTCAGCATACCTGTTCCTCCTTCAGAATGATCCCCGCTGTTCTTCCGGGAAATGCGTAAACAGCGCCGCGGGCAAACGGGCGCAAAAAAAGCCCCCGCCCCCAAAACAGGGACGAAGGCTCGATGCTTCCGCGGTACCACCCGAAATTCGCGCGGCTTTTGCAGCGTCGCGCGCGCTTTGCCGGTACGGGCACTGCTGCCGATACCGCTCCCCGAATAACGGCGGGGATTCCGTCGGAGCCTACTCACCCTTCCGGGCGTTCGGTCCGCGGCTCGGCGGCTACTTTCCATGCGCGCGCCACAGGGATTCGCACCAACCATCCCTTCTCTGTGTGGCGGAACGCACGTACTCTTCCGCTTCCGTGCCTTTGCCGTGTGCTGTTTGCCGCTATTCTATACCGGCGGCGGAGATTTGTCAAGAGCGGAGCCGGGCCGGGCTTTCCGGTTGAGGAACAGCATGGCGGCGCTGCCGGCAAGAATCAGCACGGCCACGGCGTTCCACGCCTCGCGGTAGCTGAACAGCAGCAGCGCGTGGCCCATAATCACCGGCCCCACGGCAAACCCCACCCCGTTTACGATGGCCAAAACCGAATTGGCCCTGCCGAGGTATGCCGGCGGCGTCGCTTCCGCGAAATACAGGTTTGTGTTGATGTTGACGAGGATCTGCCCCGCCGTGAGGAACACCGTGGCCGCGAAAAACGCCGCGAGCGCGGCGCCCGCCCCATACATGGAGAAAGCCAGCGCATACAGCACGCCCCCGGCGGCAACCGAAGCGAGCGGCCGGAACCGGTGCGTCATGTGCGTGAGAAACGGCGTCAGCACGATGACGGCTACGGCGTTCGCGCTCACGAGCAGGCTGTAATTCTGCGCGCCCGCCGCGCGGAAAAGGCTTGCCGATTGCAGCGGCAGCAAAAATCCCCACTGGGAATAGCAAAAATTATAAACGAGCAGACCTGCGGAGAAAAGCAGCAGGCCGGGCGCACGCAGCAGGAACCGCAGCACATGGATATCCCCCGCGGGAAGCTCTTCCTCTCCGGCCGTTTTGCGGCCTGCAGAGGCTTTTCCGCGCGCGGGAACGAAAAAGTGCACGAGCAGCGTGGCGGCAAAGCAGGTGCCGGAATCGATCCAGAACAAAAGCGGAAGATGGCGGTTGAACAGCATCCCGCCCAGAGCCGGGCCGACGGCGAGGCCGAGGTTATAGCCGAGGTACAGAAGCGAATACGCCTTTTTCAGATGCTCGCCGGGGCAGAGTTCCAAGGCGATGGCGTTATAGGCCGGAGCCGCCACCGCGAACAGATCCGCCGCGAGGGCAATCATCGCCGCCATGGGGATTCCGGGGCGCAGCAGCGCGCAGGGCACGTAGACGGCGGCTCCCAGGGAGTTAAACAGGACGATCACGCGTTTGCTGCCCAAACGGTCCACCAGTTTTCCACCGAGCAGCAGGAACGGCGCCTGCGAAATCATGAAAACAGTAGCCAGAATCCCCGTCTGCGTCCGGGAAAAACCGATCTTCTGCGTTAGCAGCAGCGTGATCATGGGCATGACGACGCTGCCCATGTTGTCGATTACACGGGAAACAAACAGGGTATACACACTTTTAGGCAGGCCGCTGTAAACCGCGACGATGTGCGGCCTGCCTTTCTCCACCTGAACCCCTCCCGTAATACGTATATGGTATCGTTCTCCCCAAAAAAGCCCGGGCCGGCCCCGCTCCGTTTAAGGAAAGCGGGAGCGCGCCCGGGCACGCTGCGCACAGCGGAAGCTGCTATCAGTATGGCCGAAATTGCACCGCTGTATGAGCGAAAGGCGCCAATTCAGACGCGGTTATTTCAGGCGCAGCGTCACCAGCACCTCGTCGTAGGCCGCTATTTTGGCCATCAGTTCCTTGAGCTTGAGCGCTTTTTCGTACATCGTGGACGCTTCCATCTCGTTTTGCGACTGTTTGCGTGCGACGCGCTCCTGATAAAAACGCAGCTCCTCGGAAAGAGCCGTATATTTCTTCTTATAAGCGCTGTATTTTTCCCGGACCTTTTCGAGGTCCCCCCCGTCGATCCGCATCTCGCGGCGCTGCTTTTGGATATCTGCTTCCATTTTCGGCTTTTCTTCCGCGCTGACCCATTTGAGCCAACGGCCGCAGTCCTGGCAGTAGAGTCCCGTTTTCCCTTCTGTCTCTCTTAATGTCATCCGTTCGCTTTTGCAGTACCCACAGACCATGCACAAGGCCTCCAATATGATTCATGATTTTGCATACGGCATTTCCGGAAAAGCTGGACACATTCCGAAGCGTTTCGCCGAATCAAGGGCGGCAGCAGGCGAAACGCTGTTCCTTCCAAGCTTTTATGGAAATGCTATGATACGGTGGAATGGAAAAAGGCTCCGCCGGAAAGCCTTTAGGAATTACCGTAAGTCAGATACGGCGCCAGTGCTTTCCAGGCTCCGAGCTTTTTGGCGTACCCGCCCCGCGCATTCGCGGGGCTTGTGGAGGGAAGCGCGAAAAACGGGACGTTCACCTTCGCGGCGTGATAGCGCCGGAAATACCGCAGCGCCGCCCCGCCGTTGAGGAACACCGCGCGCACGCCCGGGCAGCGGGCCAAAAGCCCCGCCACGTCGCTCGGAACCTCTGCGCGGATATTGTCGTCCAGCGCGCCGGCGCGCTCGCAGCGGGCCAGCGTATCCCAGAGAGCGACTCCGTGCCGCAGCAGGAACGCGCGCCTTTCCGCCGGGGAGTTCCCCGGCTCGTCGCCGGTGAGGTCGCCTAAAATGCGCCAGAACGCGTTTTGCGGATGGCCGTAAAAAAAGCCGTAAGCGAGCGAGGCCGGCGACGGGGCCGTGCCGAGAATCAGCACACGGCTTTCCGAATCGAACACCGGCGCAAAGCCTGCGACGGACGGGCCGTTTTCTGCCGGGTTGCGGGCTTCCGGGCCGGGCATCGCTTCATCTCCTCAGGTAGCATTCAAATTACATGTTAAGTAAATTTTCTTTACAGGCCGGAATCGGGAACTGGAAAGTGCGGGTTCTCCTCAGCTTTCATGCCCGGTCTTATCCGCAATCAATGTTTTCAGCTCGTCGAAGCCCATAAGATTCTGGGATGAGAGAAAGAAAAACGGCGCGCCGTATTCCGCAAGCTCCCGCCCGGCGGCTTCCCTGCGCGCGGCAAGCTCCTTAACGCCGAGCTTGTCGGCTTTGGTGAGGGCCACCGCGAACGGCAGCGCAAGCTCTTTGAGGTACCGCAGCATCTGCAGGTCCCCTTCGGAGGGCGCGCGCCGCGCATCGATAAGCTGCACGGCCAGCACGATGCGGCGTTCCTGCGCAAAAAAAGCCTCCACCAGCTCCGACCAGTTCTGCTTTTCCTGCCGGGAAACCCGCGCGTAGCCGTACCCCGGCAGATCCACGAGCCGAAACGTTCCGCAGTCGTAAAAATTGACCGAAGCGGTCTTCCCCGGCGCGGAACTGACGCGCGCAAGGCCCTTGCGCCCCGTCAGCCGGTTGATCATGGAAGATTTCCCCACGTTGGATTTGCCCGAAAACACCACCTCGTGCTTATCGGGCGCGATGATCTGGTCCGGCCGATATGCCGAGGCCGTAAGCGCGGCCACAGCCGGCAGCCGCCGGAAAACCGCTTCCGCAGCGTCCGTCATTCG
This sequence comes from Bacillota bacterium, assembly GCA_023391535.1. Classification (GTDB taxonomy): domain Bacteria; phylum Bacillota; class Clostridia; order Oscillospirales; family Ethanoligenentaceae; genus JAEWAU01. Next base: position 17,630 of record JAEWAU010000083.1, on the reverse strand, counting down.
CCGCGCTCCTTTCGCATCTGCAATTTGGCGCGTCTGTTCGTCACTGGCGCATCACCGGGCGGTGCGATTCCAGCGGCAGCGCGGCCACCACGGTTTCGTCCGCGTCCTTCCGGCCCGCCGCGCCGCGCGCCTCCGGCTTTTCGCGCGGGTATATCAGCGCGTTTTTCAGCACGGTGTCCATATGGCTCGCCGTGATAAAGCGGACGTTGTCCTTCACCACCGGGTCTATTTCGGCGAGATCGGGGCTGTTTTCCTCCGGGATCACCACCGTTTTCACCCCGGCGCGGTAGGCCGCCATGGTCTTTTCACGCAGGCCGCCAATGGGCAGCACCCTGCCCCGCAGGGTGATTTCGCCCGTCATGGCAAGGTCGCGGTGCACGGGAACGTTCAGCAGCGCGGAAACCACGGCCGTCGCCATCGTCACGCCCGCGGAAGGTCCGTCCTTCGGAATGGCGCCTTCGGGCACATGGATGTGAATGTCCTTATTCTGGTAGAATTCCCCGTCGATACCAAGCTCATCCGTACGGCTGCGGATATAACTGATAGCTGCGCGTGCGGATTCCTTCATTACGTCCCCGAGCGAGCCCGTGAGTTCGAGCTTCCCGGTGCCGCTCAGCACGCAAACCTCGATCGGCATCGTTTCGCCGCCCACGGAGGTCCACGCAAGGCCCGTTACGACGCCCACCTCGTCTTCTTTCGAGATATCCTCCGGGCGGAAGCGCTTGGGCCCCAGCAGCTTTTCCAAATCCTCGGCCTTATAGGAAACCGCGGACGCCCCCTCGGCGATCTGTTTTGCCGCTTTGCGGCACAGCGCGGCGATCTCGCGTTCAAGGGAGCGCACGCCCGCCTCGCGCGTGTAAAAATCGATCAGCGAATAGAACACGCTGTCCGAAAGGCGCAGCGTGCGCTTGCTCAGGCCGTGCCTGTGCAGCTGCTTGGCGTAGAGATGCTCCTTCGCGATGTGGAATTTCTCCTCGCGCGTGTAGCTCGAAAGCGAGATAATCTCCATGCGGTCGAGCAGCGGCTCCGGAATGGTATCCAGCGTGTTCGCCGTGGTAATGAACATCACATGGCTCAAATCGAACGGAATTTCGATAAAATGGTCGCGGAACGCGGAATTCTGTTCGCCGTCGAGCACCTCGAGCAGCGCGGAGGCGGGGTCGCCCCGGAAATCCCCTTCGAGTTTGTCGATTTCGTCGAGCAGAATCAGCGGATTCGAAACGCCCGCCAACTGCATGGCATTCATGATGCGCCCGGGCATGGCGCCTATGTAGGTTTTGCGGTGGCCGCGTATATCGGCCTCGTCGCGCATGCCCCCGAGCGAGAGCCTCTCGAATTTGCGTCCGGCGGCCTTTGCGATAGAGCGCGCAACCGAGGTCTTCCCCACTCCGGGAGGGCCGACGAGGCAGAGAATCTGCCCCGTGATATCCGGCGCGAGCTGACGCACGGCCAGGTACTCGAGAATGCGGTCCTTCACTTTTTTGAGGCCGTAATGGTCGCGGTCCAGGGTTTTGCGCGCCTGCCCGAGGTCGATTTTGGCGTGGGACTGCTTGTGCCAGGGCAGCTCGAGGCAGGTATCCAGCCAGGTGCGCACCACGGTGCCTTCGTGGGAACCGAAGGGCATGCGCATCAGGCGTTCTGCCTGCTCGTGCATCTTTTCGGCCGCTTCCCGCTCCGACTCGCGCTGCTTTTTATCGCCCGTTTCACCCAGGTGGAGCGCGTCGATGCGGTCGTGGTACTCCTCCGCCTCGTCCTTCGGGTTTTCTTCGCCGTCCAGCTCCTCGGAGATGACCTTCATCTGCTCGCGCAGATAATATTCCTTTTGGTTCTTCTCGATTTCGGAATGGACCTTCTCGTCAAATTCCTTTTCGATCTGCAAAATGCCGATCTCGCGCTCCAGCAGGCGGATGACCTTTTCGATGCGACGCAGCGCATTGAGCTCCTCCAGAACCTCCTGTTTATCCTCAAAGCGCATGAACACGTTGGACTCGACGTAGTCGGCCAGCGCGCCGGCTTCCTTGAGCGTCATGGCAGTAGTGAGCACCTCCTGCGGGAGCTTCGGGCCAAGCCCGGCGTATTCCCCCACAAGCTCCTGGCAGCGGCGGATGAGCGCCTCCGCGCGCAGCCCGCGCACGGGGCCGCCCGTTTCGGCGCAGGCCTCCACCATCACGGCGGGAAACGGCTCGTCCTGCCGCCACTCATGCACGCGCCCGCGGTACTGGCCTTCCACCAGAACGCGGATGTTTTCACCGGGAAGGTGCACGATCTGCTGCACACGAGAAACCGTGCCCGTCCGGTACAGGTCGCCGGGCTGCGGGTCTTCGTCGCGCAGGTCCTTCTGCGTCACGAGAAAGATGAAGCGCTCCTCCCCCATGGCATTCGACAGCGCCTCCACGGATTTCTTCCTGCCCACGTCAAAATTCAAAATCATGCCGGGAAATACGGTAAGCCCTCTCAGAGCCAACAGGGGCATCAAACGAGGCTCCTGCTTTTCTTTTTGTTTCATAGTAAACCTCCGGACCAAAAGCATTCCGCAGCCGCAAAAAGCGACAGCGTATAAACAAATTCGCCCGTTTTCCTTCCGCAGCACCTGGAGAAGGGCCGCATTGCGGAGGAAAGCCAGGCGTTTCCTATGCAAATTCGATGTACGATACAGCCCTCTGCAGCCATTTCAAAAAAGAGTGTAAAAAACCTGCTGTCCCGGATTGCCGCTCTTTTTCGGAAGCGCTGCAGCGCTCTATGAAAAGTATACCGAAAGTTCGCATCAATTACAATGACAACAGCTGCTATTTTTTCTACAAATTGGTCATCTGCTTTTCCGGGTACCGCATGGCTGCGGAAAAAAGTTGCGCAGCGAAACAAAAAAAGGGTTGCCTTCCCGTATATTGTATGTTATACTCACTATTGCATCTTGATTTGATCGGAAAGGAGGCCCGAACATGAAACGTACTGTTCTATTCAATGCTATTGCCGTTTATCCGTCTGCGATGTTTAGTGGCGTTGCAGGCTACCCGTCTGCCTATCTGGCAGAAGATACCGTATGCCTTTATGCTCCGGGCCGTGCCTTGTAGAAACGGTGAGGCCGCGGGCATCCAGTTCCCGCGGCGCTTGGATATGGGCTGAACATGCTCAGAGAAGCCGCGGGATAACCCGCGGCTTCTTTTTGTTCGTTTTTGAAGGCACGGCAGTTCCGGCACCCCTGAAGTCCCCCGGTATTCACACCGTTCCCCGAAACGCACGCGGATAAAGATCCGGACAAAACCAGCTCCCAAACCCATGCAGCAGCGATACGCGCGCAGGTATGCGCCCTCGGAGCGGAGAACGGTACCACAGAAAGAAGGATCATGCGAATGAACGAAACCCGCATCAAACGGCTTTGGAGATTCATGGAAGGTTACCGCGCACGGTTTTTCCTGAACCAATTTCTCGTCATGTGCAACGTCATTTTCAACTACACGCCGCCGCTCATCATCGGCTGGACCATCGACGGCATACTCCGCAGGCAGACCAAGGACATCCCCGGGCCGGTGCTCACCCTGATGGCGCAAGCGGGCGGCGCGGGGTACCTGGCCGCGCATCTGTGGATCTGCGGCCTCGCACTGCTGCTCGTCACCGTCGCGCGCGGAATCGTGACGTTCTTCCAGGGTGTGAACACCTCCGTCGTTTCGGAGGGCACGGTGCGCAGTATCAAGGACGCGCTGTACCGGCACCTGGAAAGCCTGCCCTACAGTTACCACGTGGGCGCCGAAACGGGTGACCTCGTTCAGCGCTGCACCACCGATGTGGAAACCGTGCGCTCGTTTCTTTCGGGGCAGCTCGTGGAGCTTACGCGCTGCTTCTTTATCCTGGTTTTCGCCGTGGCGGTGCTCGGCAGCGTCAACCTGCCGCTCACGCTGCTCTCGCTGATGCTCATGCCCATCGCGGTGGTTTACTCGCTGTTTTTCAGCCGGAAGATCGAACGCCAGTTCCTCATCACGGATGAGGCGGACGGCGCCGTATCCACCGTGCTGCAGGAAAACCTCACCGGCGTGCGCGTGGTGCGCGCGTTCGGCCGCGAACGCTTCGAGCTCGATAAGTTCGACAGCCGGCTCGAAACGCTGCGCGAGCGCTTTATCCGCCTCGGCGTGCTCAGCGCGCAGTTCTGGAGCATTTCCGACATCACCGCCATGCTCCAGCAAGCCGTCACCCTGTTCGGCGCCATGTTTGCCACCATTCAGGGGACGATCTCCTACGGCATGTTTCTGGTGTTCAACTCCTACATCGGCATGCTGGTGTGGCCTATCCGGCAGATCGGGCGCGTACTGGCCGACGCTTCCAAAATGCTCATCGCCATGGGGCGCATCGGCGAGGTGCTCGACGAGCCCTCCGAAGCGCAGGCGCCCGATTGCACCAAGCCCTCGCTGAAAGGCGACATCGAATTTTCGCACGTCCGGTTCGGGTTCGGCGGAAAGCCCGTTTTGCACGACGTCTCCTTCACCGTGCGCGCGGGCGAAACCGTCGCCATTCTGGGCGCCACGGGGAGCGGAAAATCCACGCTGGTGCAGCTGCTGCAACGCCTGTACGATTACGAGAGCGGCTCGGTCACCATCGGCGGCGCGGAGCTGCGGCACATCGACAAGCGCTACCTGCGCTCGCGCGTGGGCATCGTTTTGCAGGAGCCGTTCCTCTATTCCCGCACCGTTTTTGAGAACATCGGCATTACGCAGGACGACCCGGATCCCGACGAGGTGGCCGAGGCGGCCCGCATCGCCGCCGTCCATGACGTGATTCTCGGCTTCGACGGCCAATACGAAACGATGGTGGGCGAACGCGGCGTAACGCTTTCGGGCGGCCAGAAGCAGCGGATCGCCATCGCGCGCACCCTGCTGCGCGACAACGACATTCTCATTTTCGACGATTCCCTCAGCGCCCTCGATACCGAAACCGACCGCGCCATCCGCCTGGCGCTGCGCGAAAAATGCCGCGGCGTCACCACCTTCCTGATCTCGCACCGGGTCTCTTCGCTGGCGGAAGCCGACCGCATCCTGGTGCTGGAGGGCGGGCGCATCACCCAGAGCGGCACGCACGAGGAGCTGATCGCCCAAAAGGGGCTGTACCGCCGCATCTGGGAGATTCAGTCGCAGGATATTGCGGAGCACCACGGCGCCCGGGACAGAGCTCAATTCAAAGGAAAGAGAGGGGATTCCCTTGCCCTCCATTCATGAGGAAGAATTCAACCAGAAAAAAGTGGATTGGCGCATGTGGTTCAGCCTGCTGCGCTACGCGCGCGGCAGCGCCCGGAACCTGGCGCTCGTCGCCGTCTTCATGATTCTCTGCGCCGTAGGCGATATCGTTTCGCCGTTCATCATGGCGCATTTGATCGACCAGAACATCCTGAAAGGCACCATGGCCGGCTCCACGCCGTGGATCGTGCTGGTGTTCGCGGCGGCCGTGGCGCAGGGCAGCTGCACCTATGTGTTCATTGCAAACGCCATGCGCGCGGACATCGGCGTCACGTGCGACCTGCGCCGCCTTGGGTTCCAGAAGCTGCAGGAGCTTTCCTTTTCCTATTACGACCGCACGTCGGTTGGCTACATCATGGCGCGCCTTACGAGCGACGCCTCGCGCCTGGGCGACACGCTCGCCTGGTCGCTCGTGGATTTCTTCTGGAGCATCGCCTATTCCCTGCTGGCCGGCGCGGCCATGCTGATCGTCAACTGGCGGCTCGGTCTGCTGCTGGTGGGCGTGCTGCCGGTGGTGGCCGCGGTGAGCCTTATCATCCGCAAATTCATTCTCGCGGCCCAAAGGCGCGTGCGGCGTGCGAATTCGCGCATCACCGGAGCCTTCAACGAGGGCATCGGCGGCGCGAAAACCACCAAAACGCTGGTGCTGGAGCGCAAAAACGTCGCCGCGTTCCAAACCCTCACCACCGATATGTACCGCCAGAGCGTGCGTTCCGCCCTGATTTCCTCGCTGCTGATGCCGCTGGTGCTGTGCATCGGCTCGGTGGGCACCGCGCTGCTCCTGTGGAAGGGCGGCGTAACGGTGCTGGCCGGAGGCATCACGCTGGGAGAATTCAGCTTTTTCCTCTGGCTCGGTTCCATGTACTTCGAGCCTATCAACAACCTCACCCGCATTTTTTCGGATCTCCAATCCTCGCAGGCGGCGCTTGAACGCGTCATCTCGCTGCTGGAAACGGAACCGGAAATCACCGAAAGCGAGCGTGTGCTGCAGAAGTTCGGCGGCACGTTCGACGCGCGCCCCGAAAGCTGGCCGAAACTCAAAGGCGACGTGGTGTTCGACCACGTTTCCTTCCGCTACCGCGAAGGGCGCCCCGTGCTGAGCGATTTCTGCCTGCACGTGCGCCCGGGTGAACGCATCGCCCTGGTGGGCGAAACGGGCGGCGGAAAAAGCACCATCGTCAACCTGCTGTGCCGGTTCTACGAGCCGACGGAGGGCCGCATCCTCATCGACGGCGTGGATTACCGCGAACGTCCGCAGAGCTGGCTGCACGCAAACCTCGGCTACGTTCTCCAGTCGCCGCACCTGTTCTCGGGCACCGTGCGCGAGAATATCCGGTACGGGCGCCTCGACGCCACCGACGAGGAGGTGGAGGCGGTGGCGCGGCTCATTCACGCCGACGCGTTCATCGGAAGGCTGGAGCATGGCTACGACACCGAAGTGGGCGAAGGCGGCAACCGTCTCTCCACCGGTGAAAAGCAGCTCATCTCCTTCGCGCGAGCCATTCTTGCCGCCCCTCCCCTGTTCATTCTCGACGAGGCCACGTCCTCCATCGACACCGAGGCCGAGCTGAACATCAAACAGGCCATGGAAACCACCCTTGCGGGCCGCACAAGCTTCATCATCGCGCACCGGCTCTCCACCGTGCGCAGCGCCGACCGCATTCTCGTCATCGGCGGTGGCGTTATTCTGGAGGCGGGCAGCCACGCGGAGCTGATGCGCAGCCGCGGGCACTACTACGAGCTTTACACGAGCCAGTTCCGCGAGGAGGAGAGCAACAAGGCCCTCGGCCTCGGCGGGCCGGCTGTCGAATAATTCGAATCTCTAATAAAATTACAGATAAAATCCGCATCAAAACCCATACAGGAAGGCTCTTTGCTGCGGATTTTCTGTGCGCGTCCGCACCGTGCGCGTCCGCACGGATTTTGAATCGGATATTCGTATCGGCGTTCGGGCGCGCGAAAGCGCTCCCGCCTGCGGCTGCCTGCCGCGGACGGGAGCGCTTTTTTGCGGTTTACGCGCCGAAAAAGCCGGTTTACGAAACCGTCATCTTCTGCGGCGTGTATTTGTTGCGCATCGCGTTGTTGACGCTGATCTTGAGGGCCGCCGCCGCATTTTTCAGCAGCGCGGTAAAATCGTCGCTTTTCATTTCCTCAAGCACGGTTTCCTTTTCGCTCGAATAGGAACTGGCCGTGGCGCTGGTCGTCGACTTATCTTCGATGAAATACCCCATATCCGATTCCGCCATGCCGATCTGCCCATCCTTGAGTGAAAACGCGAGATCCACAAACTTCTGGTCGTAGTTCGAGGTGGCCGCCGTCTTTTTGCTGAAGATGTAGCCGTCCGGATATTCCTTGGCGCCGTTGGTATCCTCGTTATACTTGGTGCGCAAAGAGTCGAAATTCGCGGGAGCGGCCTGAACGGCCGCATAGGCCTCCTGCGCCTTTTTCTTAGCCGCCGCGAGCTTGTCCGCGGAAAGCGTCTGGTAGGTGCTCGTGTCGATTTTGGCTACGAAGATCTGCTTGACCTGAACAAAATTTTTGGTGTAGTAATCCGCAATATCGCCTGCCGCAACCGCCTTGTCGCCGTTTGCGCCGTAATAGGAATCAAACAGCTTGCCCTTGAGCGTCATATCCTCGTACAGGCGCTCCAAAGAAGTCTGCGCGATATTGTTCTTGCTGAACAGGGTGGTATACTGCGAATAAACGCTGTCCGCCTGAGTTACAAGCGAGCTTTTCTCGGAACTCGTGAGGGCGATTTTGCGCTGCGCGCACTGCTGTTCCACAACCAGAAGCTCTTTTGTGCTTTCGAGCGCTTCGTTCATCGCCCACACGGAAGCGGAAACCCCCTGGATCTTCTTCGCCCACGGGTCGCTGGCCGCGCTGGAGGAAGAAGACGATGACGCCGAACCGAGCAGAGAGCCCGAAGCGGCGGACGAAGACGACGACGAGGATGCGGAAGAAGATTCCACCTGGTAGGCGTTCTGGAGCAGGTAGTATAGGTAGATACCCGCCGGAACGGTGATATCTCCGTTTTTCACCGCCCAGGAAGTATCGGCGCAGCCGGTGACGGAAAAGCTCACCGCCAGTGCGCAGACCATGGCTAACACACGGGAAGGCTTCAAATTCAATGTCCTCCTTAACAAAGTCGAGGTGATATCGTTGCGGAAATCCGCCCGGTCCGCGGTTTCCTCGGGGCGAAGATTGCGCAGCCGCACGAAACAATCCCGACAATCAGATGGTAAAAAGTATATACCACAAAACAAGACTTGTCCAGAGCATGCGGCGTTATGCGGCGCTTTCGGCCGGATTTTGCAGCCGTTTTTTCCCCTTTCACGCGAAGCTGCAGGAACCGGAGCATTTTTCCCCGTGCATTCGGCCGGGTTTGAACCCGGGGCTACAATGCTTTTAGCCACGGCGGGCGAAGATCCATCGCGGCTTTTTTCGTACCCAAACGCCAAAAGGGGCGCACCCAAAGATGCGCCCCTTAAAATCTTAATAGAGGTCCGAACTGCGCCCGGCGGCGAAACGGCCGTTTCGCGCGTGCAAGCGCTGCTTACGAACGCTTGGCGGCCATTTCGCGTTCGGGAATTTTGGGGAGCCGGGCCAGCCGCTCCTCATCCTCTTTGGCCATCCGGCGCATTTTTTCCTGATAATAGGCCTGGTTCGGGCTTCCTTCCCACAACGCATCGGCCTCCGGAGCCCAGCACGCGGCATACTGGTCGCATTTGGCGCACAGATGCTCCGCCGTTTCGGGCGACTGAAGATCCGTCGATTTGGCCCCGGATTTTTCGACCATTTCACGCAGCATCGAAGGATTCTCCAGCATGGGGCAGGGGCGGAGCATGTTGTCGTTGAAGGGCTGGCCGTCGTGATAGGCCATGAACAGCGGAGAAGTAAGCGCCTCCAGAATCGTTTTCCGGCGGATATTGGAATCACTGTAATGGATGAACACGCACGGCTCGATATCGCCGTTCGCACTGATATGGAGATAGCGGCGCCCGCCCGCGATACAGCCCTCCACATATTCCCCGTCGTTTTGGAAATCCATTGCGAACATCGGCTTGCGGGAGCGGTAGTCGCGCATGCGGCGGATCATTTCCTTGCGCTGCTCCGCGGTGGGCAGCAGGTCCACGGAAGCGTCGTTTCCAACCGGCATGTAGTGGAAGAACCAGACAAACAGCGAGCCCAGACTGATCATTTTGTCGTAGAATTCCTCCGACGAAACCGATTCGAAATTGGCCCGGGTATAGCAGCAGGAAATTCCGAACGGCAGCCGTTTTTCCCGAAGAATCTCCATGGCGCGGACGGCTTTCTGGTAAACGCCCTCGCCGCGCCGGGCGTCCGTCGCTTCTTCGAAGCCTTCGATGGAGATGGCCGGAACAAAGTTTTTGACGCGGAGCATCTCATCCGCGAACGCTTCGTCGATCAGCGTCCCGTTTGTAAAGCTGAGGAACTCGCAATCCGGGTGCTTCTCGCACAGGGTGATAAGATCTTTTTTCCGCACCAGCGGCTCGCCGCCGGCGTAAATATAAAAATACACGCCGAGCTCCTTGCCTTGCCGGATGATATCGTCGAGCTCCTCCAAGGTGAGATTCAGCTTGTTGCCGTATTCGGCCGCCCAACAGCCGGTGCAGTGGAGATTGCATGCCGAAGTGGGGTCCATCAGAATCGTCCACGGCACATTGCAATGGTATGTATCACGATAATGCTGCTCTTTGTCCCATCCGATCAGGGCGGAGTTGACGAAAAAGTTGGTGAAAATCGCTTTCAGCGTTCCCTTATCGATATCGTGGGCGATGTGATAAATATAATCATGATAAGGGTCCTGCGGGTTTTCCAGCGCGTGGCGCACCACACGGCGCGGCGATTCAAATTTGCCGTTGGAAAACAGGTCGACCCAGCTCATCAGTTTAGGGAGGTTCTTTTCGGGGTTTTTCGTAATAAACTCCACCGCCTGTTTTACTCCGATCTCCGCGAGACTGTTCTTGATATTCATACCGAGCACTCCTTTTTTCATATTGCTTGAAAAGCGGCGAGGCGGGTTACCGCCGGCCGCTTGCGCCGTTCGCGCCGGGGCCCTGACGCCGGAGGCCCTCGACGGCGAGCTGCGCTACGCAGATGCCAAGCAGCCCTTCGGCGAGCAAGGTCAAGCCGAACAGCGCCATCGCGGCCCGCACGCTCTGAGCCGGGCGCAGAATCAGCAGCAGCCCGAACACCCCGGCCAACACGGCGGGAGCCATGATCGCCCACCATTTCCGGATTCCGAAGGCTTTGGCGTCCAAGGCCATTTGAACCTTAAACAGCCCGTCGGCCAGAACCAGCACCCCCGAAACAACGGCGAGGAACGCCGCCGCGCCTGCGGGATTGCACAAAACCATCGCGCCGATGACGGCGAACAGAATTCCGAACGCCAAATCGTACTGAAAGGCCAGGCGATACAAATCCCTGGAAAAGTACCCGACGATCTTGATGACGCCGTATGCAACCAGAATCCCGCCCAAAAGGTAGCACAGCGCGAGCATGGAAATTCCGGGGAACAGAAGCAGCAGGACTCCGAGCGTGCACAGAACTGCCGATAAAACGATGTATCCGGTTTTGGCAGCCCGAAGCGGCTTCTTCGAACGCATATCCATTCCTTCTTTTTTATCCGGGCCGGATTTTCCCCGTACGGACGGCACGCGCCCCGCGCCGCGGGCACCGCCGCCCGGCGAGAAAAAATCTGCCGGATGAATTCCGCTTTTATTGTATTTCCAAAAAAGGCGGAGCAAAACAGGCAATCGGGCCTTTTTGCCCTAAAACCAGACAAACGCGGCTTTTTGCCCTAAAACCAGACAAACGCGGCTTTTTGCCTACCTTGCAGCCGGAAACGGGCCAAAGGAAATTCCGCCGAATCATGCGCGGGCGACCGCCGGCCGCTTTGTGTGCCGCCGCCTTCTCTGCGGGCCGGCACGTATTGAAGAAAGCGCGGTTCTGCGCTATGATAATTCTGTTCCACACCGGAAAAGGAGGGTAATCGGATGCCGTCTTTTACCAGACAGGCGATTAAAAATTCCTTTCTCAAGCTGCTCAACGAGCGCCCCATCCACCAGATCACCGTAAAGGACGTGGTGGAGGACTGCGGTGTCAACCGGAATTCCTTCTACTACCATTTTCAGGACTTCCCGTCCCTTATTGAAGAGATCGTGATGGAAGACGCGGATAAAATCCTATCCGAAAAAGCGGGCAGCAGTACGCTGGAGGATTGCCTGGACACCGTGATCGATTTTGCAATCAAAAACAAGCGCGCCGTGCTGCATATCTATAATTCCGCGAGCCGGGAGGTTTTCGAGCGCTATCTCCGCAAGTTATGCCGCAACGCGATTTCCAAGTATATGGACACCGCTTTTTCCGGACTCTCCATATCGGAGGAGGACAGGGCCCTGCTCGTCAAACTGATTCAATGCGAATTTTTCGGGCAGATAATGGAATGGCTGAACGACGGAATGAGCTACAGCATCCAGAACGAATTCCACCGGCTTTACGAGCTTTTGGGCGGGACGGCGGAAAAAGTCATTAAAAACCTGCAGGAAACCAGGGCGGCCGCGGGCGGAGCAGCCAGTCAGGTTCCGCGGGAATAACCCGCTTCCGGCACAGGGGGTGTTGCAAAACGCATCGTTATGCGTTTTAAACACCCCCTGTGCCGTTTTTTCAGAGATTTTTCTTCCGCAGAAAGCAGCAGGCATGGCTGTTTTTTCACAATCCTGCCGTAAAAACACGCGCACGGTACGGCTCGTTTTGTTCAAGCTGAATATTGACTATTGGTCATTTTTTGAGTATACTGGCCCTGTAAATGACCAATAGTCATTTGCAGGGCCGAACGCGGGGCGGTGCGCCCGATGAAAAAAAAGGAGACGGAACAATGACCGCAAGGCTGGAAGGCAAACAGATCAGCAAACAGAATTCCCTGCTGGACGCAGCGTTCGACCTGTTCACCAAAGTGGGGATCAACGGCACCACCATCGACGAAATCGTGAAAAAGGCGGGTGTTGCGAAGGGGACGTTTTACCTCTATTTCAAGGATAAGTACGATCTTTTGGACATGGTCGTGATTCGCAAAACCTCGGCCCTCATCCGGGACGCCATCGTGGCCACCGAAGCCCGCGCCGGCGGCGATCCGATCGACAGCGTCATCCGCTTTGCCGATTACATCATCGACCATCTCGCCCAGGACCCGCTGCTCATGCGGATCATCCACAAGGATCTCTCGTTCAGCCTGTATCAGAAGGTGCTGAACGATCCGGTGCGCGGCGCGGATCTCAAAAAGGTCGTGGACGAATTCAAACAAAACGTAAAATGCGAAGGGTACGACGAAAAGGATACGGGGAAGCTGCTGTTCATCCTGCTTGAAATGATGGGCTCCGTGTGCTACAGCGCCATCGTCAACAATGAGCCGGCTCCTGTCCGCGAAGTAAAACCCCTTCTTTTCACTGCCATCCGTAAAATTCTTGCATGACAACACGGCATGTTGTTATGCAGTATGAAAGAAGAAGGTGTCCATGCAGAAATTCGGCCTGTTCATCGCCAGGCACCGCGTCGCCATCCTGATCATCGGCGCGCTGCTGCTGTTTCCGGCGGCCATCGGCTTTGTGAAAACGCAGGTGAATTACGATCTGCTCTCCTATCTGCCAAGCGACATCGATTCCGTGCAGGCGGAAAACGTGCTGGACCGCGATTTCAACGACGCTTCCACCGGAATGCTGGTGATCCGCGGGATGCCGGATAAGGACGTGGCCGCGCTCAAGGAGCAGATCGCAAAGGTCGGCGGCGTCGAGCGCGTCCTGTGGAAGGACGATATCGCCGACATCTCGATTCCCGATTCCATCCTGCCCCAGAGTGTGAGCAGCGTTTTCAAAAGCGGCGATTCGACCCTGCTGCTCATTCAGTTCAAAGGCAGCTCCTCCTCGCTGGAAACACAGCATTCCATCGGAAACATCCGCAAACTGCTGAACAAGCAGTGCTTTCTGAGCGGCATGTCCGCCGTGGTCAAGGATACGGTGGACCTATCCAACCGGGAAACGCCGCAGTACATATTGCTCGCGGTGCTTATCGCGCTCGTGATTCTGCTGCTCACCACACAGTCGTGGGTGGTGCCGCCGCTGTTCTTGCTTTCCATCGGCACGGCCATTCTCTACAATCTCGGCTCAAACATCATGTTCGGGGAAATTTCCTACGTCACCAAGGCGCTGGCCGCCGTGCTCCAGCTCGGCGTAACGATGGATTTCGCCATCTTTCTTTTCAACCGCTATGAGCATGAGCTCCACAAACAGCCCGATAAGGAGCAGGCGATGGCGAGCGCCATCGCGAACTCCTTCACGGCGGTATTCGGCTCCGGGCTCGCCACGACGTGCGGGTTTCTGTCGCTCGGCATCATGCGCCTGGGCATCGGCAGGGATATCGGCTTTGTGATGGCGAAGGGCGTTTTTCTGAGCGTCATCACCACCTTCACCGTTCTCCCGTCGCTCCTGCTCGTCTTCAGCGGGCCGATCCACCGTTTCCAGCACGGTTCCGTGCTCCCGTCTTTCCACGCGCTCTCCCGGTTTGTGGTGAAGCACAGCGGCTTTTTTCTCATCGTCGGGCTGATCCTTCTGATTCCCGCCTGGTTCGGCCAGGCGAACGCCAAAGTGTACTACAATCTGGAGCAATCCCTGCCGTCCAATATGAAATCCATCGTTTCTTTAAACATTCTGAAAAAGGATTTCGATATGGACACCACGCATATGGTTCTCGTGCACGACACGGTGCCCGCCTACCGGCTCGGCCAGATGGAGACGGAGCTCTCTTCGGTGAGCGGCGTCAATAAGGTTCTGGGCGTCGACAACACCCTCGGCCCCGGCGTCCCCTCTTCCATGCTGCCGCAGAGCATCCGTGACCTCACGCAGAAAGACGGCTACAAAGTGGTGCTCGTCAATTCCGGGTATCCTTCGGCCAGCAACGAGATGAAAGCGCAGCTCGCAAGCATAAACGGCATCATCAAAAAGTACGATCCGAAAGGCATGATCACGGGAGAAGGCGCGCTGACAAACGACCTCATCGGCATCTGCAATACGGATTTCCGCAATGTCAGCATCGTCTCCATCGCCGTGGTTCTCGCAGTCGTGCTTCTGATGTTCGCGTCGGTTTCCCTGCCGGTCGTCCTGGTGTGCGCCATCGAGCTAGCCATTTTCATCAACATGGGCATCCCGTACTATACGGGCGCCACCATTCCGTTTATCGCCTCCATCGTAATTGGGTGCATTCAGCTCGCAGCCACCGTGGATTACGCCATTCTGCTTTCCAGCTCCTACCGGGAGCATATCCGCAACGGCGAAAGCAAGCGCGACGCCATGCAGATCGCCCTGCAGCATTCCACAAAATCCATTCTTACAAGCGCGCTCACCTTTTTTGGCGCCACGTTCGGCGTTTATCTGGTTTCCACCATCAGCCTGATCAAGAGCCTTACGCTGCTGATCTCCCGCGGCGCTCTCATCAGCACCGTTGTGATCGTGTTCATCCTGCCCGGGCTGCTGATGCTGTTCGAGCCGGTTCTGGAACACACCTCGCTGTTCTGGCGGCACAAGCCGGGGCTGCTTGCCACACATGAAAACGCCGAAGACATCGACTGAACCTTTTCTCCGATGAAAAAGGGGATCAGAATCCGCGGCAAAAGCTCCCCGCATGGGTTTTGGCGCGGATTTTACCCACATGCTTATCGGAAAATCGTATGATTCCGCAATCGTTGATTCTGCAATCAAGGAGGACGATATTTATGAGATCCGGTCCTAACAGCCTGAAAAAAAGGCTGATTCGGGGAGCCGGCGTCGTAACGGCCGCGGCCGTACTTCTCCCCACCCTGTCGCTTGCCGGCGGCGCCGACGCCTCGGCCGCCGCAACGCAGGGCAGCGCCGAAAAAAGCGAATCCGTTTATGCAAACCTCAGCTCCGCGGGAAAAACCGAGCAGATCGTCGTGAGCGACTGGCTGCACGATGATACCGGCGGCGCCGCTATTGTGGATCGCTCGCAGCTTTCTGATATCACCAACGTCAAGGGGGACGAAAAGCCGCAGATCGACGGCGACACCGTCACCTGGAAGCTTTCGGGGAACGACCTGTATTACGAGGGCAAAACGGATAAGCAGCTGCCCGTTTCCATGACCCTTCGGTATTATCTGAACGGCAGCGAAATTTCCCCCGCGGAGCTTGCGGGGAAAAGCGGACATTTTGAACTGAAAATTTCCTTTCAGAATAACGACGCGCACGACATGCTTCTGAACGGCCGCACGAAAACCGTTTATACGCCGTTCGCCTGCATGGCGGCGCTCGATCTTCCCGCACAGAATTTCAAAAACGTCACGACCAATTTCGGCAGCGTGATCAGTGACGGGAAAAACCAGGCCGTCAGTTTTCTGAGCTTCCCCGGCTTGAAGCAGAGCTTTGATATGATCGACTTCAGCTCCGCCAACCTGCCGGACGAACTCGACGTGAAAGCCGACGCCACGGACTTTTCCCTCGGGCCGGTGATGATGGCGGCCGCCCCCGTTCCCGACCTCGATTCCATTAAAAACACCGGCGACCTCGGCAGCCTCGCGGACCGGCTGCAGCAGCTTGTGGACGCCGGCTCGCAGCTCAAGACCGCCACAGGCAAGCTCAACGCGGGGGAAGCGGCTTTTGCCGACGGCGTCTCGCAGCTGAGCAGCGGCATTGTCACGGCGGGCGCTTCCTTTAACCGGATCTACGGCGGCGCGGTTCAGCTTTCGGCTGCTTCCGGCGACGCGCAGAAAGGGATTCCCGCCCTGACCGGCGGCGCGCGCAGCATCGCCGGCGGAGCCGGGCAGCTGTCCTCCGGCCTCGACGCGCTCTTTGCCCAATTCGGAAAGGGCACGGCGCAGTCGCCCACGCTCAAGGACAGCGTCGGCAGCCTGAATTCCGGCGCGCAGCAGCTCTCCGGCGGCCTCGGCCGGCTTTTCGCGCAGTTTTCCCCCTCCGCGAACGGGCAGCCCGCCACGCTGTACGACAGCGTCGGCGCTCTGAACAGCGGTACCGCACAGTTCACGGCGCTTTCGAGCAATACCCTGTTCGGCATGACGGAAGCAAACCTCTCCACCCTGCGCGGCGCCCTCGCCTCCGCCCTCACCCCCGCTCTGAAACAGCAGGGCTTGACGCAGCAGCAGATTTCCGCCGCGGTTCAAGCCGCGCTGCAAACGGCGGTAAGCCAGGAGCTGACGGGGCTGCACGGCGCGGCCGACGCGGCCGTGCTTGAGTACCTGACGGCTGAAAGCAGCCAGGCAAAGAGCGAATTTTCCGGCTTGGCCGCGGAATACATCAATCTGTACAATGTGCTCAGCGTCATAGCGACCGACCCCGCCGTGGCCGGCGCGGCCGATCAGGCCGCCGCGGAAGCGGCGTTCGAACGCGAAATGAAATCCGCGGCCGCGGCGCCCTCCGCTTACCTCTATCGTTTTGACAAAAGCGCCCTTCCCGTAACGCTCGCGGCGCAGGCGCTCACCGCGCAGCAGCAGGCGGCTCTGATCGCCGCGGCAAAAGCCCTGCCCGACGCGCAGATCGCGGCTTTTGTAACCGCCGTGAACGCAAGCAACCTGGTGCTCGCCGGCGCGGGCGTTTCCGCAGGCGCTGCCGCGCTAGCCGCGCAGTTCAAAACCGCCGTTTCCGGCCAAAGCGCCACGCTTTACGACAGCGTGAAAGCGCTCGCCGCGGGCGCCGACCAGCTGAAGGGCGGCACCGCGCTGCTCGCCGTCCAAACCGTAACAAGCGGCGACCCCTCCCATCCTTCCCTCTATGACAGCATCGGCGCTCTCGATACCGGCTCGAAAACGCTCAAATCCGGCGCTCTGACATTCGCCTCCGGTGTTTCCGGGCTTTCTTCCCTGAATGACGGAATCGCTGGCCTTACGAACGCCCTCGGCCTTTTCCGGGGCGGCCTCGTTTCCATACAGAGCGGCGCCGGAAAACTGAACGGCGGCGCGGTGCAGCTGAAAAGCGGCGCTTCCGCGCTCGACAGCGGCATGTCGCAGTTCTGGAGCAAGGGCCTGAGCAAATTGCAGGATGTCCATACGGACAAACTCAACGACGCTCTCGCCGTCAAGGATGAAATGATAAAGCTCGCCGACGCGTACACGAGCTTTTCCGGTTCGGGCGAAGGAATCTCCTCGAGCGTGAAGTTCATTCTCAAAACGGATGAGATCAAAGCTCCCGAAACGGCGGCCGTGCCGGCCTCCGGCACCGCTTCCGCCAAGCACGAATCGTTCTGGCAGAAAGTCGGCGATTTCTTCCGCAATCTCTTCCGCAGCAGATCCTGATTCCCCCCGCTCTTTTCCGCATGCAAAAGGGGCTGGCCCCAAAAGCAGGTAAATTTGTTTTTGGGGCGCCCCGGGTT
>JAEWAU010000070.1 GCA_023391535.1 Bacillota bacterium | reverse complement strand
GCAGCGCGCGCAAAGCGCGCACCTCGTCCGCGCCCTCTTCCCCGTGGAGCTGCACGGCGCGCAAGCCGCACAGGCGGGCGGTGCGCGCAACCTCCACGGCGGGCGCGTTTACAAAAACGCCCACGGGTTTGACCCGGCCGTCCAGCCCGGAGCGCAGCTCCGCCGCCCGCGAGGGTGCCACCTGCCGCGCGCCCGGCGCGAACACGAAGCCGACGTAATCGGGCAGCAACCGGTTGGCGGCTTCGATATCCGCTTCGCGCCGCAGGCCGCAGATTTTGATTTCCAGCATGGCTCGCCCTCCTCTCCTATTCGTTCGGCTCACGCACCCGCCAGGGCCCGCAGCACGGCGGGGGCGTTTTCGCCCGCGCGCATGAGTGTTTCTCCCACCAGCACGGCGTCGGCTCCCGCCGTGCGCAGGCGGCGCGCGTCCGCGGGGGTGCGCACGCCGCTTTCCGCCACGAACAAAGCGCCTTTTGGCAGCAGCGGCGCGAGCCGCCCGGCGGTGCCCAGATCCACCGAAAAATCCCGGAGATTGCGGTTGTTGATTCCGAAAATCTCCGCGCCCGCCGCTTTTGCCGCCGCCAGCTCCGCTTCGTCGTGTACCTCCACGAGCGCCGCGAGCCCGAGGCGGGAAGCGCAGACGCGCAGGCGCGCAAGCTCCTTTTCGGGCAGCATGGCCGCAATGAGCAGCACGGCGTCGGCGCCCAGCAGCCGCGCTTCGCACAGCTGCCATTCGCAAAACAGAAAATCCTTGCGCAGCAGCGGGAGGTTGACTGCGGCGCGCGCCGCCGCAAGGCAATGCGCGCCGCCCTGAAAGAAGGTTTCCTCCGTGAGCACCGAAACGGCCGCGGCGCCCGCCGCTTCGTAGCGCCGCGCGGCGGCCGCGGGGTCGAATTCCGCGCAGATCAGCCCTTTGGAGGGGGACGCTTTCTTCACCTCCGCGATTACGGCGAGCCGCCCGGCCCGGCCGGGGGCGCGCAGCGCGGCGGCGAAATCCCGCGCGGGGTGCTCGCGCGCGAAGGCGAGCGCCGCCTCTCGCATCTGTTTGAGCGGCCGCTTACGCCGGAGCTGTTCCACCTGCCGGCGGCGGTTTTCAAAAATACGGTCGAGAATCATGCGAAACCTTCTTTCCGGGCGGCGTTCGGGAGAGCGTCATACGCTCCGTGTTGCCGCCGCGAATGCGTCGAGCTTGGCGAGGGCCTTGCCCGAATCGATGACGCCGGCGGCGAGCTCCGCGCCGCCGCGCGGCGTTTCGGCGCGGCCCGTGAGGTACAGCGCGGCGCCGGCGTTCGCGAGCACCGTGTCGCGCCGGGGGCCTTTTTCGCCCGAGAGGACGGCGCGCAGCAGCTGCGCGTTTTGCGCGGCCCCGCCGCCCTGAATCTCCGCAAGCGTGCAGGCGGGCAGCCCGAAATCGGCGGGCGAGAGGGAAAACGCGCGCACGGCGCCGTCCTTTAATTCGCACACGGCGTTTTTGCCGCATAGGGTGAGTTCATCGGCGTAGGCGCCCGTGCCGGTTTCGCCGCACACGGCCAGGGCGCGCCGCGCGCCCAGATTCTGAAGCACGCGGCACAGCGGCTCCGTGAGCGCGGGGTCGTAGACGCCCAGCAGCTCGTACCCCGCGCCGGCGGGGTTCGCGAGAGGGCCCAGAATGTTGAAGATGGTGCGGATGCCGAGCTCTTTCCGCGGCACGGCGGCGTATTTCATGGATTTGTGGTGCACGGGCGCGAACAGAAAGCAGATTCCCGTGCGGCGCAGCACCTCGCCGGCCTGTTCGGGGGAAAGATCGAGCCGCGCGCCCAGCGCCTCCAGCACGTCGGCCGCGCCGCACTTGCTCGAAACGGAGCGGTTGCCGTGCTTCGCCACCTTTACGCCCGCTCCCGCCGCCACGAACGCGCTGGCTGTGGAGATGTTGAAGGTGAAGGAGGAATCGCCGCCTGTGCCCACGATATCGAGCGCGTCCTCGCCGCCGGGTACGGTACGCGCGTGCTCGCGCATCACGCGCGCGCTTTCGGTGATCTCATCCACCGTTTCGCCCTTCATGCGCAGCGCGGTGAGGTAGCCCGCCACCTGCACGGGCGTGGCCGCGCCGGTCATGATCTCCTCCATCGCCGCGCGCGCCTCTTCGCCGGTGAGGGAAACGCCGGATACCGCTTTGCCGATCGCCTGCTGAATCATGAATAAGACCTTCCTTTCACATCACACCCGCCAAACCCCATAAACCCGCCCCTGTTGAAAAGCGCGGATTTGTTCCGAAAAAGACATTCGAAAAAGGTGTTTATAAATGTAGGAAATTCGCGAGAATTTCCGAGCCGTGCTCGGTTAGGAACGATTCGGGGTGGAACTGAATGCCGAACACGAGGTATTCCCGATGCCGCAGCCCCATGAGCTGCCCCTCCGGGCCGAACGCCGTGGCCGTAAGGCAGGCGGGGAGGCTTTCGCGCTCCACCACGAGCGAATGGTAGCGCGCGGCGCGCACGGTTTTGGGAAGGCCGGCGAAGAGCGGGCAGGAGGGCTCCAGCTCCACGGCGCTTGTTTTGCCGTGCATCAGGCGCGGCGCATACGCCACGCGCCCGCCCCACGCTTCGCCGATGGCCTGGTGCCCGAGGCAGACGCCCAGAATAGGCAGTTCGCCCGCGAGCCGCCGCGCGGCGTCCATGCAAACGCCCGCCGCGCGCGGATGGCCCGGGCCGGGGGAGAGCACCAGATGCGTGGGGCGCAGCGCGCGGATGCCCTCCACCGTGATTTCGTCGTTGCGCACCACGCGGATTTCCCCGTGCTTCTCCCGCCCGGCGCACAGCGCGCCCAGCGCCTGGTAGAGGTTATAGGAAAAGCTGTCGTAATTGTCGATGAGAAGCACCATGCCGCCAAACCTCCGTTTCTTTCCGGCCGCTTTTTCAGCCCGCTTCGCCGTTTCGCGCCGCCTGAGCGGCGAGCAGCACGGCCTTCGCCTTGTTGCAGCTTTCTTCAAATTCCAGGCCGGGCTGCGAATCGGCCACGATGCCGGCGCCGGCCTGCACATAGGCGACGCCGTGGTTTTTCACGATGGTGCGTATGGTGATGCACGTATCGAGCCCGCCGTCGAACCCGATATAGCCCACGGCCCCGCCGTAAGGCCCGCGCCGCCGGTTTTCGAAGCGGTCGATGAGCGTCATGGCCATGATTTTGGGCGCGCCCGAAAGAGTGCCGGCCGGCAGCACCGCAGCCAGCGCGTCGAAGGCGTCGCAGCTTTCGGAAAGCCGCCCTTCCACCAGGCTCGTGAGGTGCATGATCTGCGAATACCGCGCCAGCCTCTTGTATTCCTTCACGCGCACGCTGCCGAAGCGGCTCACGCGGCCGATGTCGTTGCGCGCGAGGTCCACCAGCATGTTGTGCTCGGAAAGCTCCTTTTCGTCCGCAAGCAGCTCGCGTGCCAGAGCTTCGTCCTGCGCGGGCGTTTTGCCCCGGGGCCGCGAGCCCGCGATGGGGCGGGTTTCGAGCAGCCCGTTTTCCAGCCGGAGCAGCGTTTCGGGCGAGGCGCCCGCCGCCTCGCACCCGCCCAGGCGCAGGTAGTAAAGGTAGGGCGAGGGGTTTTCGCGGCGCAACACGCGGTAGGTATCGAACAGGCTTTCGGGAAACGGCGTTTCGAACCGCTGCGAGAGCACCACCTGGAAGATATCGCCTTCTGCGATGTGCCGTTTGGCCCGCTCCACCATGCTTTCGAATTCCGGGCGCGTGAGGTTGCTCTTCCACGAAAGGGGTGCGGCTGCGCCCCCGGGCTGCGCGGCGGGCGGGGCGGGGAGGGAGGAGCGCACCGCCCGCGCCATCTCCCCGAGCGCGCCGCACGCGGCGCGGTAGTGCGCGTCCGCGTCGCCCGCGGCCTGCATGTTCGCGATGAGCGTCAGCTTCTGCCGCATGTTGTCGTAAACCATCACCCGCTCCGCCAGCAGCAGCAGGCAGTCGGGGAACGCGCCGTCGTCGGGGTTCTCATCGGGAATCCGCTCGAAGCACCGGGCGAAGTCGTACCCGAAATACCCCACCAGGCCGCCCGTGAAGCGGGGAAGATAATCGAAGGCGGGCGAGCCCGCCG
>JAEWAU010000058.1 GCA_023391535.1 Bacillota bacterium | reverse complement strand
CCAAAAGCCCTCCGGCCCCGCGTTTCCGGGAGCGGAGGGCGCGCCTTTCCCTCAGGCGTGGGGGGACAAGGCCTGCATATGGAAGTATTATAGCACGCGCGCGCAAAACGCGTCAAGAAAGAAAGCGCCGCGCGCGGCCGGTTTCCCTTTTTCCGCGCCGCCGGGCGGAAACGCCGCGGCGTCCGCCGGCGTTTTGCTCTTTTGCCGCGCGCCGCGCGGCGCATGTTTCGTTCCCCCGCGGGCAAAAATAAAAGCCGAATCACCTACAGCATTTCCGGAAAAGATTGCGCATCCCAGGCGTTTCGCCTTTCTGCCGGAGGCGGGCCGGCGAGACACGGCTTCCCGCAACCTTTTCCGGAATTGCACAAGCCGGCGGCCCCGGCGGGAAAGGAACCGACAGCGTATGCGGGAAAACGGGAAAACAGGGCGGCAGACTTCGGACACGGCGGACGCGTCGCTTCGCATCGACGGGCGGGCGCGCCCGCTGCGGGAGATAAAGCGTCTGCGCCGGCAGCTCGATATCATCCGCGAAACGTATAAAAGGCTCGTCTACGCGCCCGGGCAGGTGACCAGCGCCTTCGAGTGGCTGTTCGACAATTACTACATCCTCGAGCGCGAGGGGCGGCAGGTCATCCGCGAACTCGGAAAATGCCGCAGCCTGCCCGCCTGCGGCGGCGAGCCGGTTGTGCGCCTGCACGCGGAGCGGCTGTGCGACGCCTCCCGCGGGCGGCTCGACGCCGAGGCCATCGAAGACTACATCGCGCAGGCGCAGCAGGCGCGTCTGTTCGAAACCGGCGAGCTGTTCGCCTTCGGGCTGATGCTGCGCGCCGCGCTCATCGAGGGCGCCGCGCGCGCGTGCGGGGCGATGGGCGAGGACGAACGCCGCCTGCTGCTCTCCGACGCCGTAAAAACCCTCCATTTCCTCACCACCTTCGATTTTTCGCAGATCGTGGAGCGGCAGAGCTGCCTTGAACAGCTTCTTTCGCAGGACCCCGCCGGCGTCTATTCCAAAATGGACGAGCGCTCCCGCGCGCTCTACCGCACCCGCCTCGCGGATATCGCCCGCCGGCGCGGCATTTCGGAGGAAGACGCCGCCAAACAGGCGCTGGAGCTTGCGCGCCGCGGCACGGACGCGCGCACCCGCCATGTGGGGTTTTACATTCTGGAACAGGAGCTGGAGCACCCGCTCGAGCGCCGGCGCGGCCGGCTCTACCTGGTGCTGCTGCCCGCGGCGCCCGCGTTCGCGGCCCTGCTGCTGTGGCTCATTCTGGGCGCGCGCTGGCAGCTTTTGTGGCTGCCCGTGCTGCTCTACGCGCCGCTGTGGGAGATTCTGCGCCCCGCGCTCGATTACTTCTCGCTGCTCGGCGTGCCGGCCACCTTTTTGCCGCGCCTCGAAAATTACGGCGAGGTGCCGCAGGAGGCGCCCACGCTGGTGGTGATCTCCACGCTGCTCACGTCGCCGCAGAAGGCCGAGGAGTTCGTCAAGCGCGCCGAACAGTTCTATTATTCCAACGGGCGCGGCAATATCCTGTTCGGTATTCTGGCGGATTTAAAAGAGGCGAAGCTGCCGGAACTGCCGGAGGACAAGGCCGTGCGCGACGCCGCGCGCAAAGCCGTGCGGCAGCTCAACCGCCGCTACAACGGGCGTTTTCTGCTTTTGCTGCGCTCACGCCGCTATTCGCCCACGCAGCGCTGCTTCTCGGGCTGGGAACGCAAGCGCGGCGCCATCGTGGAGCTTGTGCGCCTCATCCACGGGCGGCAGACCTCCATTGAAACACTCGAGGGTGATGTGGAAAAGCTGCGCGGCGTGCGCTATATCGTCACGCTCGACGCCGACACCGGCCTCGTGATGGACACCGCCGCCGAGATGGTGGCCACCGCCATGCACCCGCTCAACGCGCCCGAGGTGGAAAACGGCGTGGTGACGCGCGGGTACGGCGTGCTCTCGCCGCGCATCAGCGTGGATCTCGAAGCCGCGGGGAAAACGGCTTTCTCACGCATCATGGCGGGCAGCGGCGGCGTCACCGCCTACGACAACGCTGCCGGCGACGTGTATCAGGATCTGTTCGGCGAAGGCATCTACGCGGGCAAGGGCATTCTCGACGCGGAGGCGTTCTACCGCGTGCTGGACACAGCCTTTCCGGAGGGCCGCGTGCTCAGCCACGACATCCTCGAGGGCTGCTTTCTGCGCGCGGGGTTTTTATCGGACGTGGAGCTCACCGACGGCTTCCCTCCCCGGCCGCAGCCGTGGTTCGATCGCCTGCACCGCTGGCTGCGGGGCGACTGGCAGAACGTCGGCTACCTGCGCAAAATTCTTCCCGACGGGCGGGAATCGCCGTTTAACACCCTTTCGCGTTTCAAACTTTTCGATAACCTGCGCCGGGGCGTCACCCCGCCGCTCGCCTTTTTGTGCCTCGCGGCGGCGGCGTTCAGCCCCACCGCCCCGGCAATCGTGCTCCTTGCGGCGGCGCTGCTTTCGGTGGCTTCGGGCGGGCTGTGGAACGCCCTGCTGGCCGTGCTGCGGGGCGGGCCCTCCATACTCTCGCGCCGCTACCACTGCCGCGTGCGCCCGCAGGCGTGGAATTCCGTGGTGCAGGGGGTGCTCGGCTATCTGTTTCTTCCGCATCAGGCCTTCGTGTGCGCGGATGCCGCGCTGCGCGCCGTAAAGCGTCTGCGCACGGGGCGCAATCTGCTGGAATGGACCACCGCGGCCGAAAGCGAGGCGGCCAAGGCCTCGCGCGGGAACGGTTTTTTGGGCGTGCTGCGGCGTTTCTGGGGCACCTTCGTGATCGGCGCGGCGTTTTTGCTGCTGGCTCCGCAGCCGGCGGCCAAGGCGGCGGGCGCGTTCTTTCTGGCCACGCCGTTTCTGGCGTGGCTTTCGGGCCGGGAGACTCAGCCCGCACACGACGAGCTTTCGGACGCCGATACCGAGGCGCTGCGCTCCTATGCCGCCGCCATGTGGCGCTTCTACGAGGATTTCGTGACGCCGCAGGAGAACTGGCTGCCGCCCGATAACATGCAGGAGGCCCCCGTCTACACGGTGGCGCACCGCACGTCGCCCACCAACATCGGGCTGCTGCTGCTCTCCACGCTCGCCGCGCGGGATTTAAAGCTCATCGACAGCGACGCGCTGTTCGAGCGCGTGGGGCAAACGGTGGCGACGCTCGAAAAACTCGAGAAGTGGAAAGGGCATCTCTTTAACTGGTACGACACCCGCACGCTCGCGCCGCTGCGCCCGGCCTACGTCTCCACGGTGGACAGCGGCAACCTGCTGTGCTGCCTCACGGCGCTGCGCGAGGGCCTTTCCGATTACCGCACCGAAAGCGGGGAATGCGCCGGGCTGTGCGCGCGGCTCACCGCGCTGTGCGACGCAACCGACCTCGGCGCGCTCTACAACAGCCGCCGGCGGCTGTTCCACATCGGCTACGACGTGGAGGAACAGTGCCTGAGCGACAGCTACTACGATCTTCTCATGAGCGAGGCGCGGCTCACGAGCTTTTACGCCGTGGCCAGGCGCATCGTGCCCAAACGGCACTGGGGCGCTCTCGGGCGCACCCTGACAAGGCAGAACGGCTACACCGGCCCGGTTTCGTGGACGGGCACGATGTTCGAATACCTCATGCCGCACCTGCTGCTGCCCGTTTACGAGGATTCCATGGCGGCCGAGGCCCTGCGCTTCGTGCTGGCCTGCCAGAAGCAGCGCGTGCGCCAGAGCGGCGCGCCGTGGGGCATTTCCGAAAGCGGGTTTTACGCGTTCGATGCGGCGCTCAACTACCAGTACGAGGCGCACGGCGTGCAGAAGCTCGCGCTCAAGCGCGGCATGGATTCCGACCTCGTGGTTTCGCCCTATTCCACGTTTCTGGCCCTGCCGTTCGATAAGCAGGCCGGCATGCGCAACCTGCGCGCGCTCGAAGCGCTGGATATGACGGGCCGCTGCGGCTTTTTCGAAGCCGCGGATTTCACCTACCGGCGCACAGGCGGGCATATGGCCGTGGTGAAGAGCTATATGGCGCACCACGTGGGGATGTCGCTCGTGGCGGCGGACAACGCCCTTTCGGACGGCGTGATGCAGGACCGTTTCCTGCGCGACCAGGAGATGCGCTCCGCGCAGGACCTGCTGCGCGAAAAGATTCCGGACGCCGTGGTGTTCTGCGACGTGCTTCGGCGCGACCCGCCCGAAAAGCCGGGCCGCGGCGGGGCCGCGCGCGAGGAGTTCGATACGCTGAACCCCGCCGCGCCGCGCGTGTGCGCCGTTTCAAACGGCGAATACACACTGCTGCTCACCGATTGCGGCGCGTCGCTCTCGCTGTTCCGGGGCATGGACCTCACGCGCCGGGGAACCGATTTGCTGCGCGCGCCCACGGGCCTCTTCGCGGCGGCCTCGTTCGGCGGCGAATTTCTGTGCGCCACGGCGTCCCCGCGCTACGAGGGCGGCAGGCTGCTGCGCCACCGCGTGGAGTTCGATTCCCACGGCGCGGTGTACCGCGCGCGCAGCGGGGTATACGGCATCGAGATGCGCGCGCTGCTGCACGCGGGGCTGCCGTGCGAGGCGCGCCATGTAGAGCTCTTTAACGACGGAACGCGGCGTACGGATACCTCCCTGCTCTTCTACTTCGAGCCGTGCCTTGCCAAGGCCGCCGACGAGGCCGCCCACCCGGCCTTCTCGCATCTGTTTTTAAGCGCCGCCTACCGGCCGGATACGAAGATTCTGCTGTTTTCGCGCCGCGCGCGCGGCGGCGACCTG
This sequence comes from Bacillota bacterium, assembly GCA_023391535.1. Taxonomy (GTDB): domain Bacteria; phylum Bacillota; class Clostridia; order Oscillospirales; family Ethanoligenentaceae; genus JAEWAU01. Next base: position 251 of record JAEWAU010000058.1, on the reverse strand, counting down.
CCCGTGTGCATCGCGGTGGGCTTCGCGGAGCTGGAAGCCGATTTCGAGTTCGAGGGCGACCGCGCGGGCCTGCTCAAACGCCCGGAGGGCATCCGTTCGCTGCCCGGCGCGCTCACGGCGGAGTTTCACGGGCGCACGGGCGCGCTGCCGGACGCGGCGGCCGCATTGCGCCTGCACACGGAACTGCCGCCTAGAAGCCGCCGTTCGTTCACGCTGCTGCTTGCCGCCGCCGGCACCGCCGAGGAGGCGGC
>JAEWAU010000056.1 GCA_023391535.1 Bacillota bacterium | reverse complement strand
CAAACTGAACCGAATCTTCTTTTGAGGCCGCGAATAAAAGGACCGATCGAAATCAGCAGGACGGACTTTCGCGATTTGGCTGCAAAGAAACGGGGCCCCGCCAAACCCCCCCGGGCTCCCGTTTCTTTGCAGCCAAATCGCGAAAGTCCGTCCTGCTGATTTCGATCGGTCCTTTTATTCGCGGCCTCAAAAGAAGATTCGGTTCAGTTTGCGGCCGGGCGACCGATGGAAAGGTACGTGACGCCCGCGTCCTTCATCTTTTTGAGGTCGAAGCAGTTGCGCCCGTCCAGAACCAGCGGCGTTTTCATGCGCTTGCGGAACTCCGAAACGTCCATGTCCCGCACCTGCTGCCATTCGGTGAAGATCAGGCAGATATCCGCGCCGTCGAGCGTTTCCGCGATGCTGTCGCAGTAGGTCAGCTCCGTGGGGTACAGTTTGCGGAAGTTCGGCACGCCCACCGGGTCCCACGCCTTGATATGCGCCCCGTCGTCGATAAACAGCGGGATGCAGGAAAGCGAAGGAGCCTCGCGCAGATCGTCGGTTCCGGGCTTGAAGGTCAGCCCCAGAACGGCCACGTTCACATCCCGGAAATTCTCGTAATAGCTGTGCGCTTTTTTGACGAGCACCAGCTTCTGCCCCTCGTTGACGTCGATGGCCGCGCGCACCGTTTTGAGCTCGCGCCCGTGGATGTTGCTGAGCCAGTGGAGGGCCTTGGTGTCCTTGGGGAAGCACGAGCCTCCGTAGCCCGTTCCGGCCTTTAAGAAGCTGCTGCCGATGCGGGGGTCGTACCCCATGCCCTGCGTCACCTCGTCCACGTTCGCGCCCGTCATCTCGCAGAGGTTCGCGATTTCGTTGACATAGGAGATTTTGAGGGCGAGGAAATCGTTCGAGGCGTATTTGATCATTTCCGCGCTGCGGCGGCGCACCACCAGCTTGGGCGCGTCGAACTTCTCGTAGATGGCGCGGAGCATTCCCTCCGCCCACGCGGATTTTACGCCCAGAATGATGCGGTTCGGGTGCAGGGTGTTTTCCACCGCCGTGCCCTGGGAAAGGAACTCGGGGTTGGAGGCGACCTCCACCTTCACCTTATGGGCCAGGCCTGCCTGGATGCGGGCCTCGATCTTATCGTTCGTGCCGATGGGGACGGTGGACTTCATCACGACCAGGCAGTCGCGCTCCACGCTCGCGGCGATCTGATCCGCCACCGCGTTGACATAGGAAAGGTTTACCGACCCGTCTTTTTTATCCGGCGTGCCCACGCCGATGAAAACGGATTCCGCGTTCCGGTAGGCCGCGGCGTAATCGGTGGTGAAATGCAGCGTGCCCTGCTTTGCGCAGCTTTTGAGGATTTCCTCAAGGCCCGCCTCATAGATGACGGGGTCGCCCCCGCGCAGGCGCTCCACTTTGGCGGCGTCCACATCCACGCAGGTGACGTCGTGCCCCAGATAGGCGAGGCAGGCTCCCGTGACAAGGCCCACGTAACCGGTTCCGGCAATTGCAATTTTCATGCGTTTTCTTCTTCCTTCCCGCGAAAACGTTCTATTCCCAGTTCACCCGCAAACGCGAGCACATCTCCCAGAATGGAGGCGACCCGGAGCAGGATGACGGCGACGACAGTAACCCCCTCGGGGCAGACCGTACCGATAATCAGGTATTCCACAAATTCCCGCACCCCCAGCCCTCCGGAGACCGGGACAATATACCCCACCGCCCAGGAGAGCAGGTAGCCCGTGACGATAATGACGGCGCCATGCGCCGAAACAGCAACCCCCATCACCTTGGCGAAGATCATCACGAGCGTAAAGCCCGGCAGCAGCATGGTGACGCTGTAAATGCCGATCAGCTCCGCAAAGACCTTCAGAAAACTCAGGGTAAACAGCTTGCGGAGCTGCAGGAGCAGCCCCTTCCGCCGGGCGTAGAACAGCAAGGCGAACACGGCCGCCGCAATCAGCAGCGCCACGCCCGCCGCCGCAAGCGGAAAAAGGCCGCCCGTGGCTTCGCGGACCTTCTGCAGCGAGGCGGAAACGGCGCGGAAAAACTCCGAATAGGCAAGCGCCAGCGACCAGCCCACCGCGGTGATGAGCAGCGTCAGCACCTCGATGATGGTGCTCAGAGCCATATCGAACTGGGAAAAGCCAAATTTGCCGCCCAGCACGTTGCGGCCCGCAAAGTGCATCACGTTGCCGGGCAGGTATTTGGCGATGTTGGATTTGGCGTAAACGCCCCGAACCTGCCGGTAATAGATGCGCTTCCCGTATAAAAACTGCAGCGTCAGCTTCCACGCGAACGCGGAGATAAAAACGATGGCGGCGAACGCCACGGCTGCCAGCGCGCCGTAGGCGGCCGCCGCGCCCGGATTTTTCAAATTCAGCAGCGTGCTTCGGTTTATCCAGAGCGCATAGAACAAAAAGGCAAAGCACGCTGCGGCAAGCGCAATGCCGGCGATGCGGATGATTCGTTTTTTCTTCTCGCCGCCGATCGTTCCTCACCCTTTCCGTTTTTTGTGCGAATGTCTGTTGCGACTGAATCTATTTCTGTCAGGCGCCGTAGCCCGCCGCTTTTGCGGCGTCCAGCAACAGGCGGCGAAGCGCCTCGGCGCTGCCCATCGGCACAAACCGATGCGACGCGTCCTCCGCGAACAGCTCGCGGTTGGCGGGGTTATCCCCCAGAGCCATGGGCTTGCGCATCGCCTCGTAGATATACGCCTTGCCCGGAATGGTGCGCCGCGCTTTCTCGATTTCAGCGTTGAAATGGCCCGCCAGGCAGAAATCGGCCGCCGCGATGCGTTTGGCCAGCTCCAGCTGGGAAAGCCACGGCGTAAACCGCACGGAGCAGCCGACGCACTCCGCCTGTTCCCGCTCCGGAACCGGCCCGATGATATCGAACGCCACGAACGGGCAGTTTTTCATGAGCCGCACGCACTCCAGCACAACCTCAACGCCCTGCAGAGGAAGCACGGAACCGAAATACAGCACCTCGAACCGCCCCTCGAACACCGGGTCCTTCGGCTCCTGCCGCGGCGAGTATACGGAGCGGTCCGCTTCCAGATAAAGCACGTGCGTTTTGCGGGCGTCCGCGCCGAATTCCCGGGCGAAAAATTCCGCGTGCGCGCGCGTGTCGGCCGTGATAAAATCCGCGCGGCGCAGCGTGGCCGCATCGAGCCGGTGCAGCAGACGGGCCGGCAGCGAACCGGGTTTGAACTTCTTCCGGTCGTCCACCAGCGTATCATAGAGAGAGATGAAAAAATCTTCACCAAGCAGGCCGCGGCGCAGCTTCCAGCCCCAGAACGGCAGCACCAGCTGCGGCGCGAACCCAACGAACACCGCGTCGAAGCGCCTCAGCGAGCGAAAGAACAGCTTCGTATACAGGGAAAGCAGGCGCGCCGGATAGCTCCGGCTGCCGGAGCCGAACACGGTGACGGATGCGGCCACCGCGCGCAAGGCTTCAATTTCTTGCGTGTTTCGCAGATAATCCAGATTTTTTGTGGTGAGAAACAGCACGTGTTTGCCGCGGAACGGCTCCCAAAAGGGACTTCCGCCGTCCTTTTCCATCATGCCCTGTTGGCCCTCCCTGCTTTCGGGTTGTTTTCCGTTTCATCCTCGAAAAAGCGTCCTCCGCGCAGAACGCTCCGCAGAGGGCGAAACTCCCCTGCCAGCCGCTCTTCTCCTCACCGCCGCGGTTTGGAGGGCAGCTCCTTTATGGGAGAGCTCTTATAATCCATCTTGCGGATGCGGTACTGGAGCTCCTCGAGCAAGCGGCGGTTGGCGGCGATCAGGTCGGCCTCCAGCCCCGTGATGAATGTCATGGCGCCCAGCAGCAGCAGATCGGTGGAAAGGATCAGCGACTGTACATGTCCGCGGCCGAAGCCCGCGGCAAAGAGCCAGATATACCGCGCCGCCACAACCAAGCCGACGGCGAACAGGACGCCGCCGATGATGCTGAAAAAGCGGAAAGGCCTGTACATCATGAACGAACGCAGGATGGTGCCCACCGAACGCTTGATATAGCTCGTCATGCTCTTGAACAGGCGGGATTTGCGCGTTTCTGGGTTGGTATGTATCGGCACGGAGCCGATCGCCATGTTGCTGCGCCCCGCCTGAATAATGGTTTCCAGCGTATAAGTGTACTGGTTGATCACGTTCATGTGCAGCGCGGCCTCGCGCGAATAGGCTCGGAAGCCCGAAGGCGCGTCCTCGCAGTCGGTATCCGACGCCACGCGCACCACCCAGCTGCCGATGTGCTGCAGCCTCTTCTTGCGTTTTGAAAAATGCTCGATATTATCGATGGGGCGCGTGCCGATAACGATATCGTACTGCCCGTCCAGAATCGGGCGGACCAGAGCGGCAATATCCGCCCCGCAGTACTGGTTATCCGCGTCGGTATTGACGATGATGTCCGCGCCAAGCCGCAGGCAGGCGTCGAGCCCCGCCATGAAACCGGCCGCAAGCCCCTTGTTCTTTTTGAAGCTGACGACATGGTGCACGCCGCAGGAAATGGCTGTTTCCACCGTTTGATCGGTGCTGCCGTCGTTGATGATCAGGTACTCGATCTCGTCGATGCCCTCGATTTCCTTCGGCAAATCGGCAATCGTCTGCGGAAGGGTCTTTTCCTCATTATAGCAAGGCAACTGAATGATCAGCTTCATAGCGGCCGTGTTTCCTCCTGCTGTTCGTTTTTGGCTGCCGCACGCTGGCGGCAGCCTTTCCCATACACAGTAGTTTTATTATAACACAATTGCGCGGCAGGCGACCAAAAAAACTGGTTTCGCGCCGAAAAAAACGAATTCCAACGCCTTTGCGCGGATTTCCGTGCGTCTTCCGCGGCAATTCCGGTAATGAGAAAATTTTCGGCCGTTTTCAGCGGGCACCCGCCCGGTTTCGCGGTTAAATACCGGAGGCCGCGATCCATTTCTCGGCTTCCCGCGCCACCAGTTCGAGGCATTGCGGCTCGAACGGGCTTGCCAGCCCCACCTGCTTGAGAAGGCCCGTAAAGGTATCCGTTCCGCCCAGGCCGCAGAGCTTGAGATACGGGGCGAACGCGGCGGAACCTTCCTTTTGCGCCATTGCCCAGAACTCCAGCGCGCAGGTCTGCGCCAGGCAGTAATCGATATAATAGAACGGCAGCTCGTAGATATGGAGCTGGCGCTGCCAGCGTCCGCCCGCGCCGAAGAACGGGTCGTCGCCGTAATTCAGCTGCGGAAGATAGTCGTGCTCCAGCCGCTGCCACGCCTGTTTCCGCTCGGCGGGGGTGAGCTCGGGGTTTTCGTACACGATGTGCTGGAATTCATCCACGGCGCAGCCGTAGGGGATGAACTGGAGCGCTTTGGTGATGTGCATGGTGCGGTAGCGGTCCGCATCCTTGCCGAAGAACGATTCCATCCAGGGCCAGGTGAAAAACTCCATGGATATGGAATGGATTTCGGCCGTTTCCATCGTGGGCTGGACATAGTCCGGCGGGTAGATGTCGCGGGACTGGAAATACTGGAACGCGTGCCCGGATTCGTGCGCCAGCGTGGAGATGTCCTCGTGGGTGCCGTTGTCGTTGATGAACACGAACGGGAATTTGTAATCGGGCAGTTCGGTGCAGTAGCCGCCCGCGGCCTTGCCACGGCGCCCTTCCACGTCGAACAGCTTGTGCTCGAGCATGAAATCGAAAAAGCGGCCCGTTTCGGGGGAAAGCTCGCGGAACATTGCGCGCGCTTTTTCAAAGATTTCGTCCGCCGTGCCCTGCGGCCGGGGGTTTCCGTCGGGGAACACGGTTTCCTCGTCGTAAAAATAGAGCGTATCCAGCCCCAGGCGTTCGCGCTGCTTTTCATAGAGCTTCCGGTTGATAGGAACAAGCGTCTTTTTCACAAGCTCCCGGAACGCTTTCACCTCCGCGCTGCCGTAGCAGTTGCGGCCGCGGCGCAGATACCCCAGCTCCACGAAATTTTTGTACCCGAGCTTGCGGGCCTGCTGCGTGCGGTTCTTCACGAGGCCGTCGAAGATCTCATCGAGTTCCCGCGCGTGCTGCGCGAAGAAATCCGAACGGGCACGGTATGCCTTTTTGCGCACCTCACGGTCGGCCGAATCCATGTAATAGCCAAGCTGCGAAATGTTCAGCGTTTTGCCGTCGAATTCAATCTGCGCCGAGGCGATGAGCCGCGTGTACTGCGAGGTGAGCCGGTTTTCCTCGGCCATGTCGTCCATGATGGCCTTATCGAAGCCTTTCAGGGCGATTTCCGTGTTGCGGAACAGAAGTGTTCCATAAGCGTCCTCCAGGCCTTTGCGGTGCTTCGAAGCGAGCAGCGCAAGCCCGAATTCGTGCTCCATCTCTTCCGCCTGCGGCCGGTTGGCGTCGTAGTAGTCGTGCTCATCGGAATAGAACGCATCCGTCGTATCCATCGTGTAGCGGATGTACGCGAGGGATTCGGTGGTAAAGTACGCATTGCGCAGGTCGTAGCAGGCCTTCAGCGCGTCCTTAGCCGCCTGCGTATCCGCGGCGTTTCGGAATGTATCCAGCGCCTTTGCGAAGCGCCCGCGGTACTCCTGAATGTCGATCCGCCGATATGGAAGCTCTGAAAATGTCATTGTTCTTCCTCCCTGTCGTTTGGCGGTGCGTATTCGGTACCGCCCGCCTCTGCTCAAATTGGTTCGCGTTATAGTATGGGAGCGGCGCAGCCATTCCATACAGCGCGGTTTTCCGCTCCGGGCGAAAAGCCGGAAAAACCGCCATGAAAAAAGCAAGCAGGCGGGAGACAGGTTTGCCTCCTACCTGCTTGCCACAGGCCGCGTCTGTTTGCACAGATTTTTCATAAACCGGTTGGGGGACGTGCGCCCCCTCGCCCGACAGTTTCCGGCTTATTACAGCGCGAAATGGCAGGCCACTTTGTGCCCGTTGCCCGCATCGCGCATTTCGGGGCGCTGCGTTTTGCAGATTTCCTGGCACATGGGGCAGCGGGTGTGGAACTTGCACCCTGAAGGCGGGTTGGCCGGGCTCGGCAGGTCGCCGGGCAGAATGATGCGGTTGCGCTTGGCATCCGGGTCCGGCACCGGCACGGCGGAAAGCAGCGCCTTGGTGTAAGGGTGCAGCGGGTTCTCGTAGATTTCGTTCTTGGGTGCCGTTTCAATCAGCTCGCCCAGGTACATCACGCCGATGCGGTGCGAGATATGCCGCACCACGCTGAGATCGTGCGAGATGAAGAGGTAGGATATCTTGTATTTCGCCTGCAGGTCGCACAGCAGGTTCACGATCTGGGCTTGAATGGAAACGTCCAGCGCGGAAACCGGTTCGTCGCACACGATGAACTCCGGGTGCAGTGCGAGCGCGCGCGCAATACCGACGCGCTGACGCTGGCCGCCCGAATATTCGTGCGGGTAGCGGTCGATCTGCTGCGTGTTCAGGCCGCACTGCTCCATAACGGCCATCACGGCCTCTTTCTGCTTGGCATGAGTAACAAGCCCGTGCTCCACCAACGCCTCGCCGATGCTCTCGCCTACGGTGATGCGCGGGTTCAGGGAACTGTACGGGTCCTGGAACACGATCTGCATCTTCTGGCGCAGGTCGCGCATTTCGCGGCGGGATTTTTTCATAATATCCTCGCCGTGGAAGTACACGTTGCCGCCGGTTGGCTCGTAAAGACGCAGAATGGTGCGCCCGGCCGTGCTCTTGCCGCAGCCGGATTCACCCACAAGGCCGAAGGTCTCGCCCTTTTCCAGGGTGAGCGAAACGTCTTCCACCGCCTTTACATGGCCGACCGTGTGCTGGAAAACGCCGCCCTTGATCGGGAAATATTTTTTCAGGTGCTCCACTCTCAGCAGCGGTTCGCTCATTTGCGTTCACCCCCATACAGCGTGCAGGCAGCAAAGTGCCCTTCGCCGACTTCGCACACCGGCGGGAAGCCCTGCCTGCAAATATCTTTGCAGAACTCGCACCGATCGCCGAAATAGCAGGAATCCGGAAGACCGATCAGGTTGGAAACCTGCCCGGGGATGGTATACAGCCGATCCTTGACATCCAGCACGGACGGCTTCGCTTTCAAAAGCCCCTGCGTATAAGGGTGCGACGGATGGGCAAAAATCTCACGCACCGGGCCTTTTTCCACAATGCGTCCCGCGTACATAACGACGACATAATCGGCCATTTCCGCCACGATGCCGAGATCGTGCGTAATCATCATGATGGACATGCCAAGATCCTTCTTGATCTGCCGCAGCAGGTCGAGGATCTGTGCCTGAATCGTGACGTCGAGCGCCGTGGTCGGCTCGTCGGCGATAAGCAGCGACGGATGGCACGCAAGCGCCATGGCGATCATGATGCGCTGCCGCATGCCGCCGGAAAGCTCGTGCGGATATTCCTTGTAAACGCCCTCGGGGCGGGAAATCCCCACCGTGCCGATCATTTCGATCGCGCGCTTCTTCGCGTGGGCCTTATTGAGGTTTTCGTGCAGAATCAGCGCTTCCGCGATCTGGTCGCCCACTGTGAACACCGGGTTGAGCGAGGTCATCGGCTCCTGGAAAATCATCGAGATCTCTTTGCCGTCGATATGCCGCATCTGTTCCGGGGTGTAACCGGCGATATCCTGCCCTTTGAACAGAATCTGGCCGCCCACGATATTCCCGTTTTTGGGCAGCAGGTGCATAATGGACAGGGAAGTCATGCTCTTCCCGCAGCCGGATTCGCCCACTACGCCCACGGTCTGTCCTTTTTCGATATCGAACGAAACGCCGTTCACGGCTTTCACCGTGCCGAGGCTCGTTGTAAAATACGTTTTCAGGTCTCTGAGGCTCAATATTGTTTCGGGCATTCGTTTTCCCTCCCCTACTGCTTCATTTTGGGATCGAACGCGTCGCGCAGACCGTCGCCCACCAGGTTAAAGCACAGCACCGTAATCAGAATGGCAGTGCCGGCGGGAATCCACAGCCAGGGGCGCAGAGCAAAATCGATGGGGTTGTTCGTTGCGGCGTTCACGATATTGCCCCAGGAAGGATAGGGGATGGCGACGCCGAGGCCGAGGAAGGAAAGCGCGGATTCCGTCAGGATGGCGTTGCCGATATCCAGCGTGGCCGTAACGATGATGTTCGGCAGGGCGTTCGGAACGAGGTGCCGGAAGATACGGCGCCGATCCCGGATGCCGAGCGCTTCCGCGGCCACCATGTATTCCTGTTCGCGCAGCGAAAGGATCTGCCCGCGCACCAGGCGCGCCAGAGTAGGCCAGAACAAAAGCCCCAGAACGAGCATGATGTAGTAGATGCGCTGAGCGGGGTCGACCTTCATATCCATCATCACAGCGCCGATGATAATGACCACCGGCATCATGGGCAGGCTCAGGAACACATCGTCGATGCGCATGAGCAGGTTATCCACCCAGCCGCCGTAGAAGCCAGCGATGCCGCCGACGACCGTACCGATGATCAGTTCGATGAATACGACAACGAAGCCGATCTCCAGAGAATCGCGGCCGCCGTAGAGCAGGCGCGTAAGGCCGTCGCGGCCAACGCTGTCCGTTCCGAAGGGGAATGCCAGGCTCGGAGCCTGCTTCGCGATGGTGATATCCGTCTGCAGCATGGCGTAGTTGGTGAACACCGGGCCGAAGAAGCAAACGACGAGAACGAATACGACGACGGCCATGCCGAAGATGGCCAGTTTGTTGCGTTTAAACTGGCGGTAGGCGATGTTGAGCGGCGTTTGAAGGTGTGCCGTGCGGTCGGTATTCTCATACCGCTGGTATTTGCTGATGCCGATGGCGGCCATCGCAGCCAGCGCGAAAACCGCCAGCAGTCGCGCTCCAAAGCCCGTGTAGACGTTGTTGACGAGCGGCACTTGGTACGAAATGGCGCCGGTGGTCGTTTTGGTGGCCTGTGAAAGCACGCCGAAGAAATCGGAAACCCAGGAGCTGCTGCTGAACAGCTGGATTCCGTAAGAAACGAGGCCGGCAAGTGTCAGGCCGAACGATGTATCCAGCCATTTTTTGTGGCCGCCGCGCAGGAAAAGGAACAGAGATACGGCGGAAGCCACAAAAAAGAGGAATACGAAGATCAGCGCGAGGGACGTGCTGTAAAACGTCAGGCCCGGAACGGCGTTGGAATCCGCCATCGCAATATCGAAGCGGCGGAACAGATGGAACATCAGCTGAATGCCCAGAACGGGCTGATAATCCGGGATGCTGATAAACGGGCAGAAAATGCAGACAATCGAGCCGATGAGCGCGACCAGCGAAGCGATGGCCGACGGAACCTCGGGGTTCTTTCTTATATTATTCATCTTCATCGCCTCACTTCAGCTTTACGCGCGGGTCTACCAGCGAATAGAAGATATCCGCCAGCAGGTTCCCGAACAGGGTCAGAACGGCGACCATTACGCAGAAGCCCAGCATGAGCGGGTAATCGCGCTGCAAAATGGCATGGTAGGAGATATAGCCGACGCCGGGAATGCCGAAGATCGATTCTGTGATGATGGCGCCCGTGAACAACCCTGGAAGGCTGAGACCCAGAATGGTGACGATGGGGATCAGCGCGTTGCGAAGCTCGTGTTTATATACAACCGTGTGTTCCGGCAGGCCCTTGGCGCGTGCCGTCCGGATATAGTCTTGATTAGTAACCTCGAGCATGGACATGCGCACATAGCGCATCAGCGAGCCAAAGCTGATGGTGGTGAGCACCAGCACCGGCAAAATCAGATGCTTTGCCTGATCCAGAACGTTGGCAAAGCCCGTATAGTTCACGCCGGGGGTGGTAAGACCCGAAAGCGGAAGCACGCCGAGGTTAATCGCAAAAATATTCTGCAGAATGCAGCCCAGGAAGAAAGACGGGAAAGAGAATGCGAAGAACGCAATGAACGTCAGCGTCATATCCCGTTTGGAATACTGGTGCGTCGCCGAAATGATGCCGCACGGAATGGCGATGAGCAGTTCCAGAATAAACGCCGGGAACGCCATTTTAAAGGAGTTCCAGATGTAGGTGCCGAGAACGGTCGTCACAGGCTCTTTATATACGAAGGAATCGCCGAAATCGAAATGCAGCACGATCCCCTTGAGCCATTTAAAATACCCGATATAGAACGGATCGTTGATACCGTAAAGGGATTCCAGGTGCTGGAGCTGCGCCGCGGTCATATGTGAGTTATGAGCTTGCATCAGAATGTAGTTACCGGGCACCATATGGACGATGCAATACAGGATGATGGAAACGCCGATTAATATGGGAATCATCTGCAGCAACCGGCGCACTATATATTTCCACATCGGCAAACCTCCTCTTCAAATCAGTCGGAATGCCCGGACGGGATCCTCCCCTCCGGGCATTCCATACCGATCCACAATATTGTGTCAAACCGACTCCGGTTTATTTCTTGATGGTGTACTTGTAGAAATCCAGTTGCGGATCGCGGAAAGCGCCCATCGTAGGAATATTACCGATCCGGGAGTTCACGACATACATATCGTTGCGCTGGTAAATCGTGAACACCGGCAGATCGTTGTTGAGGATCTTATCGATCTGATAGAAGAGCTGTGTGCGCTTGGACTGGTTGGTTTCGGTCAGCTCATCCTTGTAGAGCGTGTCGAGAGCGGTGTTCGAATACTTGTAGTAGTTCTGGCCCTGGCCGGTCATGAACTGCACACTCGTATCCGGGTCAGGCGTCGAAAGGCCGTTGCCGAGGAATGTGGCATCCAGCGTGGCGGCGTAATAGCCCTTCAGGAGCGTTGCAAAGTCAGCGGTTTCCACGTTCACCTTGATGCCGAGTTTGGCGTAATCCTGCTTCATTTCCGGCAGCATAACGTCGGTAACAGGGTTGCCGCTGGTGGCGGTGAAATCGATGGTGAACGCCTTGCCGTCTTTTTCAAGCTGGTTGGTGTTCGGGTTCAGCGTCCAGCCGGCGTCGTTGAGGAGCTGCTTTGCTTTCGCAAGGTTGAAGTCATAGGTCGTGATGCCGTTTTTCGCATCGGACGTATAGCCCCAGGAAGCCATCGGCAGCGGAACGTCGTTCTGCAGCCCGTAAGGACCGTAGACGCTCTTGATGACCGCGGCGCGGTTGAGGCCGTAGGCCAGAGCCTGGCGCACGCGCACATCCTTGAACTTGTCTTCCGTGAGGTTCCACTGAACCATGCCAAAGCCGTTGGTCGGGTAGTAGTACGCATTGATGAAGCTGGCTTTCTTCACGGCCGCAACGTCGTCATCGCTGCAGGTGGCGTTGTCGAAGTCCGTTTGGCCGGTCTGCACGCTCTGGAGCTCCTGGCCTTCGGGAACCACGGCGAATTCGAGGTTTGCGATCTTCGGCTTGCCGTTGAAATAATTGTCGTTTGCCGTCAGCTTGGCGCCGGTGGCCGCGCTGTAGCTCACGAACTTATACGCGCCGGTGCCCATCGGGGCTTTCTTCGCCCACTCGGCGGAAACCTCTTTGGCGTCGCCCTTCTTGAAGTTCGGCGCGTAATACGCTTTTTCAATGAGCGGCATGTTCAGGTTCCACAGGCCGGCCGCGTTCGGCTGGGTCAGCGTGATCTGAACGGTGTTTTTGTCCAGAGCCTTCACGCCGGAAATCGAAGTGGCGCTGCCCTTGTGGTAGGCGTCGTAGCCTTCGATGTTCAGCGAGGAAAGGTCGACCTGGCCGTCGTAGTTCGGGTCCGCCAGATAGGTAAGGTACCAAACGACGTCATCCGCCGTGGCCGCATTCCCATCCCAATACTTAACGTCCTTCTTGATCTTGAACGTGAAGGTCTTGGCGTCCTTGGAGATGGTATAGGTGGCCGCGTTGTCCATTGCCTTGCCGTCCGGGGTAGGCGTCACCAGGTAATCAAACATGACGTCGCAGACGTACCAGTCGTAGGAGTTTGAGGAATATTCCTTGTTCCAAACCCCGCTCATCTGCGTGTTGCCCACAACAAAGGTGTCGCTCCGGCTGTTGGCCTGCGCCGGGCTCTTGGTGGTATCGGCTGCCGAGACAGTGCCCGCGAGCTTTGCCGCCGCGGTGTTCGTGGGGGTCTTCGTAGTAGCTTTGCAGGATGTCAGCAGCATCATGCCGGCAAGCGCTGCGGCTACTACCATGCGCTTTTTCATAGATTGTCCTCCCATCCTTTTTTTAATGAAAGTATCACCGGATTTCTCCGACTTCCATTCCCAAACGGTGTGCTGCTTTTTGTTTCTGCGCAGCCGTTTGCCCTCTCCAGACTGTTTTCTTTTTCGAAAAACCGCGGACGGTTTTCGCGGTTTAAAGAAAACACCCGACAAATGGCACACGCCTCAGCGCCATTGCCGAGTGAAACCTTTGCGTTCCTGCAGGAAACTGCGTGCCCCCTGCGCTCTTCCGCTCATGTTCTGAATCCTGAAACACCGGATGATTCATTCCTTCGAAACTCTGCTTCGTTTTCCGAACGAGCTCAAAAGCAGGCTTCCGGCACCGGCACTTGCAAAAGCGGGAACAAACAACGGGGATTTCCGTTCAAAGCAGGCTGTAAAACGAAATTTTTCATGCAATCTCGTTCTTACAACGCATACTATTTTAACGCAAAATTTCAAATAATGCAAGTCATATAACCGAAATCATGTCGAACCACCATGAAATATTTTTGTTCGATCTTCCCTATTTGCTCTTTTTTTCGCCGCGGGTTCCATTTTCCGCCGATCGGCGCTTTTCCGCGTTGCCGGAATCCGGCAGCGCCCTCTTGCGCTCATGCGTTTTTCTGCTGGAAGAACGCGTGAAAATCCGCGTCAAAAGCTTCTATGGGCTTTGGACGCGGATTTTATAAACCGGAAAATCACATCAGCCGCCCAGGTATGCTTTCTGCACCCTGTCGTTTTTTATCAGATCGGCCGCCGAGCCGCTCAGCACGATGCTCCCCGTCTCGATAACATAGGCGCGGTTCGCGATGGAAAGCGCCATATTGGCGTTTTGTTCCACCAGCAGGATCGTCGTTCCCGCCTTGTTGATATCGCGGATAATCGAAAAAATATCCTGCACCACAATCGGCGCGAGGCCCATGGAGGGTTCGTCCAGAAGCATGATTTTCGGCTTGGACATCAGCCCCCGGCCCATGGCGAGCATCTGCTGCTCGCCGCCGCTCAACGTACCGGCGCGCTGCCGGATGCGTTCCTTCAGGCGCGGAAATTTCTCAAACACCAGCTCGTAATCTCTTTTGATCTGCGCCTTGTCCTTGCGGGTATAGGCGCCGAGCTCCAGATTTTCTTTCACCGTGAGGTTTGAAAACACGCGCCGCCCTTCCGGCACGTGGGAGATGCCCAGCATCGGCATTTTATGCGCGGGCAGGTTGTTGAGCAGCTTATCCTCGAAGCGGATTTCGCCGGAGGCGGCGGGCACCAGCCCCGAAATAGCACGGAGCGTGGAGGTTTTTCCGGCTCCATTCGCCCCGATGAGCGTTACGATTTCCCCTTCGCCCACTTCGATGCTGACGTCGTGCAGGGCGTGGATGCCGCCGTAATACACGTTCAGCTTGTCAATTTTCAGCAGCATGGGCAGCCTCCTCGCCAAGATAAGCCTCGATGACTTTCTTGTTGGTCTTGATCTCCTCCGGGCCGCCTTCCGCGATGATCTTGCCGTAATCCAGCACCAGAATGTGTTCGCAGACGCCCATCACGAGCCGCATATCGTGCTCGATGAGAAGGATGGCGATATGGAATTCCTTGCGGATCCAGCGGATCAGCTCCGTGAGCTCCGCCGTTTCGTTGGGGTTCATGCCGGCCGCCGGTTCGTCCAGAAGCAGCAGCTTGGGCTTGGCCGCCAGAGCGCGCGCGATCTCGAGCCTGCGCTGCTCGCCGTAAGGAAGGTTCATGGCAAGCTCGTTCTTCTTCTCTTCCAAATGGAAGATGCGCAGCAGTTCGAGCGCCTCTTTATCCACTTCTTCTTCTTCCTTAAAGAACGAGGGCAGGCGCAGAAAGCTGGTGGCAAGGCTGTATTTGGTCTGGTACACAAACGAGATCTTCACGTTTTCGAGAACGGTGAGCTTTTTCATCAGGCGGATATTCTGGAACGTGCGGGCGATGGACTTCTGTGTGATGTTGTAGGGCTTGACGCCCGTGATATCCTCGCCGTTAAAGTGGATGCTGCCCGAGGTGGGCACATACACGCCCGTGAGCATATTGAAGATCGTGGTCTTGCCCGCGCCGTTCGGGCCGATCAGGCCGAACAGGCTGTCGTCTTCCATGGAAAGCGAAAAATCGGATACCGCGGTGAGGCCTCCGAAACGGATGGAAATGTTATCGATTTTAAGCAGAGGCACGTTCATTTCCCTCCTTGCGCGTTGGGCTTGCGGAGAAGCTTGGTAAACCGGCCGAAAATTCCGGAAAGTCCGGAGCCTTTTACCCTAAGCAGCATGATGACGATAAGCAGGAACGGGTAGATGACCATATCCAGCCCGCCGAGCGGCCGCAGCGCTTCCTGGAGCAGCGTGAGCAGGGTGGTGGAGGTCATGCAGCCGATGATGCCGCCCGCGCCGCCGAGCACGACGAAAATCACGACGTTCACGGACTGCATGAAGTTAAACGAGTTCGGCTCGATGTACATCATCAGGTGTGCGTACAGCCCGCCGGCAAACCCGGCGAAAAACGCGCCCACGGTGAAGGCCATGATCTTGTAGCGGGTGGTGTTGATGCCCATGGACTGCGCCGCGATCTCGTCCTCGCGCACGGAGATCATCGCGCGGCCGTGGCGGGAATGCACGAGGTTATACAGCAGGAAGATCATCACCACCATGGAAACGTAAACCCACATGAAATTGGTTTTGTACGGGATGCCCGTAAGGCCCTGCGCGCCGCCCAGGAAGTTGATATTCTGGAACGCCACCACGACGATCTGACAAAAGCCGAGGGTGGTGATGGCCAGATAGTCGCCCTTGAGGCGCAGCGTAGGCAGGCCGATAAGAAGGCCGAAAAAGGCGGCGACAAGGCCGCCCGCCAGCAGCGCAAAGAAGAACGGCAGGTGCGCGTGCATGCTCATAACCGCGGCCGCATACGCGCCGATGGCCATGAACGCCGTATGCCCAAGCGTGAGCTGGCCGGAAATGTTGATGATCAGGTTCGCGCTCAGCGCGAGCATGATATTGATGCAGATCGTGATGAGCACGCGCGTGTAATACTGGTTGAAGGCGCCGGTGGAGATGAGCGACTGGAACACTACCAGAATCACCGCCGCTGCGGCCGTCTGGATCGCCGTTTTTTTCCAAAACTTCAGCACGTTCGCCACCTACACTTTCTCGCTGGATTTTTTGCCCAGCAGACCGGTCGGCTTAAGGATCAGGATGACGATGAGGAACACGAACGCGATGGCTCCCGAAAGCTTGGAGTAGAAAGCCGTCACGAACGTTTCGATCACGCCCAGAATGAGGCCGCCCAGGAACGCGCCGGGGATAATCCCGATGCCGCCGAGCACGGCGGCGACGAACGCCTTGATGCCGGGCTGCATGCCCATATACGGGTCGAGGCTCGAATAGAGGATGGCCACGAGCACTCCCGCGGCGCCCGCGAGCGCGGAGCCGACGGCGAACGTGAACGAAATGGTGCTGTTGACGTTGATGCCCATGAGAGCCGCGGCGTCCTTATCAAACGAGGTGGCGCGCATCGCCTTGCCGATCTTCGTGCCGTAGACGATGAGCTGCAGCAGCACCATAAGCAGCACCGCAATCCCCAGAATGATGAGGTGGACGGTATCGGTATGCACCGGGCCGAGCTGCACCGTCTTCTGCGCGAGGATCGACGCCGGATAGGCGCGCGGATTCCCGCCGAACAGCGCGTTGAAGCCGTTCTCGAGCAGGAACGAAACGCCGATGGCGGTAATCAGCAGCGAGATATTGGTGGATTTGCGCAGGGGCTTATACGCCACGCGCTCAATGACGACGCCGAGGATGGCAGGCACCAGCATGCCGATCAGCAGCGTGGGAACAAACGGCAGATGCAGCAGCGTCGCGGAAAAATAGCCTGCGTACGCACCCACCATATAAATATCGCCGTGGGCAAAGTTGATGAGGCCGATAATGCCGTAAACCATGGTGTACCCGAGGGCGATCAGCGCATACACGCTTCCCAGCGACAGCCCGTTAATCAGCTGCTGCAGGACTTGAACCCAACTCAATACGTTCCCCTCCCGTATGTATCATGCCAATTTCCATCGGAAACAGCGCAAAATAATCTTTGCTAAAAAGTCTGCAACGGCCTTTTGCGCGGATTCATTCCCTGTTCTCCCCGGGAATCGGCAGCATCCATCTGTGTATGGAATCGTCCGCCAAGGCGGGCGCAGGTTTCAAAATTCGGGGTCCGAAAACGCAACGGAATCAGAGAAAGCAGATAGCCGAAGTGCGAAACGCCAAATTGATAAATCAAACACGAGCGCGGAGTTGCCGCAGGACACGGAAGCGTCCTGCAGCAACCCGAAACCGGGAGTCCGCCCGCGCGGGCGGGTTCTCCCCTGCTCTCGCCCGTAACCCTGCCGTGCACGAAACGCCGCGCAGGCTGGAGGTCAGGGATTGATCTTCGTGAAGAAAGTCTCCTTGCCGTTCACCGTTTTGATGATGACGGCGGATTTCACCGCGTCGCGGTTGGAATCGAACTTGATGTGGCCCGAAACGACGGTGCCGTCGTAAGCGAGCAGCGCTTTCTGGATATCGGCGGCCTTGGTGCTGCCGGCCTTCTGAATACTCTGGAGCAGGACCTTGCCCGCATCGTAGTTCAGAGCGGCCATGGCGTCCGGAACCTGATTGCTGTATTTGGCTTTGAAATCCTTCAGGAACTGCACGACCTGGGGCGAGGTATCGTCCGGGGAATAGTGGTTCGAGAAATACGCGCCGTTCACCGCGTCGCCGCCGAGCGTGAAGAGATCGGAGCTGTCCCAGCCGTCGCCGCCGAGGAACGTGGACTGGATGTTCATGGCGCGCGCCTGCTTGGCGATGAGGGAAACGGTGGAATAGTAATCCGGAAGCATCATCACGTCCGGCTTCGTGGGTGCGATCTGCGTGAGCTGAGAGCTGAAGTCTTTGTCGCCCGTGTTGTAGGTTTCGGTTTTCACGATGGTGCCGCCGGCCGCCTTAAACGACTTGATGAAGTTTTCGGCAAGGCCGTCGGAATACGCGTCGCCGTTATTATAGAGGACGGCGGCCGTTTTGGCCTTCAGGTTGGCGGACGCGAACTTGGCCACCACGGTGCCCTGGAACGGGTCGATAAAGCAGGTGCGGAAAATATAGTTGCCCTTCTGGGTGACGGTGGCGTTGGTGGCCGTTCCGGTTACCATCGGGATCTGGTTGCTCTGGCAGATCGGAGCGAGCGCGTTGGCGCAGGTGCTCGTAAGAGGCCCGATGATGGCGACCACGTGGTCGTTTGTGATCAGCTTGGTGCCGGCCGCGACGCAGATGTTTGCGGTGGCCTGATCGTCTTCAAATAGGAAGTCGACCTTTTTGCCGAGGATGCCGCCCGCGGCGTTTGTCTGGTCCTCAAGAAGCTGCAGGCCCTTTTGGGCGGACTGGCCGAACGTGGCGACCGACCCGGTGAGCGGCATGACGATGCCGATCTTGATGGTTCCGGCGGGCGCTCCGGTGCCGGCGGCGCCGGAACCGGAGCTGGAACTCCCGGCCCGGCAGCCGGCGGCTGTCATGGCGATAAGCGCGAGCGAAAGGGAGAGCGCGATTTTCTTTCGAATCATTTCTCCTACCTCCTGTTTCGATGGGGCTGAAAGCCGTTCACAAGCTTCAGTCTTCACGCGTTGGCTGTTGCGGAAGCTCCCGCATATACAAAAAAGGGCGTAAACAGGTTGTGTTTTACGCCCTTGTTTGATTATGCCCGTCTGCATTTTGCAAGCTCTGCTGGCAGGTTGGACTCCATGGGGAAGACCTGCAAAGGCCGCCAGCTTCCGGCACCAAAATGTTTTTTTCTATTATAGTATAGCTTCTTTTAAAATGCAAGTTGTATTTGATCGATATTCATATTATTTTTTTGTTTGCACAGGATTCGGGTCCTTTCTGGCATATTTCAACATTTTGTCCGTCCGAACGTCCCCCAAGCGCGCACAAATTTCCGCATAAATGCAGTTTTTGAAAAACACTTTGGAAAATTGAAACTTCTACTATAGTTTTCCTGCATTGCGGCCCCACTCATTTCTCGTAAAAGCAACGCGGCTTCCGTTGAAATTTCCGGCAGGGCGCGGCCTTCCCGCCCCCCGTTCTTTTTAAGTTATACCGTCTTGTCCGGGCAAGGCGCTTATGCTATACTGAAAACGTTGCGCTTTCTTTTCTCCTTTTTCGCCGCGGGTTCCTTTGTTTCGGCCGCAAAATTCCGGGATCTCCGTTTTTTTACAAACGGCCCGGTAGAGGCAAGCCCGCGCTTCGAACCGGGACCGCCGGAATTTATTTGGCGCAGCAAGGTGGATGGACGGATATGATCGGAACCGGAACGCTTGCCAACACGGGGGCCATACTGGTCGGAGGATGCGCCGGAGCTATCCTGCATAATGGGATACCGGATAAGTATAAAGCCATCATCCTGCAGGGCGTCGCGCTGGCTGTCGGAGTTATCGGCCTCTCGGGCACCATGCAGGCGATGCTCTCGCTGCAGAAGGACGGCAGTCTGGGCCGCTCGTATATCATGATCGTGATTTTCAGCCTGCTCATCGGCGGGGTGTGCGGCGAGTTTCTGCGGCTCGAGGACCGTCTCGAGCATTTGGGTTTGTGGCTGCAGGGCCGCGTGAAGGGCTCGGGAGGCGTCGCGGAAGGCTTCGTTGCGGCCACGCTGCTGTTCTGCGTGGGCGCCATGAGCATCGTCGGCTCCATTCAGGACGGGCTCACGGGAAACGCCTCTACGCTTTACGCCAAATCCGTTCTGGACGGCGTTATTTCGGTGGTTTTCGCCTCATCCATGGGCTGGGGCGTGCCGTTCGCCGCCATCCCCATCCTGCTCTATCAGGGCTCCATCACGCTGCTGGCCGGCGTGCTGAGGCCCTGGCTCACCGCTTCCGTTATCGCCCAGATTTCCGCCGTGGGCAACGTTCTTATCGTCGGCATCAGCATCAACATGCTGTTCCCCAAAAAAATACGCATCGGCAACCTCGTGCCCGCCGTGCTCGTCCCCTTTTTCTACTATCTCCTCACACTGCTCTGGAAAGCCCTCCTGTTCGGGTAAGGGTTTGACAAATGCCGTCTTGTTGTTCTATAATGGGTTTCGACAATTAAATGGGGCGCTGAATGACTTCGGCTGAGAGGGAATCCTACGATATTCCTAACCCAGGAACCTGATCCGGATAATGCCGGCGTAGGAAGAAGAAAAAATGTTTTCAACCGCGCCGGTATTCCGGCGCGGTTTTCTTTATGCTCCAACCAATACGGGGGAACGGCGCCCGAAAAGGCTGCTTTTCGGGCGCCCGCAGCGAAAGGACGGCATGAAACATGGAAATGCAAAAGAACTCGTCTGCCAAAGGGACACGAAAGGGCTTGAGCCCTCAAACCGTGCGGCTTGTGGAAAGCGGCATACTCATCGCGCTCGCGGTGGTGCTCAGCTTTTTCAAGCTCTGGGAAATGCCGCTCGGGGGGGAGATCACGTTTTGCAGCATGCTCCCCATCCTGCTGGCGGGCTATAAATACGGCCCGAAATGGGGGCTGCTCACGGGCTTTGCGTTCTCGCTCCTCAAGCTGCTGATGGACGGCGGGTTGCTTTCGGGCTTTGCCGGGATGCACTGGCAGAGCATCGTGGGCTCGGCGTTCCTCGATTATCTCATCGCCTTTTCGGCGCTCGGGCTTGCGGGAATTTACGGCCGCGGCTTCTGGCGATTCCTGCTGGGCATGATCACGGCGGTGGCCATCCGGTTTGCGTCTCACGTGGTTTCGGGCGTTGTTATTTTCTATTCCTACGCGTTCGATACCAAAAGCTTCCCGCAAAACCTCGCGTTCCTCAAAGGGCACGTCTTCGCCTATTCCATGGCCTACAACGCGTTTTATCTGGTGCCCGACCTCGCCCTCTGCCTCATCGTGGGCGCCGTCATCTACCACCCGCTCCGCCGGCTCCTCGAGCCCTGAATTTTCGGGAAAATCCGCGTTCCGTACGGTTCTCAGGTTCAAAAAGGGGCTGTGGCAAAATGAATGTACATTCATTTTTGCCACAGCTCCTCTTGAACTGCGAGCGTCAAAACGGCGCGGTTTTGCGCAGCAAAATGGGGCGGAACGCCCCGCAGGCCGGGTGTTGCAAAAACGCATCGTACTGCGTTTTGCAACACCCCCTTTTCCGTATGCGATCCGGACCTTTCAAGTCCCCTGTTCCGGCGATTCCTCACGCTTTTTGCGCAGACGCCGTTCCACGCTCTCGGAAAGGAGCGTGCGCGCAACGGAAAAGATCGGAATGCTCACGAGCATTCCGGGAATGCCGAACAGGCTTCCGCCCAGCGTGATGGCCACCAGCACCCACAGCGTGGGCAGCCCGATTTTGGAGCCCACGATTTTGGGGTAGATGAGGTTGCCGTTGAGCTGCTGCAGCACATTGACGTACAGGATGAACCACAGCGCCTGAATGGGGCTGACCGTGAGAATCAGCAGCGCGCCGATGATGGTGCCGAAAATCTGCCCCAAAATGGGCAGAAGCGCAAACACGGCCACCAGCACCGAGATGAGCAGGGCGTAAGGAAAGCGGAACAGCAGCATCCCGAGAAAGCAGAGGATGCCGAGGATCACGGCCCCGATGCACTGGCCCGCGATAAAATCCGAAAACGCCTGGTCGGTAAGCTTCAGAACGCGGATCGTTTTGCGCGGGTAATCGTGCGGCAGGAATGCGTAAAGGAGCTTTCGCAGCTGCCGCTTGAGCGTTTCCTTGGAAAACAGGATGTTGACCGCGATGACGAAGCCGAGGATGGCCGAAACCATGCCGTTGAACAGGTTGGTGGTGAGCGTGAGCGTGTCGTTCACCAGATAGTTGGCGAATCCCCGGACATTCTGGGTGAGCATCTGGCTGACGCTAGTCCAATCCACCCGAAAGTTGGAAAGATGCCGGTTGATTGCCGGATACCGGGCGGCAAACGCGCGGTACTGGCCCGCCACGCGGTTCAGCAGCACCGGGATGCTGCCCGCCAGGTTCGTCGCCGTGGAGACGATATCCGGAACGATGATGAGCGCGATGAGGGCGATCGATCCGCTCACGGCGAGCAGCGAAATGGTGATGCTCGCGGGGCGCCGCAGCTTCGGCCATACCTTTCTGAACCGACGGTCCAGCGGGGGGAACAGGCGCGCCTCAATCACGCGCAGCAGCACGTTGAACACGTAGGCCACCGCAAATCCGAGAAGAATGGGCGCAAAGAGGCCGGCGACCATTCCGAAAAAAGCCTGCAGGCGGTATAAATTGGTGAGCCCCAGGTAAAAAGCGATGCCGAAGGCAATGAGCAGCATCAGCTTTTTCATGTTGCCGCGGTTCAGTTCCATGTTGTTTTCTTCCTTACTGATATTCTGCCCGGCTGATATTCTGCCTGACTGACTTTCTTCCCGGCCGATACTCTTCGCAATGCGCGGCGCCCACCTGCGCCGGTTTGCTTACAAAGAGTATCGTCCTGTTTTACGCGGAATATAGCATAAGTTCTCCGATTTTTCCGGGCGCACCCGGTATTCCGGTTTGCAGGCGCGGCCCGAAATGCGGTAAAATAGGTTCAAACAAAGCCGGCACCCGCATGGGCGCCGCAGAGGAGGAACCAGAATGGACATTGAGGTAAACGGCGTGCGGCTCTGGTATGAAAAAACCGGGAGCGGGCGGCCGATCGTGCTGCTGCACGGCAACGGCGGAAGCCATGAAATTTTTGAAACGATTACGCCCCAGCTCGCGCCAAACTTCACCGTGTACGCGCTCGACAGCCGCTGCCACGGAAAAAGCGGGCAGGCGCCGCTCAGCTACGGCGCCATGGCGGAGGACACGGCGGCGTTTATCCGCGCGCTGGGCCTGCAAAAGCCGATGCTCTACGGGTTCAGCGACGGCGGCATTATCGGCCTGCTGGTGGCATCCCGGTATCCGGAGCTGCTTTCGCGCATGGCGGTGAGCGGCGCCAACGCCGTGCCGAGCGGCCTGCGCGCGCGCGAACTTGCCTCCATGCGGCGCGACTGGATTTCCACACAGGACCCGAAGCTGCTCATGATGCTTCAGGAGCCGCACATCCGGCGCGCGAATCTCGCCCGCATCCGCATCCCGGTG
This sequence comes from Bacillota bacterium, assembly GCA_023391535.1. Classification (GTDB taxonomy): domain Bacteria; phylum Bacillota; class Clostridia; order Oscillospirales; family Ethanoligenentaceae; genus JAEWAU01. The sequence continues at coordinate 5,279 of JAEWAU010000056.1, read as the reverse complement.
CTCGTTCTGGCCGGAGAGCACGACCTCATCCGCAAAAAGCACACCGAATGGATCGCCGCCGGAATTCCAAATTCCACGCTGCGCATTCTTCCCGGAGAGGACCATGGAAGCTATGTGGTGAACAGCCCGAAGCTCTACGAGGTCCTTCACGGCTTTTTCGAAGCGGAGAACGCGCCGGAGGGCGCCGACTGACGTCCGCCCGGCTCGAAATATTCGAAAATGAACGCGTCGAAGCGGCCGCGCGCGCGCGCAAGCTCGCTTTCGCTGCGCAGCGTCCACGCAACGGCCACGGCGCCGAGCAGCCGGCAGAACCGAAAGGCAAACCGGCGGCTGTCCTCGTGCCGGTAGGCGACAAACTGCGGGCGCGAAACGCAGTTGAGCAGCAGATTCCCCAGCAGAAATTTCTGGATGCCGGGAATATGCTCCCCGCTGCCGTAACGCATGGAAAGCTGCCCGCGCAGCACCTGCGGGGCGTGCCGTTTAAACCAGCCCGTCATAAAGGGGTTGAACGACTCCATGCAGTACGGCCCGCCGTATTCCCGGAGTGCGGCGTACGTCATGGAGCAGAGCTTTTCGAGGCGCGGGGTGGTTTTGATCTCTACGATAAGCGGTACACGCCCGCCCACCAGGCGGAGGACATCCTCGAACAGCGGGATTTTCTCCTGCGTGCCGGCAAGGCGCAGGCCCTGCAATCGCTCGAAGCCGCTTTCCCAAACGGTACCCGGCGCGCCCGTCATGCGCGCGAGGGCGTCGTCGTGAAACACCACAAGCCGGTCATCGGAGGTCAGTTCCACATCGAGTTCAATGCCGTAGCCGGCCTCCGCGGCGCGCGCGAAGGCCGGCATGGAGTTCTCGGGCACCGTCTGGTCCTCCGTATAGAGCCCGCGGTGGGCGAACGTATGCCCCATGAGCCACGGATAGCGGCTTTTTTCGACGGCTCCGGGCGCCGTGAGGAAGCAGAGCGCGCCCGTCAAAACGAGCACCACGATCAAAACTGTAAGAACCGCCGTCATGCCGCCGCCTCCAAAGGCTCTTTCGGAGCCGTGTCCTTCGGCCTGCGGGGATCTTTTACAAACAGCATGCAGCCCAAAGCCAGAACAAAGCCGATCACCGAATAAACGAACAGAATGCGGTAGCCCAGCGCGTCGATGAGCGCGCCCACGAGCGTGGGCGAAACAATGCCCGCAAGGCACGAGAACGCGTAATAGTAGCCCGTGAAGCGCCCCACTTTTTCTTCCGAGCCCATGCTCAGCAGCAGCGGATAGGAATTGATGTTGATGAGCGCCCACGCGGCTCCGCAGAGGATGAACAGATAGCCGATAGCGGTGATGCTGCTGAAAAAGCGCAGGCCCAGAAACGTGACGCAGATGATGGCAAGCCCGATAAGGATGGTGCGCTTGCGCCCGATCTTCGTGGCGATCAGGCCCGCGGGCACCGCGAACACCAGCATGGCCAGCGAGAAATACGTAAGCTTTCCGGCGGCCAGCGCCTCGCTGACGTGCAGGTATTCCTTGCCGTAAAGGGTGAAGAACGCGTTCACGGCGTCAAACGCCACGAACCACAAAAAGATTGCGAGCAGCAGGGGCAGCGCGCGGCGGAGCGTTGCCCAATCCGGCCCACGGGGCGCTTCTACCGTTTTATCCGGCTGATCCGGCCTTGGCGCGGCGGTAAAATTGAGGGAATCGCGCTTTTCGCGCACGGCGAGGTTGATTACAACCAGGCTTGCCAGCATCACGAGCGCGGCCATATAGAACGGGTAGCCGTGGTTGAGGTTATACAGCCGCGAACCGACGAAAAAGGCGATGATGGACCCGAGGCCACCCATGAGGTTGATGATGCTGTTGGCCTTGCTGCGCAGCGGCTCCGGGGTGATATCGGGCATGAGGGCCACGGTGGGCGAGCGGAATGTGGCCATCACGACGTTCATCACTACGATGATGACGATGAGCGACACGAGGTTCCAGTGGAGCGGAATGAGCGCGACGCTCAGCGCCGCGACGGGCATTCCCGCGAGCAGGAAGGGCATCCGCTTGCCGAAGCGGGTGTGCGTATGGTCGCTGAGGGTGCCGAAGGCGGGCTGCAAAAACAGCCCCGCGTAATTATCCAGCGTCATGAGAAAGCCGATGAGCGTGTTGCTGCTGATATAAACCCGCAGGAAAATGGGGACAAACGAATTGAACAGCGCCCAGATCAGCTCGATGGAAAGGAACCCGAACCCCAGCAGGAACTCCTTTTTGACATTCAGCTTCACCCGTATTCCTCCGTTCGATCACGTCGTTTCGACTGCGTCGTTTTTCCCGCGCAGCGGTGGCACGCCGCGCGAAGAAACCATCCCGTCCCTCAAATGATGGCCCTTTTCGATGGGAAAGTCAATGCAAAAACGGAAAAGGTTTCGTCCCGTTTCCTCGCGGCCCGCGCGCCTTCCGGCGCTTCCGCGCTTGCGCCGGCGCGTGCGGGGGAGTAAGATGGGTGCAAGGCCCGCCGGAAAAGCGGTGCGGCGAAAAAGAAAGCGGGGATACCGGCCGTGAAACGGCTCATTTTCGTAAACGGAACCATGGGGGCGGGCAAAACGGCCACCTGCCGCGAGCTTCTGCATCTGCTCGGCCGCTGCGTCTTTTTGGACGGCGACTGGTGCTGGCAGATGGAGCCGTTTGTCGTAACCGATGAAACCAAACGTATGGTGCAGGGCAACATCGTCCACCTGCTCCGCAGTTTTCTTTGCTGCTCGGAATACGAAAACGTCCTGTTCTGCTGGGTGATGCAGGAGGAAGCCATTATGGACGCGTTACTCACGCAGCTTTCCGGCCTGGATTTCACCCTGCACAAATTTACGCTCACGCTTTCCCCGCAGGCGCTGGGGAGGCATATCGCCCTCGATGTGGAGCGCGGCGCGCGCACGCCGGACGTTCTGGCGCGCAGCCTCGAACGGCTCCCGCTGTATGCGCGGATGGATACCGTGAAGATCGACGTAAGCGACATTTCGGCGCAGCAGGCCGCCCGGCGAATTGCGGACGCCGTGCTGGGAAAACACGCGGCACAGGCCGGGGCGCAGGCTTCCGCGCCCGAGCGAAAGGATGGTTGAGCGTATGGATGAATCGAGCCTTGCGGCGGTGATCCGGGACGAGGCGGACCGCGCCCTGTGGGAAGTGGAAAACGTCATTGCCTGCGCGCCGGACGCGCTGTGGGATAAATGCTACTGCGAAATGCCGCTTTGGAAACACGTTTACCACATGCTGCACTCGCTCGATCAGTGGTATATAAACCCGCGGATCTATACGGAGCCTCCGTTTCACGAAACGGATCTCAACAATCTCGACGCCGTGAGCGAAAAGCGCCTGAGCCGCGCGGAGATCGGCTGCTATTTCAGCGCGGTGAAGGCAAAAATCACCGCCTATAACGCCGCGCTCACCGACGAAGCGCTGCTGCTGCGGCCGGAACGCTGCGAATGGACGCGCTTCACCCTGATTCTGGCGCAGCACCGCCATCTGCACAGCCATATGGGCATGCTCATGGGCTTCCTCATTGAGGATACCGGGAAATGGCCGAAAACGCTGGGTCTGACGCGCCCGATTCCGGAAAACGAAACGGGAATCGCGTTCTGAGCGCCGCGCCGCTCACCGCGCAAAATGCCGGCTTCCCTTTCTCAAGGGAGGCCGGCATTTTGCTATAGAAACCGACTTGCGCCGGAGATCAGGCGGCTTGGCCGCTCAGGCTTCCGCTGTTGCTGCTGCCATACCCGCTGCTGCCGGTGCCGTACCCGGAACCGCTGCTGCCGGTTCCGCTCTGCGCGCTATCCGTAGTGCTGGAAGTGCCCTTATCCTGCGCGAGCTTGACGGAGAGCGTCAGGGTGTTGCCGGTGCTGTACCGGTAAACGGTGAGCGTAACGGTCTGCCCCACCTTGTACGTGGTTTCCTCGCTGGTGAATTTGCTGTAAACGGTATCGGAATCGTCGGACGAGAGGGACACGCCGTCAATCTTCGTGATGATGTCGCCCGCGCGAAGGCCCGCGGCATATGCCGTGCCGGTCTGGTCCGCGGCCGTGATGTAAAGCCCCGAGGGCAGACCCCTCGCCTGCGTGTAGGCGGTGGAGAGCGGGTAGACCGAAACGCCGATCTGCACGCGCCCCGTGACATAGCCGTTGGTAATCAGGTCGTTTATAATGGTTTTGGCGCTGTTGATGGGGATGGCGAACCCGATGCCCTCAAAGCCGGTTTCCTCGATCTTGGAGCTGGTGATACCCACCACCTGGCCGTACATGTTCACGAGCGGGCCGCCCGAGTTGCCGGGGTTGATGAGCGCATTGGTCTGGATGTACTTCATATCGCTGGTGGAATCGTCGATGGTGCGATTGAGGCCCGAAACGATGCCGTTCGTAACGGTGTTCGAAAGGGTGAGCCCGCCCGGGTTGCCGATGGCCACGACGTTCTGCCCCAGCGCGAGCTGCGAGGAATCACCCAGTGTGGCATAGGCGAGCTTTACGCCGGAAGTGTCGATTTTGAGCACCGCGAGGTCGGTTTTGGTATCGGAGCCGATTACTTTGGCCGTGTAGGTCTTACCCTGGGGCACGACTACCTGAATCTTATCCGCCCCGCTGATGACGTGCGCATTGGTGGCGATGTATCCGTCCGCCGTGAGCACGATGCCGCTGCCTTCGGCGGTGGGCTGCACGGACGTGTTCTGATAATCCACAATCCCCACCACCGACGGGGTCACCTTTGCCGCCACCTGCGCGACCGACATCTCGCTTGTGGCGGAAGTTGGAGTTACCGCCGCGGAGGTCGGCTGGTTCTCGACGGTGAGCGTGGGCTTCGCCGCCGAAGCGCTCCTGCCGCCGAAGGGCAGGGACGAAAGCGTCATCGTGCCCACCACGGCCAGTGCGAGCAGCCCCGCGCCTCCCACCGAGGCCGCCGTGACGAACAGGCGCCTGCGCGCCTTTTTCCCGCGGCGCCCGCGGCTTTTTTCCGGCACGCTCTCCGGATTCTGCGCGGTGCCGGGGATATCGTCATAGGAAGAAGTCCTGCTGAAATCGTCGTTCATAAATAACACCCTCTCTGAAAGCTGTTTTTGCTTTTGCAATTCTTACTTTACCAGAGAGTTGTGAAGACTTTATAAACACTTCGCGAAGAATTTTTTAAGCTTGCGGAAATGGCGGCGCCCGGCGGAAAATTCCGGAGTGCGTGGCCGGGGAAGCGCGCCGTATCCTGCTCCGCACCATCCAAAAAGGCCGGACCAGCGGCGCGCACGGCGTTTTCCCGAAGAGGGCGGGCAAAAGCCCGCCC
>JAEWAU010000042.1 GCA_023391535.1 Bacillota bacterium | reverse complement strand
TTTATTCAACATCACCGGCCCGCAACCCCCCCCCCCGCCGCTTCCCGCGGCGGACGAGGGCGCGTGCCTGCGCCGCCTTGCGGAGGGCGGGGAAAGCGCCGAGGCCGCAAAAAACGAACTGATCGTCCACAATCTGCGGCTGGTGGTGTACATCGCCAAAAAATTCGAGAACACCGGCATCGGCGTGGAGGACCTCGTCTCCATCGGCACCATCGGGCTGATCAAAGCCGTAAACACCTTCTGCCCGCTGCGCAACATCAAGCTTGCCACCTACGCATCGCGCTGCATCGAAAACGAAATTCTCATGTACCTGCGCAAAAGCTCCAACACGCGCAACGAGGTTTCCATCGACGAGCCGCTCAACATCGACTGGGACGGCAACGAGCTGCTGCTTTCGGATGTACTGGGCACCGAAAACGACGTGGTGCACCAGAACCTGGAGCGCGACGTGGAGCGCACCCTGCTCGATAACGCCATCGCCCGGCTTTCGCCGCGCGAACGCACCATCATGGAGATGCGTTTCGGCCTGCGCGGCGGCGTGGAGCGCACGCAAAAAGAGGTGGCGGATGCGCTGGGCATCTCGCAGTCGTACATCTCGCGGCTGGAAAAGCGGATCATCCAGCATCTGCGCAGGGAAATCGAACGCGTCAGCTGACGCCGGCCTCCAAGAACTGCCCGGAGCACAATTCAAGTACAGGGAGAATCGCCGGGGAAAACACCCCGCGGGCGCCGATGTGCCGACGCCCGGCGCGCCTATGGCAATTCCATAAAAGATTGAGAAGAGTTGTGTTTCGTCCGTTGCCTCCGGCGAAAAGGCGAAACACTGCGGAAGGGGTCAATCTTTTCTGAAAATGCCGCAGAACACGATGCGCCCAGGTTTCGCCGCCTGGGCCGCAACCTGCCGCGGAAAGAGGCGAAATCGCGTGAAAACCGCCGGGAAACCGGCTTTTTTTATTTGCGGCGGGCGCAAAACCTCCGGTATGAAACGGCCCCAACACGGTAATACTGATTTTGAAATGAATTTCCAGTTACCGGGAGGGCCAGATATGCAGATCAACAAAGTGGAAATCTGTGGCGTCAATACGTCGAAGCTGAAAGTCCTTACCGAAACGGAAAAGATGGATCTGCTCCAGAAGGTGCGCGGCGGCGACACTTCCGCGCGCGAGCAGCTGATCAACGGCAATCTGCGCCTGGTGCTGAGCGTGATCCAGCGGTTCACCAACCGCGGGGAAAATCTGGACGATCTGTTTCAGGTGGGCTGCATCGGGCTCATCAAGGCGATCGATAATTTCGACCTTTCCCAGAACGTGCGGTTTTCCACCTACGCCGTGCCCATGATCATCGGTGAAATCCGCCGCTATTTGCGCGATAACAACCCCGTGCGCGTTTCGCGTTCAATGCGCGATATCGCCTACAAGGCCATGCAGATCAAGGAAAAACTCATGGCGGAAAAAGGCCGCGAGCCCACGGTGGAGGAGCTGGCGAAGGTGATGGATCTGCCCAAGGAAGAGGTGGTGCTGGCGCTCGAATCGGTGGTGGACCCCGTTTCGCTCTACGAGCCCGTCTATTCCGACGGCGGCGACACCATCTATGTGATGGACCAGATCGGCGACAAAAACAAGGACGACGACTGGCTCGACGAAATTTCGCTGCGGGAGGCCATCAGCCACCTTACCGACCGCGAAAAGCGGATTCTCTCGCTGCGCTTCTTCGAAGGCCACACGCAGATGGAGGTCGCCTCGGAAATCGGCATCTCGCAGGCGCAGGTGTCGCGGCTCGAAAAAGGCGCGCTTTCCAAAATCAAGAAGCAGATTTAGCATTCCCAAATAGAAAAAGCGTCCGCGGGTGTTTTACCCGCGGGCGCTTTTTTGCGCTGATCGCGGCGGCGCGGCCGAGCGGAATCGGGCAGGCGGAAAGTTTCGCCCTTTTTGCCCGAAAAGCCGCCGTTTTCGCGTTTGACAACGCCCCGCAAAGCTCCTATACTATGGTTTTCGGAACGGATTATGGGAGAAAAGGGGCGGACGGAATGCCGGGAAGCACAGGGCTTTTGCGCGCGGCGCGCTGCGTGGGGCGCTTATTCGCTGCGCGGAAGGAAGCGATCCTCCGCACACTGCTCGCGGGGCTGATCCTATGCAGCGCCGTGGCCATCCCCGTCACCCTGCGCGGCGGGGCGGGCGCTTCGGCCGCGCATCGGGAAAGCGCGGCCGAACGCAAGATCACGGCGAAAGCGGTTCACGCTTCCCCCACGGCGCGCATTCCGGTGATGATGTTTCATTCCATATCGGTGCGAAAGGGCGACCCGTACTGCGTGCCGCCAAAGGATTTTGAAAGCGAGATGAACTGGCTGCACGACAAAGGCTATCAGACGCTTTCGCTCGACGAAGTCTACGGCGACCTTGCCGCCCACGCGGCTTTTCCGGCGCGCTCGGTGGCGCTCACCTTCGACGACGGCTATGAGGACAATTATACGGACGCCCTGCCCATTCTGCGCCGCTACGGCTTTTGCGCCACCGTGTTCATCATCACGGGGGATATCGGAAAGCCGGGGTATCTTTCGGCGCCGCAGATTCTGGCGATGGAACGCAGCGGCGTGCGCGCCGAATGTCACACCGTGACGCACCGGCATCTGAGCGACCTTCCGCCCGATACGCAGCTGCGCGAGCTGCGGGATTCCCGCACCGTGCTCGAACAGCTGCTGGGCCGCCCGGTAAACTATCTCGCCTATCCCTACGGGGACCACGACGCCGAAACCGCCCGGCTCGCAAAGGAACTGGGCTACCGCCTCTGCTTCGACGCGAACGGCGGCGCGGCGCACATGGATGACCCGCGCACCGACTTTCCGCGCGCGTTCGGGGACGCGAGCCTTTCGGATTTCATCGGTTCGGTGGAAGGCTGACGGGCGCTTGACATTTCCGGGCGGATAAGGGATAATACAGAAAACAGGCCTGCGAGGGGGATTTCGTGTGGCGGATTCGGTGGAGCTGATGCAGCTGCGGCTGGAAACAGCGATGCTCAGCGAGCTGTTTTCTTCGGTTTCCGGGAGCGGAACGGACGACGGCTCGGGCGTTTCGTTCGATTCCATGCTTTCGGAGGCGCTGGGCGCTTCGGGGGGCGTGTCCGGCCTTTCGGAGCTTGCGCCGTTTGCCGCAAGTTCTTTTGCCGCGGGAACACCCGCCGCGGGCACAGCCGCCGGCCGCCAAACCGCATCGCCGCAGATCCTTTCGTTTATCGAAAATCACGAGGGCTTTGCGGCTACGCCTTACCGCGGCCTCGATTATTGGAACGAAACCACGGGCTACGGACACGTGGTGCAGCCCGGTGAAGCCTGCGGAAGCGAAGCGCTGACGCGCGGGCAGGCCGAATCGATGCTCAAAAGCGACCTCGTGCCCTGCGAGGAATCGGTGAACAAGGAATTCGCGGGCACGAATCTCAGCCAGAACCAGTTCGACGCGCTGGTGAGCTTCAGCTACGGGCTGGGCACCAACATCTGGAGCAAAACGCCCAAGCTCGTTTCGGATATCAAATCCGGCGCTTCCGCCGATGTGCTCAAGCAGGATTTCGTCAACTGCGCCCATGTGGGGGGCAAGCTTCCGCAGGGGCTTGTGAACCGCCGGTTGGACGAGTGGCAGGTATTCTGCACCGGCACCTATCCGGAGCTGCCGTAAAGCGGCGCGCATAAATAAAAGCGGCCCC
>JAEWAU010000082.1 GCA_023391535.1 Bacillota bacterium | reverse complement strand
TCGCGGGGCTGCCCGCGGCCGCCGCCGCGCCCGCCGCGCAGCTCAATCTGCGCATCGAAGGCGCGCACGCCGCCATCTACCGCGGCGGTGTGCGCTTTACGCCGGGGAAGGACTTTTACGACATCCTCGTCTCCACGCTCCAGACTCAAAAAATTCCTCTGGTTGCGCCCAACGGCTCCTACGGCCATATGATCGACTCCATCGGCGGCGAAAAGGGAACCTATCCCGTCTACTGGCACCTCTACGTGAACGGCGCCGCCTCGGACGCGGGCGCCGACTCCTACGACCCCAAAACGGGGGACAGCGTGCTGCTCTATATCGGGGACGACAGTCTCATCCATAATCCCACCGTAACCGTAACGCCCCAAAACCCCGCTCCGGGGAGCGACGCCTCCGTTTCGGTGCGGGCGGTGTACACGGATTATTCCGACTACAGCAACCCCGTGCCGAAAAACGAGCCCGTGGCGGGCGCGTCGGTCGTCTTTCAGGGCAAAACCTACACGACGGGGGCCGACGGCGCCGTTTCGCTTCCCATGCCCTCCGCGGCCGGTTCCTACGCTTTCTCGGTGAGCAAGGAAACGGGCACCGCCGCGTCCCCGGCCATCGTGCGCACGGGGAACATCGCGCTCGCGGTGGGTTCCTCCTCCGCGGGCGGCAGCAGCTCTTCGGGCGGCTCGTCCGGCGCGCCGGCGCCGGTCTCCTCCGGCGTTTCGGCCGCGCTGAAAACCGGCGTCGCCGCCATCCGCGCAAACGGCGTTCCGGATTGGAACGCCGCGCTGGCACTGGAGGCGGCGGGCGCTTCGGTGCCGTCCTCCTATTTTTCCACCGCGCAGGCGGACCTGGATTCCTACGGCTCCTCCCTCACCGCCACGCATCTGGCGGCCGAGATCATCGGCCTGCGCGCCGCGGGCGGCGACCCGCGCGCCTTCGGCGGGCAGGGCCTTGTTTCCGCGCTCTGGAACCGCGCGGACGTGGACAAAACCGGGCTCAACGGGTCCGTGTACACGCTGCTGGCGCTCGACTGCGGCGGCTACGCGCAGCCCGCGGGCGCGAAGCTCACGCGCGACGCGCTGATCGAAAATATCTTAAAGCTCCAGCAGCCCTGCGGCGCGTTCGCGCTGGATGCTCAGAGCCCGGCGGACAGCGACATGACCGCCATGGTGCTCTGCGCGCTGGCGCCCTACCGCAGCCGCGCGGACGTTTCCGCCGCCGTGAACAGGGCTCTGGCATGGCTCTCCTCGGCGCAGAAAGCCGACGGAGGCTTCGTCCCCTCGTATTCCGATCAAGAGTCCGGCGAAAGCGCCGCGCAGGTGATTTCCGCGCTGGTTTCGCTGGGCATCGACCCGCGCACGGACGCGCGCTTTGTCAAATCCGGCGGAAGCGCGGTTACGCGCCTGCTGGCCTTCTCCGTTCCGGGAGGCTTCGCGCACACGGCGGGCGGCGGCGCCGATGCCATGGCCACCGAGCAGGCCGTGCAGGCCCTCGGTTCCCTGCAAAGCGGCAAGCCGCTCTACCGACTCGCCGGGGTTCCGGCGCAGGCCTCCTCCGTGCCGAACCCGGCCACGGGGGAACGCGGCCCGCTTGAAACCCCGTTCGCGGTCGCGGCCGTGCTGCTTCCGGCCTCGCTGCTCGCGCTGCTCGCGGCCTCCCGCCGCAAAGCGTAAGGGCCTGCTTCCGGATTGCGGCAGGATTGCCGCAATTACGGGCCGCGTCGCCGCTTGAAAACGGCGCGCGGCCTGCTTTATAATCAGAGGAGCAAAGCGCACGCGGTTCCGAGCGGTTTTCACCGTTTCAAAGCGCAATGCGCCGCGATGGAAAATGCGCCCCGCTGTTTTACGGTTCGAGCTGCAGGAAAAGAATCCCGGCCCCTCTTTACCGCGCGGCGAAAGGGGGCGGGATGAGGAACGGAGGCATGCCATGCTGACCATCGACAAAAGTTGTCCCTCCCTGGGGGAGCTTCTGCGCGGTATACCCCCTTCCCTGTACGAGACCTGCCGCCGGATATCGGTTCCGCAGGGCGGCACGCTGGTGCAGGAGGGCGCCCTCCTGCCGGATTTATACCTCGTGCTTTCGGGCCGCCTGTTCGCGGAGCGCCTGTACGAAGGCGGACGCGTGTACGATTACGCCGAGCTCCGCTCCGGCATGATGGTGGGCGCGATGGAGGCCGTTCTCGGGCAGGAACGCGTCTGCTCCACCATCCGGGCCGCCGTGCCCTGCGAGCTCTGGTGCATCCCGCGCGACGGATTCGTGCGGTGGCTGGGCGACGACCACGCGCTCGCGCTCTACGTGCTGCGCTTCGTCACCGTTTACTGCCGCGACATCACCGAAAAGCACCTGCAGTCCTCCGGCAGCGAGGCGGTGACGCGTTTGGCCGCGCATCTGCTGGAGCTGCGGGGCAGCCAGGCGCAGGCCGGTTTTCCGGTGCGCCAGAGCCGGCAGGATATGGCCGACCAGCTCGGGGTGAACGTGCGCACCGTCAACCGCGCGGTGCGCGAGCTGGAGGAGGCGGGCTGCCTCACGGTGCGGCACGGCAAGATCTTCATCGCGCCCGAAGAGAGCGCGCGCCTGCGCGAAAGCCTCCGGCCGCGCAGCCGGTGAACGGATTCCCCGTGGAAGCGGGGGCAGCGAAAAACGCTTGCGGGTTTCCGCCCGCAAGCGTTTTTTTGCTGCCCGAGCCGCGGCTTTGGCCGCATTATTTTCCCTGCGCCGGCTGCCGGTGCGAAAGGTTCCCGAGCGCCTGGCGAAGCGTATCCAGCGGGGTCTCGCCGGGCGCGACCTTCACGGAGATGTAGGGCTTCTGCCCCGCGCTCACCATCACGCGGCCGCGCATGGCCCCCACCAGCATCGAAACGGCGGAGAAATCGATGCGGTCGGCGTAGAGCAGCACCACCTCGCCGCGCTGCGCGATCTCGCGCACGCCGAGCGCCGCTGCGGTGTTTCGCACGAGCGCCACGTCGATGAGCGCGCGCACGGCCTGCGGCGGCTCGCCGAAGCGGTCGATCAGTTCGTCGAGCACGTCCGAGGCGTCGTCTTCCGAGCGGATGTCCGCTATGCGGCGGTAAATTTCGAGCCGCGCGTTTCCGCTGCCGATGTACTCCTCCGGGATGTGCGCGGAAACCTGGATATCCACCATGCACTCGCCCTCGGCGGCGGGCGCTTCTCCCTTTTCCTCCTGCACGGCCTCGCCGAGCAGCTTGAGGTACATGTCGTAGCCCACGGCCTCCATGTGGCCGTGCTGCTGCGCGCCCAGAATGTTGCCCGCGCCGCGGATCTCGAGGTCGCGCAGCGCGATCTGGAAGCCCGAGCCGAACTCGGTGAACTCGCGGATGGCCGAAAGGCGCTTGGTGGCCACGTCCGAAAGCACCTTGCCCGCCTTGAAGGTGAAATAGGCGAAGGCGCGCCGGGACGAGCGCCCCACGCGTCCGCGGATCTGGTGGAGCTGCGAAAGGCCCATGCGGTCCGCGTCCTCGATGATAAGGGTGTTGCAGTTGGGCACGTCCACGCCCGTTTCGATGATGGTGGTGCACACCAGCACGTCGATGTCGTGGTTGAGGAGCTTTTCCCACACGGCGGAAAGTTCGTCCTCCTCCATCTTGCCGTGCCCGATGCCGATGCGCGCGTCCGGCACCAGCTCCGCGAGCTTCGCGGCGGTGCGCTCGATGGTCTCCACGCGGTTGTGCAGGTAGTACACCTGCCCGCCGCGGCGCATCTCCTTGCGCACCGCGTCCGCGATGACGCCCCAGTCGTGCTCGAGCACGTAGGTTTGCACCGGATGGCGGTCCTGCGGGGCCTCCTCGATGGCGGACATGTCCCGGATGCCCGAGAGCGCCATGTTCAGCGTGCGCGGAATGGGCGTGGCCGAGAGCGTGAGCACGTCCACGGCCTTGAACCGCTCCTTGAGCTTTTCCTTGTGCGCCACGCCGAAGCGCTGCTCCTCGTCCACCACGAGCAGGCCGAGGTCGCGGAACTTCACGTCCTTCTGGATGAGCCGGTGGGTGCCCACCACCACGTCCACGTCCCCGCGCGCCAGGCGCTTTAAAATATCCGTCTGCTGCTTGGCGGTGCGGAAGCGCGAAAGCAGCTCCACGTGCACGGGGAAGCCCTCCATGCGCCGCGTGATCGTCTGGAAATGCTGCCATGCCAGAATGGTGGTGGGCACGAGCAGCGCGCACTGCTTGCCGCCCATCACGCACTTGAAGGCGGCGCGCAGCGCCACCTCCGTTTTGCCGAAGCCCACGTCGCCGCACAGCAGGCGCTCCATGGGGAAGGGTTTTTCCATATCCGCCTTGATTTCGGCGGCGCAGCGGAGCTGGTCGTCGGTTTCGTCGTACTCGAACCGCTCCTCGAACTGGCGCTGCCAGTCGTTGTCCTCGGGGAAGGCGACGCCCTTCACCTTCTGCCGCGCGGCGTAGAGCGCGATGAGCTCCTTGGCCATATCCTTTACGGCCGCGCGCGTGCGGGCCTTGGCCTTCTGCCATTCTGCGCCGCCCATCTTCGAAAGGCGGACGTTTGTGTCCTCCCGCGTGCCGATGTATTTGGAGACGAGGTCGAGCTGCGTGACGGGGACGTAGAGCGTATCGGTGCCCGCGTAGCGGATGCAGATGTAATCCTTGACGACGCCCTCCACCTCGAGCTTGCGGATGCCCTCGTAGATGCCGATGCCGTGCGCGGAATGCACCACGTAATCGCCCGGCGTCAGCTCGGAAAGGTTCCGCACGTGCTGGCCCTTTTTGAAGCGGCGCGTGCCGTGCCGCTCCTCGCTCACATGCCCGTGCGTGAACAGCGAAAACGAAAGCCCCGGGTATTCGAAGCCCGCCGTGAGGCTGCCCGGCAGCACCAGAACCGTCTGCGGCTCCGGCACGGGCGGCTCCCCGCCCGCGCCCGCCGTGCGCACCGAAAAGCCCGCCTCCGTGAGGTCGTGCGCCAGCGCGTCGCAGGAGCGCTGCGTGCCCGCGAGCACCACGGCGCAGCCGGCTGCGCCGGTTGTGCGAACGCGTTCGGCGGGTTTTACGCCCACGGGTAAGGCCCCGGCCCCGCTTACCTGCCCCGGTCCGCCCGCGGCGAAGCCGCCGCGTACGTCGGCGCCAGGGTTCCCGTCCCCGTGGGACAGAGTTCCGGTTCCGCTTACCTGCCCCGGCCTGCCGCCGGCGCTGCCGGCACCGCAGGCGCGGAGATCCTCCACGAGCTGGGAGAGCACGCCGCCCCAGGGCGAGAGCTGCCGGGCCGTGAAATGCACGAGGTCGCGCCCCGCGGCGTAGGCCGAGCGCACGAAGGTATCGAGATACACCGCGCGGCGCGCGGCGAAGGCCGCCTCCAGCTCGTCGTGCGAAAGGTAGTAATGATCGAGCCCCTTGCAGAGCACGCCGTCCTCAAGAAGCGCCTGCACGTCCTCGCCGTGCTGCCACAGCGTGTTCTTCACGCGCTCCTCCACGCGCGAGGGCTCGCTCACGAAAAGCAGGGCGCCGGGGGCGTAATCGAGCAGCGTGCCGGGCTTTTCGTAGCACAGCGGCAGGTAGCGGTCCAGCGCGGCGGGCACCACCCCGCCGCGCAGCTTGTCGAGATCTTTTGCGAGCGAGGCGACGGCTTTCGCCGCCGAGCGCGGGCGAAGCGACGCCTGCAGCGCCGCGATTCGCCGCGCGAGCGCCTCCGGCGAGGCGGGCAGCACTTCCAGCGCGGGCGCGACCAGGATCGACTGGATATCCTCCACGCGTCGCTGGGATTCGATGTCGAAATACGCCACGGTATCCGGCTCGTCGCCCCAGAACTCCACGCGCACCGGCGCTTCGGCGGTGGGCGGGTAAAAATCCAGGATGCCGCCGCGCACGGCGAACTGGCCGGGGCCTTCCACCTGCTCGGCGCGCGCGTAGCCCGCCGCAAGCAGCGCCGCCACGGCGCGCTCGGGCGGAAGCTCCGCGCCCCGGCGGATTTCGAGCGTGCGCTCTTTGTAAACCGAGGGCGGCAGCGTAAGCTGCATGAGGCCGTCCGCGCAGCACACCACGGCGTTGTAATCATCCGCCGCCACGCGCCCGAGCACGCGCAGACGCTCGTGCTCGAATTCGTGCGAAACGCCCTCCATGGGCCGCAACGTAAAATCGCGCGCGGGGTAGAACAGAACGCCGCCGCCGAACAGCGTGGAAAGATCCGCGGCCATGCGCGTGCCCTCCTGCTCATCCGGCGCCACGAACAGGAGCCTGCGCCCCTTTTCGCGCGCAAGCGCGTAGGCCACGTGCGCCTTGTGCACGCCCGAAAGGCCCGTGGCCGTGAGCGGGCGCGACTGATCCACCGCATCCGAAAGGGAGCGGTATTCCGGAAGTCTCTTTAAAATCTCCGCCAGGAATTGCAAGCGATCACCATCCGAACAGGGCTTTTGCCCGGCGCGCGGCGCCGGAGGGCGCCCCATGCCGGGCTTATGCCGTATGATTTCATTTCAAGAAGCGCCGACAGGGAGCGTCCGGCACCCCGAAAGGGTCAGTTGAAGCGGTTCATGGCCTCGGCGGCGCCGAGGGTGAGGATCATCTCCGCGGCGTCCCCGGCGCGGTCGAGCGCCTCGTCGAGCTTCGCGGCGTCGTCGCCCGAGGGGTGCCCCAGCACCCAGGCGGCCAGGTCGTAATCCGGGCGCGGCTTGCCGCCCACGCCGATCTTCACGCGTGGGAAAATATCGGTGCCGGAAAGATAGATGATGTTCTTGATGCCGTTGTGCCCGCCCGCCGAACCTTTGGGGCGCACCCGTATCTTGCCCGGCGGCAGCGAAATATCGTCGTAGAGCACCACCACGCGCTCCATGGGGATCTTGTAAAAGGCGGCCGCGTCGCGCACCGCCTCGCCGCTGAGGTTCATGAAGGTCTGCGGCTTGAGCAGCAGCACGCGCCGCCCGCCGAAGGAGGCGTCCGCGCACAGCGACTTGAACCTGATGCGCTCGATGGAAACGCCGCAGCGGCGCGCGATGCGCTCCACGGCCATAAAGCCCGCGTTGTGGCGCGAGCCGTCGTATTCGCGCCCGGGGTTTCCGAGCCCGGCCACGATATATTCCACGGGCCCGGACGCCGCGGCGCCCAGGCCGGTTTTTTTGAACCCGAACAAACCGATGCCCTCCGCAGGGCCCCGGCGGAGCCGGAGCCTCTTATTTTTCCGTTTTTGCGCTCTTTGCTTCCGCGGCTTTTTCAGCCGCCTGCTTCGCGGCGCGCCTTTCGGCCCAGCCCGGCAGAATCTCCTCGCGGGCGCGCGCCACCGCGAGCGCCCCGGCCGGCACGTCGCGCGTCACCGTGGAGCCGGCGGCCGTCCAGGCGCCGTCGCCCACCTTCACGGGCGCCACGAGGTTCGTGTTGCAGCCGATGAACGCGCCGTTGCCGATGACGGTGCGGAACTTGCGCGCGCCGTCGTAGTTGGCCGTCACCACGCCGCAGCCGAAGTTCACGCCTTCTCCCACGTCGCTGTCCCCCACGTAGGTGAGGTGCGCCACCTTGGTGCCCGCGCCGATCTCGGAATTTTTGATCTCCACAAAATCGCCCACGTGCGCCTTCTCGTGCAGCACGGTGCCGGGGCGCAGGTGGGAGAACGGCCCGAGCGTCACGCCCGCTTCGAGAAGCGAACGCCGCGCCTGCGAGGCGTTCACGGTGACGTTGTCGCCCAGAACGCAGTCCTCGAGAAGCGCGTTCGGGCCGAGCACGCAGCCGCAGCCCGCCACGGTGCGCCCGCGCAGGATGGTGCCGGGCAGCACAACCGTGTCGCGCCCGAGCAGCACGTCCGGCCCGATGAGCACGCCCGCCGGGTCGAGGATGGTGACGCCCGCCTCGAACAGCCGCTCGAACACGATTCCGCGCGCGAGCTCCCCCAGGCGCATGAGCTGCCGGCGGTCGTTCGCGCCCGCCACGATGCGCGCGTCCGCGCGGAAGGCCCCCACGCGGCGCTCTTTTCCCCGCAAAATGCGCACGGTATCCGTGAGGTAGTATTCGCCCTGCGCGTTGCGCGTGGTGAGCGCGCCCAAAGCCTCGAGCAGATCCTGCGTCCGGAACCAGTAGACGCCCGAATTGATCTCGCAAACCGCCTTTTGCACTTCGCTTGCGTCCCGTTCCTCCACGATGCCGGCGACTTCAGAGCCCTCGCGCAGGATGCGCCCGTAGCCCGTAGGGTCCTCAAGCTCCGCCGTGAGCACCGTGGCGGCGTTGCCCTCCCGCCGGTGCTGTTCCCAGGCGCTTTGCAGCGAGGCGGCGTCCACCAGCGGGGCGTCGCCGCACAGCACCAGCACATCCTCCGCGCCGCTTTCGCGCACGGCCTTTTCCGCCTGCATCACGGCGTGGCCCGTGCCGTGCGGCGCGCCCTGGAACGCCAGCGTGCAGCGCTCCCCGTAAACGCCGCGCACGTGCGCGGCCACCGCGTCGTCCGGCTCCGCCGCCACGACGCACACGTTCCCCGCGCCGGCCGCAAGCGCCGCGTCGGCCACCCAGTCCAGCATGGGCTTGAACAGCACCTCGTGCAGCACCTTCGGAACGGCGGAATTCATCCGCCTGCCCTCGCCCGCGGCGAGGACGACGGCCATCGTCTTTTTCACAGGGCAGCCCTCCACCTCCGCGCGGCGAAAACCCGTGCGGAGCCGATTGATACGGACCCCCGGCTCAAATTCGAATCTCCGGCTCCAACGCAAAACCGGTTCGGATCCGCGGATGCGCGCGCCAAAACCCGCAGGAAAAGGCTTTTGGCGGAATTCTTATCCGCTTTTGAATCGAAGCTCCGTTTTATCCGTATTGTATGGCGGAACCGTTCCGCCCGTTAACTTTATTATTATGACAGCTTGCCGCCGCAAAATCAACCCGCCGGCCGCGCCGGAGGCAGGCCGAACGGGGGTGGGTGCGAAATCTTCCCGCGCGCGGGTTCCCGGCGCGGAAGCACGCGGACGAAAGCGGCGCCAGCCGCCCGCGAACTGCCGCGGCGCCAGCCGCCGGGCGGGTGTGAATTTTTTTAAAATAATTGCCAAACTTATAGAAAGGAACCCCCGATGGTGTTATAATTTTATCGGATTGCGCAAAGGCATTTTTTCCAGCTTTTGCGTTCCACCATAAATTCCATCCCGGGCGGATGTGCCCGCGCCTTTTGAGCCCACCCGGCCTTTTGCCGGGCCTTCGGCCGGCCGCGGCCCCAGTGGAGTTTACAAAACAATAATCAGGAGGTAGTTCCAGTGAGCCACAAGTACGTCTATCAGTTCAAAGAAGGAACCGCGCAGATGCGTGAACTGCTCGGCGGCAAAGGCGCCAACCTCGCCGAGATGACCAACCTCGGGATGCCGGTCCCGCAGGGCTTCACCATCACCACCGAAGCCTGCACCCAGTATTATGAGGACGGCCGCAAGATCAACGACGAGATCATGGGCCAGATCACCGATTATCTTTCCCAGATGGAAACCATGGTGGGCAAGAAGTTCGGCGACGTCAAGAACCCGCTGCTCGTTTCCGTCCGCTCGGGCGCGCGCGCTTCCATGCCCGGCATGATGGATACGATCCTGAACCTCGGCCTGAACGACGAGGTGGTGGAGGGCGTGAAGGCCCTGACGGGCAACGAGCGCTTCGCTTACGACTCGTTCCGCCGCTTCATCCAGATGTTCTCCGACGTGGTAATGGAGATTCCGAAGCCCAAGTTCGAGGCCGCCATCGACGCTCTCAAAGAGAAGCGGGGCGTAAAGCTCGACACCGAGCTGACCGCGGCGGATCTGAAGGAACTGGTCGCCACCTTCAAGGGCATTTATAAAGAGAACAAGGGCGAGGATTTCCCCTCCGACCCGAGGACGCAGCTCATCGAGGCCGTCAAGGCCGTGTTCCGTTCGTGGGATAACCCCCGCGCGAACGTCTACCGCCGCATGAACGACATCCCCTACAGCTGGGGCACCGCCGTCAACGTGCAGATGATGGTGTTCGGCAACATGGGCAACGATTCCGGCACCGGCGTGGCCTTCACGCGCAACCCGGCAACCGGCGAGAAGAAGCTCTTCGGCGAATTCCTCATGAACGCCCAGGGCGAGGACGTGGTGGCCGGCATCCGCACGCCGCAGACCATCGACCAGCTCGCGCAGGTGATGCCGGAAGTCTACACGCAGTTTGCGGATATCGCGAACAAGCTCGAGCAGCACTATCACGACATGCAGGACATGGAGTTCACCATCGAAAAGGGCAAGCTCTACATGCTCCAGACCCGTAACGGCAAGCGCACCGCGGCCGCCGCGCTGCAGATCGCCGTGGACCTCGTCTCCGAGGGCCTGCTCACAAAGCCGGAAGCCCTGCTGAAGGTAGAGCCGAAGCAGCTCGACGCGCTGCTGCACCCGCAGTTCGACGCCAAGGCGCTGAAAAACGCCAAGGCCGTTGCGCACGGCCTCGCGGCTTCGCCCGGCGCCGCCTGCGGCAAGGTTGTGTTCACGGCCGAGGACGCCGAGGCCTGGCACAATGAGAAGAAGGAAAAGGTCGTTCTCGTCCGCCTCGAAACCTCCCCGGAGGACATCGTGGGCATGGCGGTTTCGCAGGGCATTCTCACCGTGCGCGGCGGCATGACCTCCCACGCGGCCGTTGTGGCCCGCGGCATGGGCACCTGCTGCGTATCCGGCTGCGGCGACATCGTGATGCACGCCGACGAGAAGTATTTTGAGGTTGCGGGCAAGACCGTTCACGAAGGGGATTACATCTCCCTCGACGGTTCCACCGGCAACGTCTACCTCGAGGCCATCCCCACCGTTCCGGCCAGCATCACCGGCAATTTCGACACCTTCATGAAGTGGGCCGACGAAGTCCGCACCCTGCAGGTGCGCACCAACGCCGATACTCCGCGCGACGCGGAGCAGGCCTACAGGTTCGGCGCGCAGGGCATCGGCCTGTGCCGCACCGAGCACATGTTCTTCGATACCGACCGCATCTTCGCCATGCGCGAGATGATCGTGGCCAAAACGGTGGAAGCCCGCCGCAAGGCTCTGAACAAGCTGCTGCCCATGCAGCGCGGCGACTTCGAGGGCCTCTACGAGGCGATGCACGGCCTGCCCGTCACCATCCGCTATCTGGACCCGCCGCTTCACGAGTTCCTCCCGAGCAAGGAAGAGGACATCGTGGCCCTGGCCAAGGACCTCGGCATCACCACGCAGGAGCTCAAGAACGTCATCGCGAGCCTGCATGAGTTCAACCCGATGCTCGGCCACCGCGGCTGCCGTCTGTGCGTGACGTATCCGGAAATCGCCGAGATGCAGACCCACGCCGTCATCGAGGCCGCCATCAACGTCAAGAAGCGCCATCCCGACTGGCCGGTGGAAGCCGAGATCATGATCCCGCTCGTCGGCGAGGTGAAAGAGCTCAAGTATGTGAAGGACGTCGTCGTCCGTGTGGCCGATGAGGTCATCAAGGCTTCGGGCATCGACCTGCACTACAAGGTCGGCACCATGATCGAGATCCCGCGCGCGGCCCTCACCGCGGACGACATCGCCAAGGAAGCCGAGTTCTTCAGCTTCGGCACCAACGACCTCACCCAGATGACCTTCGGCTTCTCGCGTGACGACGCCGGCAAGTTCCTCGGCGACTATTACGAGAAGAAGATCTACGAGTCCGATCCGTTCGCCAAGCTCGACCAGGTGGGCGTCGGCAAGCTCGTCAAGATGGCTGCGAAGCTCGGCCGCGAAACGCGCCCGGACCTCAAGCTCGGCATCTGCGGCGAACACGGCGGCGACCCGAGCACCATCGAGTTCTGCCACAACATCGGCCTCAACTACGTTTCCTGCTCGCCGTTCCGCGTGCCGATCGCGCGCCTCGCGGCCGCTCAGGCAAAGGTCAAGGAAGGCAAGTAAGGCTTTCCCCCGCATCGTTTTTTCCCATCCGGCAGGCGCCTGCAGGGTGGGCGGAGGAGCTCCGGCGTGCGCACGCCGGAGCTCCTCCTTTTTTTGACCCCTGCCAAAAGGACTGCTGAAGTTCTTTGCCGCTCATGCCGGGGAAAGATTTGCGCCTCCGCGCAGTCTAACAGCAATACCAACTTTGCCCCTCATGCCGGGGCGGGCAGGCCATTTCTGCTCGGCCAGAAATGGCCGAAAGAGGCTGCGGGGGCTATGCCCCTCGACCCCGGCTTCCCGGACGCGCCGCCCGCAAGTCCGCGGGGTAAAGCGATGCCGCCTGCCGGGGGAATCGGGCTCAAAACGGCGCTGAACTCCCGGGCTCCAGCAACTGGGCGGATGCCGCCGGAAAACCTTCTGCCCTGAGGGACCGCACCGCGCCGTTTTGTTCCGCCTGCGGGCGGAACCGCCCTCTGCACGGTGGTTCCCACGCAGCAGCCCCGCGTCCAGGACGGCGGCTCGGCGCTGTTTGGAGAAAACGGGAAATAAAGAACGCTTCAACAGGTTTCTTTCAACTTTTGAACAAAGCTTTGTTGAAAAACGGGCCGCTTTTTCAGGTGTAAAGAAAAACAAGGACGCCGTATCATGCGTTTACGCACAGATTTATCCAAATAGTAATTTTGAATGTATGTGTACTGCTTGTACTTCCATGCTTCGTTTTTCCTTCACCCACCCCTCGTTCCTCGTCCCTCATTCCTCGTCCCCCGTTTCTTTTGTTCTTTCAGAGGCAGATGGAACGAGGCGGCGTTTGCGGCCGCAAGGGTGCCCAGCCGGGCAGGCGCGGGGCAAACGGCGGGACGCACATACGGCGGGCTGGTTCCCCTCGGCATCCGCCGGATTGTGCGTCCCGCCGCCGCGCTTGTAGGAGATGTGCGCCACAGGCAGTTAACCGCCGCCGACTACTCCCGGCCCGGGGGTCGAGGGGCGGAGCCCCCGCGCATCTTTGGGAACTTTCTGTGCGTCAGAAAGTTCCTGCCCGCCGCGGCATGTGCGGCAAAGCAGTTATTGCTTCAAGGCCGCGCGGCGGCACACAGCCCGCCCCGTCATGGATAAGCTCTCCCCACATCCTGCGGTATGCGCCGCCCCTGCGGCGCATAGGATGGCTTCGGGAGGTGCTGTACAATGGCACAGACGTTTGCCTATAATCCGCAGCTCGGCGCGCTTTACGCGCGTTCCTTCGCGCTTTCCGCCTACGTGCCGCCCGATCAGCGGCTTTTTTATGTTGCGGAAGGGGAGGACTGCACCAACTTCATCAGCCAGTGCGTCTGGGCGTCCTATGGCGGCTGGATGCCCGGCTTCAGCGAAAGCGCCGTGCGGCGCAACGCCGCGCGCATCAAGCTGGATATCCGGCAGACGAAAGGCGTCTGGTTCGGTTCGGCGCAGAACGTCGGCTCCAACCGCTGGTGCCGCGTGGAGGAATTCTACCGCTACGCCGTGGAAACGGGGAAGGCGCGCGGCCCGCAGGCCGAGCGGATTGCCGAGGGCGGATGGGACGAGATCCGCCCCGCGCTGCTCCGGGAGGGCGATGTGATCCAGCTGGTGGTAACCACCTATGCGCCCGACCGTTTCGGGCACGGGCTTTACGTCACGCGCACGGGGGAAACCTTCGACGATGTCCTCATCTGCTGCCATTCGGACGACCGGCTCGACGAGCCGCTCGGCTGGTTCGCGCAGTTTCCGGACGTCTACTCCCGCCTTCGCGTTCTGCGCTTTTCCGATGCAAACTTCGATTCCTGACGTTCTCCACCATGATTTTGAGCCGGCCCCGTTTGTTCGGGCGCCGGCTTTTTTTCCGTCGGCCGGCGTTTTTATCGGTTTTTTTCTGCACAAAACCTTGGGCATCGCCGCGCGGTTTTTTCGCCATCCTGCCTGATTAATTTAGATATCCGACGTAATTAGAAGTAATCGGATGCAGCTCAGAGCATTCGAAATATGATTCCGATTATTTCTAAATATTTATCGTTTTAAACGGTTTTTCCGCGTTGCATCCATTTTGGAGAAAGAATAACATATTAATGACCAATTCAGTCATACGGTCATTTTAAGGGAAAGGGATGGACGGACGTGGAAAGCAAAGCCGGAAAGCGCGCGCAGATTGCCGATGCCGCGCGCGAGCTGTTTACCGATTTTGGCTATAAATCCGTGAGCATGGACATGATCGCACAGAAGGCGGGCGTGGCCAAAGGGACCCTGTACCTGTATTTCAAGGATAAGGACGCCCTGTTCACGCAGTTGGTGGACGCGATGTTCGGGGATATCAAGGCCTATGTGGAATCGGTGGAGCGCAAGGGGCTTTCTCCGTTTCAGGAGATTCACGAGGTCCTCTACAATCTGCTGATGCTGCGCACGCGCCAGAAATTCCTGTACCGCATCGTCAGCGAGGCGGAGCAGCTCCGCACGCCCTCGGCCTGCACCGCCATGCGGCGCTTCTCCGACCAGATCGTGGATTACGTGGAGGCAAAAATCGAAAACGCGCAGCGGCAGGGCCTTATCAAGATCTGCGACGCGAAAATGCTCGCGTTCGCCATGGTGAAGGTGTACACCGCTCTGGCTTTCGAGTGGGAGGACCGCCACGAACCGCTCAATGAAAAAAGCATCGCGGATTTTGTGGGAATGCTTTTCCGCGACGGCCTCGCCGCGGGCACGCCCTCCGCAGGTGCACCCGCCGCGGGTGCGCCCGCCTGAAAACAGGCAAAGTCATTTCTTTTTTAGGAGGTTTCCATCCGCATGAAAAAGAGAATCAAGATCGCCGCGATCATCGCCGGCGTCATCGTCATCCCGCTTTTGTACAGCTACTTCTATCTGGACGCTTTCTGGGACCCGTACAACCGCCTGAGCGAAACGCCCGTGGCGGTGGTGAGCGAGGACAAGGGCGCGGCCGTGAACGGCGCATACCGCAGCCTGGGCGACGAGGCCGCGCACGCGCTGGTGAAGGACGGCACCATGAAATTCGAGCGCGTAAGCGAAAGCGAAGCCCTGAGCGGCACGCGCGGCGATAAATACTACGCCGTCATCACCTTCCCGGCCGACTTCTCCAAAAACGTCGCCTCCGCCTCCACCGCGGAGAAAAAAACGGCCCAGATCGAATACGGCGCCAACAAAAAGCGCAACTACATCGCCTCGCAGGTGATGAAAACCGTGGTGGCAAACGTGGAGGAGACCGCGCGCGGCAACGTGGACCAGGAGATCACCGCCGCGCTCGCAAAGGAGCTCAAAGCCGTTCCCGCAAAGCTGGGGGATCTGGACGGCGGCCTTGCGCAGATTCAGTCCGGAGCCGCGGCGCTCTCCTCGGGCGCCTCTCAGGCGGCCGCGGGCCAAAAGACGCTGAGCTCCGGCATCGGCAGCCTGAACGCCGGGCTTTCGTCGCTCAAAACGGGCGGCGCCGGCCTGAGCGCGGGGCTCTATACACTCTCCTCGGGCCTTGCGCAGGCAAGCTCCGGTGCGGATACCCTCTCCCAAACCGCCGCGCAGAAGCTGCCGCTGCTGCAATCCGGCGCCGCGCAGGCGGCGGCCGGGGCCAAAGCGCTGCTCGCGCAGCTCTCCACGAGCGGCAACCCCCAAAACCCCACCTTGTACGACGGCGTTTCCGGCGTCTCGAAGGGCGCGCAGGCGCTGCTCGCGCAGTTCTCGCCGAGCGGCAGCGCCGAAAGCCCCACCGTGTACGACGGCGTTTCCGGCGTGGCTTCGGGCGCGCAGAGCTACTCCTCCGCCGTGAACAACACGCTCTATACGATGATTACCGCAAGCCCGCAGGCTTCCGCGGCCGAGCTTGCCGCCTTCGGGCAGCAGCTTCCGCAGGCCGAGGCCGCCTACGCCTCCGCCACGGACCCCGCCGTGAAAGCGCAGGCCGGGGAGCAGCTTTCCATGCTCGCAAATCTCGTAACGCTCTATACCGCCGCGCTTTCGCCCGGCGTGAAAAGCGAGGCGCAGTTCGAAGCCGCCCTCACGCAGGCGGCGGCCGCGGATTCCGCCAAACAGACGGTGGTTTCGGGCGGCGCGGCCCTCACGCAGGACGCGCGGCAAGTGCTCGCGCAGTTTAAGCCGGCCGGCGCGTTCCGGCTCGGCATGGAACAGCTCGCCGCGGGGTCGAAGCAGGTGGACGCGCAGTTCGAGCAAAGCGGCGCGTTCCGCCAGGGCGCACAGCAGCTCGCTGCGGGGTCGGAACAGGTGAGCGCCGGCACGCAGCAGCTCGGCGCGCTCGCGCAGGGCGCGCAGCAGCTTTCCGCGGCGCTTTCTAAGCTCAGCCAGGGCTCCGCGCAGGCCTATGCGGGCGCACAGCAGCTCGCAAGCGGCGCGGCCTCGGCCCAGAGCGGCGCCGCGGCCCTGCTAAACGGCAGCCAAACGCTCGCGCAGGCGAACGCCTCCATCGCGGGTGGGGCCTCGAAGCTCGCAAGCGGCGCCGGGAGCGCCCGGAGCGGCGTTTCGCAATCGATCTCCGAAGCAAACAAAAGCGTCTCGTCCCTGAACGGGCTCGATACCTACGCCAAGGCCCCCGTGAGCGTGAAGGAAAACGACGTCACCTCCCTGCCCAACTACGGCTCGGCCTTCGCCCCGTACTTCATGTCCCTCTCGCTGTGGGTAGGCGCGCTGATGATGTTCTTCGGCCTGTACCTCGACGCCGACGAACGCATCAAGATTCTTTCGCGCCATTCCACGCACCGCTTCGCGCGCATCGCCATCTTCTGCGCCATCGGCATCGCGCAGGCGGTGGCACTGGCCCTCATCGTGCATTTCGCGCTGGGGCTCACCATTGCGAACGTCCCGGCCTATTACCTTTCCTGCATTCTTATCTCGCTGGTGTTCCTCTCCATCGTGGAATTCCTCATCGTCAACCTGAAGGACGTGGGCAAATTCCTCTCCATCCTTTTCCTGGTGCTCCAGCTCACCGCCTGCGGCGGCACCTTCCCTATGGAGACCGTGCCAAAGCTCTTCCGGGTGCTCTACCCCTACATGCCCATGACCTATTCGGTGAAGCTGCTCAAGGAGACGAGCGCCAGCTTCAGCGCCTCCGCCGCCTGGGGCGACGTCGGGATGCTGCTCGGCATCTTCGTGGCGTTCACCGGCCTCACCGTGGTGTTCTCCATCGGACGCAGAACAAAGGCCGTGCTTTCCGCCAGGCTCAGCGAGGTTCAGGCCTGAAATTTCCTCGCGCCGAACCGGAATCTGCCGGTAGGCGTTTCGCGCGTCCGAAAAGCTCCCGCGGGCAGTTCAGCCCGCGGGGGCTTTTTGCGGGGTGTTGACAAACGGAGCGTGTTCGTTTGCCGACATCCCTTTTTCTCCGAAAAGATTACCATAAAATTCCTTCCTGATGCGACATGCTTTGCAAATCCGCCGCTCTATAATGGGGTTCACCGGCAAAAGGGGACAGGCCCGGCGCGGAAGCGGACCTGTTTCGTTCCCCGGAATACATCCCCGGGCGATTCCCGGGTAAAGGGATTGGGCGGTTTTGAGCATGGAAAAAGCCTCAAGGGGTAATCTGTTGGCGGCCGGGCTTTCGGAACTTTCGGCCAGATGGGCGCGGGGCGCGGCGCGCGCCCTGCTGCGGGCGTGCGCGGAAAGCGCGCTCGGCCTGCTCGCCGCGCGCGGGCTGGTGTTCGGGGAGTGCGCGCCCTTCGGCATCGCAGCGGTGGCCGCCGCCCCGCCTACGGACGGCGTGTTCGTGCTGGCAGGCGCCCTGGCGGGGTATCTGCTGCCGGGCGGCCCGCCGTACCCGCTGCGCTATGTGGCCGCCGCCGCGGCCGTCTACCTGCTCAAATGGGTGCTCTCGGGCTTCGAGGGCCTTGCCGGGCACCCGCTGTTCGCGCCCGTCCTCGCGGGCGGCATGGCCTTCCTCACCGGTTGCGCCGTGCTGCTGGCGGGGGCCTCCTCGCCCTACGAGGCGCTGCTGCTGCTGGCCGAAACGTTGCTGTGCGGGTGCGCCGCCGCGTTTTTCGAGCGCGGCGTGCGCGCGCTCCAAAGCCCCGGGAGCCTGCTGGGGCAGTCGCAGCGCGGGCTCACATGCGCGGTGTTTTCGCTGTGCGTGCTGCTGCTGGGCCTCCAGCGCCTGCAATTCGCCGGCATCTCGCTCGGGCGGATTCTGGCCGTGGCGGCCGTGCTGTGCGCGGGGCGCTACGCCCGGGAGGCGGGCGGCGCCGTGGCCGGCGCGGCCACGGGCCTTACGCTCGGCCTTGCGGGCGGCGGCGCGGCGGCGCTTTCGGGCGCCTACGCCTTCGGCGGCCTCACGGCGGGCATCTTCGGGCGGCTCGGCCGTTTCTGGTGCTCCGCGGCGTTTCTGCTGGGCGGAGGCGCGGCGCTGCTTTCGGCGGGCGCTTCCGCTTCGCAGGGCTTCACGGGGCTTTACGAGGGGCTGGCCGGCGCCCTGCTCTTCTGCGTGCTGCCTGAAAAATGGCTCTGCCGGCTCGGGTGTTCCTTCGCGCCCGCGCGCGGCGTGAACCCGCGCCGCCTGCGCGAATCGCTTGCCGCGCGGCTCGAAGCGGCCGCCGCGGCGCTCGACGACATTGCGGGAACGGTGGACGAGGTGAGCGGGAAGCTCTCGCACGCCGGCTCCGAAGATCTTTCCGCCGTGTATGAGGACGCCTGCGAGGCTACCTGCGCCAAATGCGGCATGCGCATGTACTGCTGGGTGAAGGAGTATTCCTCCACCATGGACGCGCTCATGGGCGCCTCGGGCGCGCTGCGCCAAAACGGCGCGCTGGCGCGGGGCGACCTGCCCGCGCATTTCGCCGCGCGGTGCACGCGGCTGCCGGATTTTCTCGCCTCGGTGGAGCGCGGCTACGCGCGCTATACGGCGCGGCGCGCCGCCGAACTCAAAAACGAACAGCTCCGGCGGCTGCTCATCCCGCAGCTCGGAGGGACCTCGGGCTTTCTGCGCCGCATGGCGGAAGAGCTGGGCCGGGAAGGCTCGGCGCCCGGCGGCGAGCGCGTGAAGGCGGCGCTGGCCTCCTGCGGGGCGGCGGCGGTTTCCTCCGAGCTGCGGCTGGACGCGCACGGCCGCGTAACGGTGGAGGCGGAGCTCGATTCCCCGCCGCGCCGCATGAGCGGCCGGGCGCTGGCAAACGCGCTTTCGGCGGCCTTCGGGCGCGAGCTTTCGCCGCCCGAGGCGGTGCCGGAGGGAGAAGACGGCGGCGCGCGCCTGCTGTTCCGCGAAAAGCCGCGGTACTCCGTCGCGTTCGGGGAGGCCTCCATCCAGAAAACCGGCGAATCGCTGTGCGGCGACGCGTGCGCCTCGTTCGTGGATGAGAAAGGCCGCGCGCTGCTGATTCTGAGCGACGGCATGGGGTGCGGCGGCAGCGCCGCCGTGGATGCGAACCTCACCGTGGAGCTGATAGCAAGGCTGCTGCGCGGCGGGTTCGGCTTCGACGAGGCCGCACAGGCGGCGGCCGCCGCCATGCTGGTGAAATCCGGCGAGGAGACGTTCTCCACGCTGGATATCGCCTGCATCGACCTGTTCGACGGCACGGCCACCTTCCTCAAGGCGGGGGCGCCGCCCGCCTACGTGCGCCGCGGCGGGCGCGTGGAGCGCATTGAGCCCTGCTCCATGCCGCTGGGAATACTGCCCGGCGCGCGGCTCGAAAAGGCCACGGTGCGCCTTGCGCGCGGCGACGCGGTGCTGGTGGTTTCCGACGGCGCCGCTTCGGGCGACGATTCGTTCCTGGCCGAGGAACTGCGCACCTTTTCGGGCGACCCGCGCCCCTTTGCGCGCCGCCTCGCGCAGCTCGCGCGCGAAAAGCGCGCGGACGGGCACGACGACGACGTCACCGTGCTCGCAGCGGTATTGTCGTAAACCCGGAAAACACGGATTTTCTGCCTCCGCGCAGCCTAACAGCAATTCCCGCATTGCCGCTCAGGCCGCGGAGGCACGCAGCCCTCTCACTCCCTCTGTCCTCTTTTCGCATGTTTTTACTTGACAACGCCCCCCATTGCGTGTATTCTGTATGTAACGCTTTACTACGTTGAAGATCCGCCGGGGTATTCCCCGCGGAAATCCGCAAAAAGGCAGCGTGTTTTATGGTTACCGTTTCCGCAGCAGAACAAAAGCGCTTTTATGCGTTCTTTAGCCTGGGCTATTATTTTAGCACGGGTTATTTTTGCTGTGCGAATATGCGACCATGAGGCGCCCTAATACCCATACGGTTCACCGGCGGGGGCTCATGGAATGAGCTCCCGTTTTTTGTTTTTCTTCCGGTGAACGGCGGAACTTCACGCGGCAAAGGCCGGAGACGTCCGGCATCCCGCGGCAGGCGCGTTCCCGGCCAGGGCGCGCGGAGCAACAGAGGGGCTGTTGCAAAATGAATTACGGTTTATTTTGCAACAGCCCCTGATACGAAAGGATGAGTCGATCCATGATCGTAGTCGTACGCAACGATGCGCCGGAGGAAAAATTCGGCGAGCTCAAAAAACTGCTGGAGGGATACGGGGTGTCGCTGAACATATCGGTCGGTGAGCGCTCCACTGTGGTGGGCCTGGTGGGCGATACCTCCGTGGTGGACATCGACCTCGTGGCCGCTCAGGAAATCGTGGAAACCGTCAAGCGCGTGCAGGAGCCGTATAAAAAGGCCAACCGCAAGTTCCACCCGGAGAATTCCGTGGTGCCCGCTGGCGGGCAGAGCATCGGGGGGAAGCGGCTCGCGCTCATCGCAGGGCCGTGTTCGGTGGAAAGCGAGGAACAGATCGTGGAGGTGGCGCGCCGCGTGAAAGCCGCGGGCGCAAACTTTCTGCGCGGCGGCGCCTTCAAGCCCCGCACCTCGCCTTACGCGTTCCAGGGGCTCAGAGCCGAAGGGCTGGAGCTTCTGCGCATCGCGCGGCAGGAGACGGGGCTTCCCATCGTCACCGAAATCATGAGCGTGCGCGACCTCGAGCTTTTCTCGGACGTAGACGTCATTCAGGTGGGCGCGCGCAACATGCAGAACTTCGAGCTGCTCAAGGAGCTCGGGCACCTGCGCCAGCCCGTCCTGCTCAAGCGCGGCCTTGCCAACACCATCGAGGAGCTGCTCATGAGCGCCGAATACGTGATGAGCGGCGGCAACCCGAACGTGATCCTCTGCGAACGCGGCATCCGCACCTTCGAGACGGCCACGCGCAACACGCTGGATATTTCCGCGGTTCCGGTGCTCAAGCGGCTTTCGCACCTGCCCGTTATTGTGGACCCAAGCCACGCGGGCGGCATCACCTGGCTCGTGGAGCCGCTCTCGAAGGCGGCCGTGGCCGCCGGGGCGGACGGGCTCATCATCGAGGTGCATCCGAACCCGAAGAAGGCGCTTTCGGACGGCGCCCAGTCCCTCACGCCCGACCAGTTCGACGGCATCACCGCCAAGCTGCGGCGCTACGCGGAGCTGGAGGAGCGCGAAATCTGAGCTGCTGCCCCGGGCCGGGCGGCGCGGAAAACGAAAGGACGGTTAAACGAATGGAACAGGCGGAAAACGGAGCGGGCGGCTTTAGCGGCCCGGGCGCCGCGGGCGGAAACGCCGGGCGTCCGGGCGAACTGCCCCCCATCGGCATTGCGGGGCTCGGGCTGATCGGCGGGTCGCTTGCGCGGGCGTTTTCGCGCGCGGGGTACCCCGTGGCGGGCTACGACCGCGACGGGCAAACCCTCGCGGCGGCGCTGCGAAGCGGCGCGGTGGTTTCGGGCGGCACGGAGCCTTCCGCCGTGCTGCGCTGCCCCTTCGTGTTCGTGGCGCTCTACCCGGAGGCGAGCATCGCCTTCGTGCGCGAAAACCGGGAGCGGTTCGCGCCCGGCGCCACGGTGGCGGATTGCTGCGGCGTCAAGGGCCGCGTGTGCGCGGCGCTCTACCCCGAAACGGAGGGCGCGGCGTTCCGTTTCGTCGGCGGGCACCCCATGGCGGGCACCGAGGAAAGCGGCTTTTCGGCCTCGCGCGCCGATCTCTACGACGGCGCGAGCTTCCTGCTCACGCCGCGCCCCGGCGAGGACAGGCAGGCCGTGGAGCGGCTCTCGGCGCTGCTCCGGGCCGCGGGCTTCGCGCGCGTGATGCTTACCACGCCGGAAAAGCACGACCGCCTTATCGCCTTCACCTCGCAGCTTCCGCACGCCATCGCCTGTTCCTACGTGCTCAGCCCCTCCTGCCCGGAGCACGACGGCTTTTCGGCCGGCTCCTTCCGCGACGTTTCGCGCGTGGCGCACCTGAGCCCCCCGCTCTGGGCCGAGCTGTTCTCCGAAAACGGCGAGGCGCTCTGCGCGGAGCTCGATTCCCTCATCGAAAACCTGGCGCGCATCCGCGCACTCGCCGCCGCGGGCGACCGCGCGGCCCTTTCGGCGCTGCTCGCGCGCGCCCGCGCCGCCAAGGACGCCTCGGGCGGATAACGGGCGCGCTTCGCCGCGCATTTTTGTATTGAGGAGGAAACCTGCATGGTTCTTCGGATTACCGGAGCCTTTCTCCTGCTTTTCGGGGCTGTTCTCGTTCTCGTCGGGGTTCTTCTGTGGAAAAAGCAAAAGCTCGAATGGGTGAGCGCCCATTCCCGGGTGCGGAAGGCGGACGTTCCGGCCTTCACCCGGGCGGTGGGGCGGAGCCTCGCCGGCGTGGGGCTCGCCGTGGGCGCGGGGGGCGTCTGCTGGATGCTCCGCCTTTTGGCCGCGGGCTCGGTTCTGTTCGGGGTTCTGTTCGTGCTTTCGATGTTTTTTTACTTCCGGGCGCAGAAGCGGTACAACTGACGCGCGGCCGTATTCCGAAGAATCCGGATTCCGGCCGCTCCGTCCGTGGCCAGGATGAGAGGTTCGTTATTTGAACGTGGAATTCTCCAAAAACAGGCGGGCCCTGATCGTGCTCCACGAGATTTACGGGGTCAACCGGTTCGTACAAAGGCAATGCGAAAAATTCCGGGAAGCCGGTTACGACGTTTTCTGCCCCGATCTGCTCGGCAGGCCGCCCTTTTTATATGAAGAATCCGAAGAAGCGTACGCTTATTTTCAAAGCCGCGTCGGATTTGAAGTCTATCGGAAAATCGGCTCCCTGATGGACCGGCTGAAAGAGAAATACGACCGCGTGTTTGTAATCGGCTACAGCGTGGGGGCGATGGTCGCGTGGAGATGCTGCGAGAATCCGTCGTGCGGCGGAATCGTCGCCTGCTACGGCTCGCGCATCCGGGACTACGCGGATGTTCATCCCGTCTGCCCGGCGCTGCTGCTGTTTGCAAACGAAGAAGCCTTCGATGTTCACGCATTGGCCGGCCGGCTCGAAAATAAACCGCGGGTAACCGTTTCCGAATTCAACGCGCGGCACGGTTTTCTGGATTTCTGCTCGGAGCGCTTCGATTCGCGGCAGGCGGCGCGTGCGGAGGAATCGATTGCGCGTTTCCTGAACGAATGCGCCTACAGCATTTCCACTTTAAATTGATCGTTTTAAGGTGTTTCGCCTTTCTGCCGGGGGCAGGCAGACGAAACACAACATCTCGCAATTTTAAGTGGAATTGCTATAAAGCGCGCGTGCAATCTGGTCGCCGCTTCGTTTTTTCAAAATAAATTTATTTCATAAACGGGAGGTTTTTATGCCGGAGATTCTGCATGTCCGGGCCGGGCGGCCCTACGACATTCACATCGGCCGCGGCCTGCTCGACTGCGCGGGCGAATGGCTGCGCCCGTTTTGCCAAACCGGGCGCGCCGCCGTGGTGACGGATCAAAACGTGGAGGCGCTTTACGCCCCCCGGCTGCTGCGCTCGCTCGCTCACGCGGGCATTTCGGCGGAGGTGTTCGCCTTCCCGGCGGGGGAGGCGAGCAAAACCCCGCGCACGCTGCTCGAAATCTACTCGTTTCTCGCGCAAAACGGTTTTACGCGCGCGGATCTCGTGATTGCGCTCGGCGGCGGCGTACCGGGGGACGTGGCGGGCTTTGCCGCCGCCACGTTCATGCGCGGCATGGATTTCGCGCAGATTCCCACCACGCTGCTCGCGCAAGTGGATTCCTCCATCGGCGGCAAAACGGCCGTGGATCTCCCCGAGGGCAAGAATCTGGCGGGGGCGTTCTGGCCGCCGCGCGCCGTGCTGTGCGACCCGGAGCTGCTGCGCACCCTTTCCCCGCGCATCTATGCCGACGGCATGGCCGAGGCGCTCAAGCACGCGCTTATTGCGGACGCGGGGCAGCTTGAAGCGCTTTGCGCGGGCGGGCCGCTGAACGACGCCCTCCTCGCGCGCAACCTGGACGTAAAGCGCCGCGTGGTGGAGCGCGACGAGCGCGAGCAGGGCGAGCGCATGCTGCTCAATTTCGGCCACACGTTGGGGCACGCGGTGGAAAAGCTCGCCGGATACGGCACCTACACGCACGGTGAGGCCGTGGCCATGGGCATGGCCGCCGCCGCGCGCGCGGGCGAACGGCACGGCCTCACC
>JAEWAU010000120.1 GCA_023391535.1 Bacillota bacterium | reverse complement strand
GATTTTACTCCGCCCGGCGGCACGCTCTTTTGTTGAAACTCCTTTATCAATTTGCTATAATAAAGTCGCGGCGTTTCCGGCTCGGCGCAATACCGGGCGGTTTTTCCGGGGCCGGTGGCCGGGCTGCTGTTTTTCCGCGTTTTCTTCCCGCCGCGGGCCGGTTTTCCCCGCGGGCGCGCATATTCGCGCGCGCGGGGAGAACACTCGGAAAGGCGCGTCCGCGCAGGATCTGTCATCATATGGAAAAGAGGTTTTTGTTTTGCCTTCTAAAGTGGTGGTCGGCGCCCAGTGGGGCGACGAGGGAAAAGGAAAGATCATCGACATCCTCGCTTCGCGCGCCGACGTCGTGGTTCGCAGCCAGGGCGGCAACAACGCCGGGCATACGGTAAAAGCGGGCGAAGAGGTGTACAAGCTCCATCTCATCCCCTCGGGCATCCTCTATCCCACCACCCCCTGCCTGGTGGGATGCGGCGTGGTGGTGGACCCGAAGGTCCTGCTTTCGGAAATCGACGCGCTCGAAGCCCGCGGCATTTCGTGCGGCAATCTGCGCATCGACCCGCGCGCCCACGTCATCCTGCCGTGGCATATCGTGCTGGACGGCCTTTCGGAGGAAGCGCGCGGCAAGGGCGACATCGGCACCACGCGCTGCGGCATCGGCCCGTGCTATATGGATAAAGCGGAGCGCTGCGGTCTGCGCGTCTACGATCTCGTGCATCCCGAGCTGTTCGCCCAAAAGGCCGCCGAGGTGTGCGCTGAAAAGAACCGCATCATCGAATGCGTCTACGGCGGCAAGCCGCTCGATGCGCAGGCCGTCATTGCAGAATACACGGCTTACGGCGAGCGCCTCAAAAAGTACGTGGCGGATGTTTCGGTGCTCGCCTACAACGCCGTAAAAGAAGGCAAAAACGTGCTGTTCGAGGGCGCGCAGGGCGCTCTGCTGGATCTGGATCTCGGCACCTACCCGTTCGTCACGTCGTCGCACCCCACGGCGGGCGGCGCCACCACGGGTACGGGCATCGGCCCCACCTGCATCGACGAGGTGATCGGCGTGGCCAAGGCGTACACCACGCGCGTGGGCAAAGGCCCCTTCCCCACCGAGCTGCTCGACGAAACGGGCGACGCCATCCGCAACCGCGGGCACGAGTTCGGCACCACCACGGGCCGTCCGCGCCGCACCGGCTGGTTCGACGCCGTCATCGTGCGCCACGCCGTGCGCATCAACGGCCTCACGGGCGTGGCTCTCAACAAGCTCGATACGCTCTCCGGGCTGCCCGAGCTCAAAATCTGCACCGCCTACCGTCTGCCGGACGGCAGCGTCACAGGCGATTTCCCGCCCACGCTCGAGGAGCTGGCGGGCTGCGAGCCGGTTTATGAAACGCTGCCCGGTTTTTCGGGCGATTTCTCGGGCGCGCACCGCTTCGAGGATCTTCCGGAGGACGCCCGCCGCTACGTTTTGCGCGTCGAGGAGCTTGTGGGCTGCCGCGTCGCCATGGTGGGCGTCGGCCCCGCGCGGGAACAGAATATCGAACGCTGAAGCGGTTCCCAAAAGCAAACTTCCGTCCGGGCTTCCGGCGGGAGCGGGCGCAGCCGGGGGCAGGCGGAACGCGTCCGTCTGCCCCTTTTCGCGCCGGTATCCGGCAAACAAACCGTACCCGCTGCGTTCTGCCGGCAGGCGCGTTCCGCCTGCAGAACGGGAAAGGATCAGGCCATGCGCAAATCGGCGCGGAGCGCAAAGGGCATCCGTGTCCTGCTGCTCACCCTTGTTCTGGGAATCCTCTTTTCACTCGCGTCCATGCCCGCCGCGGCGCTCTGGACGCCGCCGACGGCGCCGGGCTGCAACGCCGTTTATCTCGTCAACGCCGATACGGGCACCGTCATTTACGAAAAAAACGCGGAGGAAAAGATCTTCCCCGCTTCCACCACGAAGGTGATGACGGCCATCCTGGCTTATGAAAAGTTCAAAAACGCGCTGAACACCATCGTCACGGTGCAGTACGGCGATATCCATCCGCTCGAAGGCAAGTACGGCAGCCTCGTGCCGCTCAAGGTGGGCGAAAAGCTCTCGGTGGAACAGCTACTCTACTGCCTGCTCCTCCCCTCGGGCGACGACGCCGCCGACGTTCTGGCGCGCGCCACCTCCGGCTCCATCGACGCGTTCGTCGCGCAGATGAACGCGAAGGCGAAGGAGATCGGCGCGAAGAACACCCATTACGCCAACCCGCACGGCCTGCAGGACCCCGACCATTACACCACGGCGTACGACACCTATCTTGTCGCCAAATACGCCATGCAGTACGATCTGCTCGCCCGCATCGTGGATACGCCGGAATACTCGCTTCCCATCACGAACCTTTCCAAGGCGCGCACGCTTCTCAACACCAACTGGATGATTCTCAAGGAGCGCCACGCCTCTTATTACGCCTACGCCAAGGGCATCAAAACCGGTTCCACCACGCCCGCGGGCGCCTGCCTCGTCTCCTATGCGCAAAAGGACGGCATCACCTATTACTGCGTGGTGATGGGCGGCAAAAAGGGCACGGATTCCGCCGGCAACGTCTTCAACACCGCCTTTTCCTCCACCAAGGCGCTCTACCAGTGGGTGTACGGCAATTTCAGCGTGCAGTCGCTGGTGCGCACCACGGATACGGCCGCACAGGTCAAGGTGGAGCTTTCCTCCACGAGCACCATTTCGCTCACTCCGGCCGAGCCGCTCAACGCGCTCCTGCCGGGCAGCTTCAAAAAATCCGATCTCAAAATCACGCTCTCGGGCGTGCCCGCCTCGGTGCGCGCCCCGGTGAGCAAGGGGCAGAAAATCGGCCGGGAGATCGTCTATTACGTCAACCCGCAAACCAAAGCACAGGAAAAGCTCGGTGCCGTGGATCTGATTGCCGCAGACAGCGCCACCCGCAGCCAGACGCTCTACCTGCTGTTTCTCGTGCAGTCCTTTTTCCGCTCGGTCTGGTTCAAGGTCGTCGCCGTACTGCTGATCCTGCTGCTGGCGCTGTACGTCGCGCTCAGCGTTCTCATCAACCGGCGCAAGAGCCGCCGCCAGCGCCGGCGGCGCCGGTACTGAGTGCAACACCCGGCCAAAACGGCGCTTGCGGTTCAAGAGGGAGTTTCCAAATGACTTTTCAATTCATTTGGAAACTCCCTCGCTTTTTCCCGCCCGCCGCAGGCGGTGCAAAACGGCGCCCGCTTATTTCTTCTCCACGCCGTAGAACGCCTGCTTGTAGAGGTCCGCGATCTCGCTCACCAGCGGCAGCCGCGGGTTCGCGGTGGTGCACTGGTCGGAGAACGCCTTGTCGGCGAGGGCGTCCACGTTGGAAAGGAACGTTTTCTCGTCCACGCCGGCGGCCTGGATGGACATGGGCATGTTCATTTCGCGCATCATGCCGCGGATGGCCTCCACCAGCGACGCGACGCCCTCCTCGGCGGTGGCGGCGGGCAGGCCCACATGGCGGGCGATGTCGGCATAGCGCTCCGGCGCGATATAGTATTCGTATTTCGGCCAGCTCGCGTATTTGGTAGGGCAGGGCGCGCCGTTGTAGGCGATGACGAACGGCAGCAGGATGGCGTTGGCGCGCCCGTGCGGGATGTGGTAATCGCCGCCCAGCTTGTGCGCCATGGAATGGTTGAGGCCCAAAAACGCGTTGGTGAACGCCATGCCGGCCATGCAGGACGCGTTGTGCATCCGCTCGCGGGCGACGCGGTCGTTCGGGTCCCGGTAGGCGCGGCGCAGGTACTGGAACACAAGCTCTATGGCGCGCAGCGCAAGGCCGTCGGTGTAATCGGAGGCCAGCACCGAAACGTAGGCCTCGATGGCGTGGGTGAGCACGTCCATGCCGGTATCCGCCGTGATGGAGCGGGGCATCGAGAGCACGAACTGCGGGTCCACGATGGCCACGTCCGGCGTGAGGGAATAGTCCGTGAGCGGGTACTTGATGTTGTTTTGCTTATCCGTAATCACAGCGAAGGCCGTAACCTCTGAGCCGGTGCCGGAGGTGGTGGGGATGGTCACCATCTTCACCTTGTGGTCGTCCGGGAAGTGATAGGCGCGCTTGCGGATATCCATGAATTTGAGGCGCATACCGCGGAAATCGGTGTCCGGATGCTCGTAGAAAAGCCACATGCCCTTGGCCGCGTCCATGGAGGAGCCGCCGCCCAGCGCGATGATGACGTCGGGTTTGAACACTTTCATGGCCTCCACGCCGCGCAGGATGGTATCCACCGACGGGTCGGGCTCGACCTCCGAGAAGATCTCGCTGTGGCAGTATTCGGTGCGGCGGCGCAGGTAGTAGAGGACCTTATCCACGTTGCCGAGCTTCACCATCATCGGGTCGGTGACGATGAACGCGCGGGTGATGCCGGGCATCTTCTCCAGGTACTGCACGGAATCGTACTCGAAATAGATCTTGGGCGGCACCTTGAACCACTGCATGTTGACCCTCCTCTTCGCCAGGCGTTTTTTGTTGATGAGGTTCACCGAAGAGACGTTCGAGGAGGTGGAGTTGTGGCCGTAGGAGCCGCAGCCGAGCGTGAGCGACGGGGTGTTCGTGTTGTAGATGTCGCCGATGGCGCCCTGCGAGGACGGCGAGTTCGCGATCACGCGGCCGACCTTCATGGCGTCGCCGTAGCGGCGAATAAGGTCCTCGTCGGAGGAGTGGATGACGGCCGAATGCCCCATGCCGCCGATCTCGAGCATCCGCAGCGCGGCTTTAAAGGCCGCCTCGGTGCTGTCCGTCACGAAGTAGCCGAGCACCGGCGAGAGCTTTTCGTGCGCCAGCGGCACGTCGTAATCGATCCTGTCGAGCCGGGCGATGAGGATCTTGGTTCCGGCCGGAACCGGGAAACCGGCCTGCCCGGCGATCCAATCCGCGCTCTGCCCCACGATCTTGGGGTTGACGGTCATGGTGTCGGGCCGGATGGCGTAGGCGGAGAGCTTCGCGGTCTCCTCCTTATCGGTGAAATAGCAGCCGTTCTCGGTCATCAGCTCTTCAAACTCGCCCGCGATCTCGCGGTCCACGAGAACGGCCTGCTCGGAGGCGCAGATCATGCCGTTGTCGAAGGTCTTGGAGAGGATGAGGTCGTGGCACGCGCGGCGCAGGTTCGCGCTTTTCTCGATATAGCAGGGCACGTTGCCGGGGCCCACGCCCAGGGCCGGCTTGCCGGAGGAATAGGCGGATTTGACCATGCCCGGGCCACCGGTGGCGAGGATGGTGGCCACGCCGGGGTGGTTCATCAGGATCGTGGTGGCCTCGATGGAGGGGTTCTCGATCCACTGGATGCAGTTCTCCGGGGCGCCCGCAGCCACGGCGGCGTCGCGCACCACGCGGGCGGCGGCTACGGAGCACTTCTGCGCGGCGGGGTGGAACGCGAAGATGATGGGGTTGCGGGTTTTGGCGCAGATGAGCGATTTGAACAGCGCGGTGGAGGTCGGGTTCGTCACGGGCGTCACGCCCGCCACGATGCCCACGGGCTCGGCCACGTCCACATAGCCTTCCATGTCGTTCTCGTCCACCACGCCCACCGTTTTCTCATGCTTGATGTCGTGCCAGATATATTCGGTGGCGAACATGTTCTTGATGATCTTGTCCTCGTAGACGCCGCGGCCCGTCTCCTCCACGGCCAGCCGCGCCAGCTGCATGTGCTGGTCCAGCCCCGCGAGCGCCATCGCGTGAACGATGCTGTCCACCTGTTCCTGGTCGAGCTTGAGGTATTCGTCCAGGGCCTTCCGCGCCTTGGCCACCAGCGTGTCGATCATTTTTCCGGCGTCGGTCGCGCCCGCCGCCTTTTTCGCTGTCGTTTCCGCCATAACCCATCCACTCCTTTGCATGTGCATGTTTGTTAACTATTTAACAATGCCATTGTACCATCCTGTGTAAAGTTCGTCAAGCTTTTAACAATAAATTCGCATTCTGCATAGAAGCGTCTCCGTTTGTGCAAAAATCGTCGGCGGAATTCGAATACTATTCTTCAATAAACGTGTGGATAAAATCCGCGCCGTTTTCCGCGGCGGGCGCGTTTTCCCGTTTTTGCGCGCCGGCGCGCGGGCGCTTTGCAGGCGATTCTCTCTACAGCATTTCCCGCGGCGCCGCGGAAATTCCAAAAACGAAAGTGCCCGGAAGTTTTCGCCCCCGGCCGGGGCGGCGGCCCGCAAAAATGCGCGGCGGCCCGAAACAGGGCCGCCGCGCATTTTTGTAAAAAACGATTTCTTTTCCCCCGCGCAAAACCCCGGCCGTCAGGAAGGAGCGCCCTGCTCCTGCGGCGCGGGCTCCCGGCTTTCCTCGAGCCTGCCCTTGACCACATACGAAAGGGTCATGAGGCTGTCGCCCAGATGGACGTTTTCGACGTTGATATGGGGGTATTTCACGCTGAGGTCGTAATGGCTGAAATTCCAGAAGCCGATGATCCCGAGGTTTGCGAGCCGCTCGGCGATCTCGGGCGCGGCATCGCGCGGAACGGTGATGACGGCGGCCAGCGGATGGTGCCTGCGGCAGAAATCCTCCAGGCGCGCGATGTCGTGGACCTCCGCGCCCCGGATATGCGTGCCGATGAGGGCCGGCTTTTTATCGAAAAGTCCGACCAGCCTAAACCCCATGTGGTCGAAATCCATGTTCATGGTGATGGCCCGGCCGAGGTTGCCCACGCCCACAACGATCAGGGGCACGGCGTCGTCCACGCCGAGGATGGAGCCGATCTCGTTTTGCAGCAGGCTCGTGTTGTAGCCGTAGCCCTGCTGCCCGAACCCGCCGAAGCAGTTGAGGTCCTGCCGGATCTGCGATGCGGTGAGGCCCATGCGCTCGCTGAGCTCGTGGGAGGATATCCGCGTCACGCCGTTGCGCACCAGATCGCCCAGAAAGCGGTAGTAGCGCGGCAGGCGGCGGATCACCGAAAAGGATATGTGCTCATGCTTGGGCATAAAACAGGTCATCCTTTCGCACACCTAATAGCAATTCCATAAAAGATCGGGTGGAGCTGTGTTTCGTCTGTTCGCTTCCCTTGATGCGGCGAAACACTTCGGAATGCGTCTTTTCTGGAAATGCCGCCATGATTCGCGGGCGGCTGCGCCGCGGGAAGTCCGCGCAGAGGCCCGCCCGCAGGAGGAAGCTTCGTCCCGCGCCCGGCTGCCGCGGGAAGCCCGCGGTCAGAGCCCGCGCAGGGTTTCGAGGACGTACTCGCCGAATTTCCGGCAGGTCGCGCCGGTGTCGCGCCCCGTGATCTTCAGGCGTTTTTCCTCGAACATGCAGATATCGAGCGCGCGCGCGAGCTTTTCGGATTCCGCCGCAAAGCCGATGTGCGAAAGCAGCATCGAGGCGGCGCGCAGCATGGAGCAGGGGTCGGCGTACTGCCCGCGCCCTTCGGCCATCATGCGCGGCGCGGAGCCGTGGATGGCTTCGAACATGGCGGTGTGCATACCGATGTTGGCGCTGCCCGCGGTGCCCACGCCGCCCTGGAACTCGGCGGCTTCGTCGGTGATGATGTCGCCGTAGAGGTTCGGCAGAATGAACACGCGGAAATCGGTGCGGCGCTTTTCGTCCACCAGTTTCGCGGTGGTGATGTCGATATACCAGTCGTCGGTGGTAATCTCCGGGTATTCTTTGCCGATGTTCTGGCAGATACGCAGGAACTTGCCGTCGGTGGTCTTCACAACGTTTGCCTTGGTGATGATGGAAACGCGGTTCTTGCCGTTCTTGCGCGCGTATTCGTAGGCCAGCCGTGCGATGCGCTCGGTGCCCTGCGCGGTGGTTACGGTGAAATCGAAGGCGAGGTCGTCGTTCACCTGCACGCCGCTGCTGCCCAGCACGTAGGAGCCTTCCGTGTTCTCGCGGAAAAACGTCCAGTCGATGCCCTTTTCGGGCACGCGTACGGGGCGCACGTTGGCGAACAGGTCCAGCTCGCGGCGCATAGCCACGTTCGCGCTTTCGATATTTGGCCACGGGTCGCCCGCGCGGGGCGTGGTGGTCGGCCCCTTGAGGATGACGTGGCACTTTTTGAGCTCATCGAGCACGTCGTCCGGAATAGCCTTGCCCACTTTGACGCGGTTTTCGATGGTGAGACCCTCGATGTCGCGAAACTCCACTTTGCCCTCGGCCTCCGGGCCCGCCAGCAATTCTTTGAGAATGCGCGCGGCCTCGGCCGTGATGACGGGCCCGATGCCGTCGCCCCCGCACACGCCGATTACGATGGGTTTCAGCTGCGCGTAATCCAAAAATCCCTTTTGCGCTTTCATGCGGTCCACGCGCGCGAGCTGGCTTTCCAGCACTTTTTCAAAATGCGCGGCGGCGGCTTTGATCTGGCTTGTCCTCTCGTCCATCAATCTGCACATCCCTTCCCGAAGTTCAAAAAGTTCAAACTCAAACGCTGCGAAATACGGGGGCGCGCAACGCATTATTTAAGGTTATTTCCCCTCCGCACGGTCCCGCGTAAAGTTGATCAGCCCGCCCGCGAGGAGCATGTCCCTCTGGCGGGCCGAAAGCTCGTACCGCATAGGGATTTCCGCCCCGGTCGTCTCGTTGTGAAGAGTAAGCGGCCGGTTTTCGGCAAGCGAAGCGCGCACGCCGCGCAGTGAAAGGGCGTCGCCCAGGCCGATCTTGTCGTAATCGTCCTCGTTTTCGAACGTGAGCGGCAAAATGCCGGCGTTCACGAGGTTCGCCATGTGGATGCGCGCGAAGGATTTCGCCGCCACGGCACGGATGCCCAGATAGAGCGGCACCAGCGCCGCGTGTTCGCGCGAGGAGCCCTGCCCGTAATTCGCGCCGCCCACGATGATGCCTTTGCCCGCCGCCTTGGCGCGGGCGGGAAAATCCGGGTCGCAGCGCGTGAAGCAGAATTCCGAAAGCTTCGGGATGTTGGAGCGGTAGGGCAGCAGCTTTGCGCCCGCGGGCATGATATGGTCGGTGGTGATGTTGTCGCCCACCTTGAGCAGGCAGGGCGCCTCTATTTCGTCGGAGAGCGCCGCGCTTTGCGGGAACGGTTTGATGTTCGGCCCGCGCAGCACGGTGAGCTCCGCGGCCTTGGCCTCGGCGGCCGGCGCCTCCACCATGTTGTCGTTTACAAGGAAGCTCTCCGGCAGGCGGATTTCCGGCTCGCTGCCGAGCGTGCGCGGGTCCGTAAGAACGCCGGAAAGCGCGGAGGCCGCCGCCGTTTCGGGGCTGACGAGGTAGACCTTTGCGTCCGCCGTGCCACTGCGGCCCTCGAAATTGCGGTTGAAGGTGCGCAGTGAAACGCCGCCCGAGCAGGGCGCCTGCCCCATGCCGATGCAGGGGCCGCAGGCGCACTCGAGAATGCGCGCGCCCGCCGCGATCATATCCGCCAGCGCGCCGTTTTGCGCGATCATGTTGAACACCTGCCGCGAGCCCGGGGCGATCACGAGCGACACGCCCGGATGCACGCGGTTGCCGCGCAGGATGGACGCAACGCGCATCATGTCGTAGAGCGAGGAGTTCGTGCACGAACCGATGCACACCTGGTCCACCCTGATGGGCCCGATGCCGCGCACCGTCTCCACGTTGTCGGGGCTGTGCGGCTTCGCGGCCAGCGGGTCGAGGGCCGAAAGGTCGATCTCCACCTGTTCGTCGTAGCGCGCGTCGCCGTCGGGCAGCAACTCCGTCCAATCCTTTTCGCGCCCCTGCGCCTTCAAAAACGCAAGCGTCACGTCGTCGGAGGGGAAGATGGAGGTGGTGGCCCCCAGCTCGGCGCCCATGTTGGCGATGGTGGCGCGCTGCGGCACCGAAAGGCCGAGAATACCCTCGCCGCCGTATTCGACGATCCTGCCCACGCCGCCGCGCACGGTGAGCCGCCGCAGCACCTCCAGAATGATATCCTTGGCCGAAACCCACGGGCGCAAACGCCCCGTGAGCTTCACCTTCACCATGCGGGGCATGGGGATATAGTAGGGGCCGCCGCCCATGGCCACGGCCACATCCATCCCGCCCGCGCCCATCGCGAGCATGCCGAGGCCGCCGCCCGTGGGTGTGTGCGAATCGGAGCCGATGAGCGTTGCGGCCGGCCGCCCGAACCGCTCGAGGTGCACCTGATGGCAGATGCCGTTGCCCGGGCGCGAGAACCAGATGCCGTGCTTTTTGGCCACCGTCTGGATATACCGGTGGTCGTCGGCGTTTTCAAACCCCGTCTGCAGGGTGTTATGGTCGATGTAAGCGACGGAGCGCTCGGTTTTAACTCTGTGCAGCCCCATTGCCTCGAATTCCAGGTATGCCATGGTGCCCGTGGCGTCCTGCGTCAGCGTCTGGTCGATCCGGATGCCAACTTCCGTGCCCGGCGTCATATCCCCCGAAACGAGGTGGGAATGAATGATTTTCTGTGCAAGCGTGTAACCCATCGCGCAGCTCCTTTACGCATCGCGTTCGGTCCGATCCGAATTGCGGGCCGGCTCCGCCGCCCCCGTTTTTGCCCAAAGCAGTTCCGGCGGCATGCGGCCCATTTCCGCAATATCAGTCTTATTATTTTAAAACAAAAGGGGATGATTGTCAAACCCTTGACACAGGCGCGGGCGGCGTTTTCCGCATTTTCCGCCCGGCCGGAGGCTTCCGCTTTCTTCCTCCCTTTCCGCTTCCGAAGGCCTTCCGATTGACAGCTTTCCGCGCTGTGCTATAATTATGATAGTATCGGTAAACAGCGGCCGTCGGAAATCAGTTTCCGCGGAATGTCCGAAAGGCGGCGCGCGCGCCGCGGGAGAACTTTTTGCATGAACTATACTATTGGAATCGACATCGGCTCCACCACCGTCAAAGTGGTGGTTATGGACGAAAAATACAACATCCTGTTTAAGCGCTACGAGCGGCACCTTTCCCGCGTGCGCGAAAAGGCGGACGAAATGCTCCGCCAGTGCGCCGGGGAGCTTGCGGGCAAGCAGGTGCGCGTGGCCGTCACAGGCTCGGCGGGGCTGGGCGTCGCCAAAGCGTGCGGCATCGATTTCGTGCAGGAGGTGTTCGCCACCGCCGGCGCGGTGGACCGTTTCCTGCCGGGCACCGACGCCGTCATCGAGCTGGGCGGTGAGGACGCCAAGATCATCTTCTTCACCGGCGGGCTCGAGGAGCGCATGAACGGCACCTGCGCGGGCGGCACCGGCGCGTTCATCGACCAGATGGCCACGCTGCTCGGCGTCACGCCCGACGAGCTC
This sequence comes from Bacillota bacterium, assembly GCA_023391535.1. Classification (GTDB taxonomy): domain Bacteria; phylum Bacillota; class Clostridia; order Oscillospirales; family Ethanoligenentaceae; genus JAEWAU01. The sequence continues at coordinate 5,629 of JAEWAU010000120.1, read as the reverse complement.
GACGAGCTTGCCGCGCATCACGAGAAGATCTATTCCATCGCGTCGCGCTGCGGCGTGTTCGCAAAGTCGGATATCCAGCCGCTGCTTAATCAGGGCGCGCGCCGCGAGGACATCGCGGCCTCCATCTTCCAGGCCGTTGTGGAGCAGACTGTCGCGGGACTCGCGCAGGGGCGGCGCATCACGGGGCGCGTCGCGTTTCTGGGCGGGCCGCTCTTTTTCCAGAAGGAGCTGCGCCGCCGTTTCGTGGAAACGCTGCGCCTGCCGCCGGAAAACGCGCTTTTCCCCGAAAACGCCGCCTATTTTGTGGCGATGGGCGCGGCGCTGCACGCCGCCAAGCTCGAGCCGCGCGGTTTCGACGAGCTGCTCGCAAGCCTTGAGGATTCCCGCAACCGCGTTACACATACGGATAGCCTCCCGCCGCTTTTTGAAAGCGAGGAGGAGTACGAGGCGTTTTGCGAGCGCCACGGCGCCTGCACGGCGGGTTACGCGGACCCGGCCTCCTACCGCGGCCCCGCGTGGCTCGGCATCGACGCCGGCTCCACCACCACCAAGCTCGTGCTCGTCGATACAAACGACAACATCCTGTTCCAGTATTACGCCTCCAACCTGGGCAACCCCGTTTCCGTGGTGAAGGAGCAGCTCGGCCGCCTCTACGAAACCTGCCCCGGCGCCGATATCCGCGGCGCGGCGGTTACGGGCTACGGCGAGGACCTCATCCGCAGCGCGTTCGGCGTGGATTACGGCCTGGTGGAAACGGTGGCGCACTACACCGCCGCCCGCCATTTCCAGCCGGACGTCGATTTCATTCTCGATATCGGCGGGCAGGATATCAAATGCTTCAAAATCCGCGGCGGCGCGGTGGATTCCATAATGCTCAACGAGGCGTGCTCCTCGGGCTGCGGCTCGTTCATCGAAACCTTCGCCAAGGCGCTGGGCTACTCGGTCAAGGATTTTGCGAAGCTCGGCATCTTCGCCAAGCATCCGGTGCAGCTCGGCACGCGGTGCACGGTGTTCATGAATTCCTCCGTCAAGCAGGCGCAGAAGGACGGCGCCGACGTCTCCGATATTTCGGCAGGCCTTTCTTTGAGCGTGGTCAAAAACGCCATCTATAAAGTCATACGCGCCTCCTCGCCCTCCCAGCTCGGGCGGCATATCGTGGTGCAGGGCGGCACATTCTACAACGACGCCGTGCTGCGCAGCTTCGAGCGCGAAATCGGCGCCGAGGTGACGCGCCCCGCCATCGCGGGCCTCATGGGCGCCTACGGCGCGGCGCTCTACGCCAAAGAGCAGTCCGCGGCGCACGGCGCGGCGCGCGCCGCGCAGCGTTCCGGGCTGCTCACGCCGGAGGCGCTCTTAAACTTCACGCACGCCACCAAAACGGCCAACTGCGGCCTGTGCGGCAACCACTGCCCGCTCACCGTCAACACCTTCGACGGCGGCCGCCGCTACATCAGCGGCAATCGGTGCGACCGCCCCGTGGGCGGCAAAAAGCAGGAGCCGCTTCCGAACCTCTACAAATACAAATACGATAAACTGCGTTCCTACAAGTCCGTTTCCGGCCCGCGCGGCAAAATCGGGCTGCCGCTGGCGCTCAACATGTACGAAAATCTGCCGTTCTGGCACACGTTTCTCACAAAGCTCGGCTTCGAGGTCGTGGTTTCGCCCGAATCGAGCCGGCGGCTCTATATCTCCGGGCAGTACACCATTCCCTCGGATACGGTCTGCTACCCCGCCAAGCTCGCGCACGGCCACATCGAGGCGCTGCTCGACGCGGGCGTGGATACCATCTTTTACCCCTGCATGCCCTACAATTTCGACGAGCACCGGTCGGATAACCACTACAACTGCCCGGTGGTCGCCTATTACCCCGAGCTGCTCGCGGCAAACGTGGCGCGCCTCAAAGACGCGCGCTACTTCACCCCCTATTTCGATCTCGACCGGCCTTCCGGCTTTGTCAAGGCGGCCTCGGGCTTTTTCGGGCGCGAGTTCGGCGTCTCCCCGCGGGAGGTGAAGGCGGCGGCAAAGGCCGCCTACGCGGAATATAAAGACTATACGGCCTCGGTGCGCCGCGAGGGCGAGCGCGCGCTGGAGTTTGCAAAGGCCAACGGCAAACGCGTGGCGGTGCTTTCGGGCCGCCCCTATCACATCGACCCGGAGATCAACCACGGCATCGATGGATTGCTCACCTCCTACGGCATGGTGGTCGTTTCGGAGGACAGCGTCGCCCACCTCGGGCATCTGCAGGACCGCCACGTCCTCAATCAGTGGACCTACCACGCGCGGCTTTACGCGGCGGCCGATTTCGTCACCTCCCGCCCCGAAACGGAGCTGATTCAGCTTGTTTCCTTCGGCTGCGGGGTGGACGCCATCACCACCGACGAGGCGCGCGAAATCTGCGAACGGGGCGGCAAGCTCTACACGCAGATCAAAATCGACGAGATCGCCAATCTCGGCGCCGTCCGTATCCGCATCCGCAGCCTCCTCGCGGCGATGGATTCGCGCGAGGGCACGGAAAGCGGCGCGGCAAAAGGCGCCTGACGTTTCGAACACAGGAATCCGGCCGCTTCACCCGGGGCGGTTTCCCCGGCCGGCGGTGAAAGGATGAGGTATCCATGGCAAAACTGGTTTACGATAAATCCGGCAGGCTCCTTTTCACCAAGGAGATGAAAAAAGAATATACGATCCTCATGCCCATGATGCTTCCGGCGCATTTTACGCTGATGCGCAACGCCTTCCGGCTCGACGGCTACCATATGGAGCTGCTCACCACAAACAACCGGAATATCGTGGAGGAAGGGCTGCGCAACGTCCATAACGATTCCTGCTACCCCGCCCTGCTCGTCATCGGGCAGTTTCTCGACGCGCTCGAAAGCGGCCGCTACGATATAAACAAGGTGGCGCTCGTCATCACGCAGACGGGCGGAGGCTGCCGCGCCTCGAACTACATCCACCTGCTGCGCAAGGCGCTCGAACGCGCCGGCTACCCGCAGGTGCCCGTCATCTCGCTCAACCTTTCTGGGCTCGAAAAGAACCCCGGCTTCAAGCTCAACTACAATCTCGGCCGCCGCATCGTTTACGCTATGCTGTACGGCGACCTGCTCACGCTGCTTGCCAACCAGTGCCACCCCTACGAGGTGAAAAAGGGCGATACCGACCGCCTGCTCGATGGGTGGATCTCCCGCCTCACGGAGGAATACAAGCAGCCGAAAAATCTCAAATACAAGCATGTGCGCGCGAATATGGACCGTATCTGCGCCGATTTCGCCGCATTGCCGCAGCAGGGCCCCGAAAAAATCCGCGTGGGCGTGGTGGGCGAAATCTACATCAAGTACGCGCCGCTCGGGAACAACAACCTCGAGCAGTTCCTGCTTTCGGAGGGCGTGGAGCCGGTGGTGCCGGGCCTTCTCGATTTCGTCATCTTCAAGGTGGATAACCGCGTGGTGGACCCCGTCCTCTACGGCGGCCACCATCTCAAGCACGCGGTCAGCTCTCTTCTCGAGCGCATCCTCAAGGACCGGCAGCGCGAGCTGATCGAAACCGTGCGGCGCTACCCGCGCTTCCGCCCGCCGGAAACGTTCGACCATATCAAGGAGCTCGTGCGCGGCTACCTCGGCTACGGCAACAAGATGGGCGAGGGCTGGCTGCTCACGGGCGAGATGCTTGAACTCGTTCATTCGGGCACGCCCAACATCATCTGCGCGCAGCCCTTCGGCTGCCTTCCGAACCACGTGGTGGGCAAGGGCATGATCCGCGCCATCCGCGAGCGCAACCCCGGGGCGAACATTGTCGCCATCGATTACGATCCCGGCGCCACGCGCATCAATCAGGAAAACCGCATCAAGCTCATGCTCGCGAACGCCCGCATCGCGCTCGCGCAGCAGAAATCGGCGCAGACGGCGCCCGCCGCCGCGTCCGTGGAGCCGGTGGCCGTGCAGTAAAGCCTTTTCCGGAAAACTTTATGACGCGAAAGGGTGTTCGGATATGGACGGCCTGTTTCTGCTCGTTGTTTTCCCGCTTCTCCTGATCCTCTTCTGGGCGATCAGCGTTTCGGCGCAGCTGAGCCGCTTAAACGAGCGCACGGAGCGCATCGCCAAAGCGTTGGGCGGCCCGGCCTCCATTTCCGCGAAGGACGCGCGGCGCATCCGCACCCTCATCGATCAGGACCGGCGCCCGGACGCGCTGCTGCTCTACCGCGACCTCACCGGCGCCTCCCCCGAGGAGGCCGAAAGCGCTGTGAAAATCCTCGACGGGCTGCGCTGAAAGGCGCCGCGCGCCGGCCGGGAAGAGGAGGAACGGTTATGGAAAACCTGTTCGCTTTCCTTGGGTTCTGCGGCTTTGTTCTGATCATCGTCTGGATGGTCGCCCTGCTTTCGCACGTCAGCCATATGCACGACACGCTCGACCGCATCGCCGAAAAGCTCGGCGCGGAGGAAAAAGACCCTGTTGGCGCCGAGCAGAAAGCCGTTTTGCGCGGCCTGCTCAGCAGGGGCCTGCGCGAGGACGCGCTAGAGTTCTACCACGACCTCACCGGCGCCGGGCCCGAGGAAACGGAAGCCGCCATCCGCGAGCTGGAAGGCTCGGACGCCGAAAGTCCGCATGAGCCGCCCGAAAACCGGCCATAATAAAGATTGCCGGCTCTTTGGCCGGTAATCTTCCGGTCGGCAGGGGGCATATTGATGGCGCATGCAAAGGGTAAAAAAGAGAAGAAGAACGCGCGGAGCGCGGAAGAAAAACGCGGAAACCGGTCGGTTTCGGAGGGCTTCGCGGAAAGCGGCGCTCCGGAACCGTACTATCCTTCGGAATTTCCCGGCGAACCGGCGCAGCCGGAACCGGATTCCCCCGCGGGGGACGATCTGCCGCCGGAAATCGACCCGCAGGTGCGGCAGATCCTCGAAACCGGCTCCGTCACCATGGCGCGCGGGCGGCATCCCATCCACTGCCTCACGGTGATCGGGCAGATCGAGGGGCATTTCATTCTGCCGCCCAACAATAAGACCACCAAGTACGAACACGTCATCCCGCAGATCATCGCCGTGGACGAGGACCCCGAAATCGAGGGCCTGCTCATCATCCTCAACACCGTGGGGGGCGACGTGGAGGCGGGCCTCGCTATCGCGGAGCTTCTCGCCACCATGAAAAAGCCCACCGTATCGCTGGTGCTGGGCGGCGGGCACTCCATCGGCGTGCCGCTGGCCGTCTCCTGCCGGCGCTCGTTCATTGCGCCCACCGCCACCATGACCATCCACCCCGTGCGCATGAACGGGCTCATCGTGGGCGTTCCGCAAACCCTGGGCTACTTCTATAAGATGCAGGACCGCATCATCAAGTTTGTGAGCGACAATTCCCATATCACGGCCAAACGCTTCCGGGAACTGATGATGAACAACGGCGAACTGGTGCTGGACGTCGGCACCGTGCTCGACGGCAAGGCCGCCGTGAAGGAGGGCCTCATCGACCGCCTGGGTGGCCTTTCGGACGCCGTGGAATGCCTCTACCGCCTCATCGAGGAGCAGGGCGCCGCAAAAGCCGCGCGGGCGGGCCGCCCGGCACAGCGCAAGGAGGTTCCCGAAACTCAGGCCGGGGGCGGCCGCCCCCCAAGCGGCGGGGCCCCGCAACTCCCCCCCCAAAA
>JAEWAU010000065.1 GCA_023391535.1 Bacillota bacterium | reverse complement strand
ACCACCCCCCCCCCGCCCCGCCCCCCCCCCCCCCCCCCCCCCCCCCCCCGGACGGTATTGCGGGTTTCCGGTTCGGCTGCGGGTGAAAATCCGCATCCGGAACCGGATATTCGTATCGGGAGGAAACGCGGATGTCCGAAATCCATACTTCCGGCGCAAAGGCGCCGCAGGGGGAAAAGATCGATATCCTGGTTGTGGGCGGAGGCGGGCGCGAGCACGCCGTCGTCAAAAAGCTCAGCGAAAGCCCCCGGGCCGGAAAGATCTACTGCGCGCCGGGCAACGGCGGAATCGCGCGGCTGGCCGCCTGCGTTCCGATCGGCGCGAAGGATCTTCCCGGCCTGGTCGCCTTCGCGAAGGAGCGCGGGGTGGGCCTCGTGTTCGTCGCACCGGACGATCCTCTGGCGCTCGGCCTTGTGGACGAGCTCGGCGCCGCGGGCATCCGCGCGTTCGGGCCGGACAAAGCCGCCGCGCGCATCGAGGGCAGCAAGGTGTTCGCCAAGGAGCTGATGCGCAAATACGGCATCCCCACGGCGGGCTACGAGGTGTTCGGCGATCCCGCGCGCGCGCTTGGCTTTATCCGGGAGCGCGGGCGCTACCCCGCCGTGATCAAAGCGGAAGGGCTGGCGCTGGGCAAGGGCGTCGTCATCGCACAGAACGAGACGCAGGCGCGCGAGGCCTTGCATTCCATCATGGAGGAAAAGGTCTTCGGCGCTTCGGGGAACCGCGTGGTGGTGGAGGAATTCCTCACCGGCCCCGAGGTTTCGGTGCTGGCGTTTACCGATGGCGAAACCCTCAAGCCCATGGTCTCTTCCAAGGACCACAAGCGCGCGGGGGACGGCGACACGGGCCTCAACACCGGCGGCATGGGCACCATCAGCCCAAACCCCTGTTACACGCCCGAAATCGCGCGGGTCTGCATGGAAACGATCTTCCTGCCCACGCTGCATGCGATGAACGCCGAGGGCTGCCCGTTTAAAGGCTGCCTCTATTTCGGCCTGATGCTCACGCCCGAAGGCCCCAAAGTGATCGAATACAACTGCCGGTTCGGCGACCCCGAAACGCAGGTGGTGCTGCCGCGGCTCAAAACCGACCTGCTCGATATCGTGGACGCCGTGATCGACGGGCGGCTGGAATCCCAGCCCGTGGAGTGGGACGACGGCGCGGCGGCCTGCGTGGTGGCCGCGTCCGGCGGCTACCCGGAGCGGTACGAAACGGGCAAGCCCATCACGGGCATCGAGGAAGCGGAGGCCGTCGAGGGCGTCTCCGTGTTCCACGCGGGCACCGAGCGCAGGGACGGGGCGCTCGTCACTTCCGGAGGGCGGGTGCTGGGCGTTACCGCAACGGCGCCCACGCTGGCGCAGGCGCTGGAAAAGGCTTACGCCGGTGCGGCGAAGATCCGGTTCGACGGCATGTTTTACCGGCACGATATCGGCCGTTAAAACGGCGCGAAAAAACGGGCTCCCGGGCAGACGCTCCGGGAACCCGTTTGTTTTTGTTTTGCGCCGCGCATTATTTGCGCCGCGCGCCCATAAGCGTCTCCACGGTTTTGATGAGGTTCGAAAGCGAGGAGGCGAACAGCGGGTACTCCTGCGCGATGGTTTCGGAGCTCATGGCAAGCTTTTCGGGCGAGGAGAAGGGCACGATGCCTTCGGTTTGCACGCCCTGCGCGGTGCAGAGCGCCTTCATCTCCCCGATGCTCATGGCGGCGGAGGAAAGCGCCTGATATACCGGCGCCTCCGCGGCGAACAGCCCGGCGGGATTTTTGGGGTTTGCGCTGTAGAGCGTCCGGAACATCTTGTAGACGGCCGTCATGAGGTAATCGGAAACCTCGGAGGTGAGCTCGCGGCTGCCCGCCTTCTGGAGCAGGTCGTAGAGGATGTTCAGGGAGTTTGCGATGAGCTTTTTGTTCAGCGTGGGCAGCAGGCTGCCGCGGTAGATGTTCTCCTTGCCGGCCGCGTCGGGCTCGGGGATGTCCTCCACCGAGAGGACGGCGCCCGAACGCTCGGGCGAACGCCCCAGCAGGTAATCGCACGAAACGCCGTAGTATTCGGCGGCGTTCACCACAAAGTCGAGCCCGCACTCGCGGATTCCTTTTTCATAATGCGAGAGCAATGCCTGCGAGATGCCCAAATCGCCCGCAGCCTGCTTCTGGCTGATGCCCTTCTCTTTTCGCAAAAGGGTCAAAATGCGCGGAAAATCTCGCCGCATGGGAAATCCGCCCCCCAAAAATTAAACATGTGGTATAATTATAGTATAAGCTCCCCATGATGTAAAGCGGATTCCGACGAAATTCGAAAACTTCGGTCGATTTTCCGCGCAAACCCGCGAAAACTCCGTCCGCGCGCGGCGCCCGGCACGGGCCGGCGCTTCGGGCAGGGGGAACCGGGAGCCTGCGGAATGGATTCAGAGCAGAAAACGAAAATACTGCAGGAGGTCGTTTGCTTGAAAGCCTATCATATTTATCTGCTGCGCCACGGGCTGACGCAGGCCAACAGCGAGGGACGCTACGTGGGGCGCCTGGACGAACCCCTTTCGCAGGAGGGCGCGGAAAAGCTTGCCGAGCTTGCCCGCTCCTGCGAATATCCCGCCGCCGAACTCTATTTCGCAAGCCCGAAAAAGCGCTGTCTGCAGACCTTCCGCATCCTTTACCCAAACGAGGAGCCGGAGGTCGTGCCGGAGCTTGCCGAATGCGATTTCGGCGATTACGAGGGCAAAACCTTCGAGGAGCTCAAAAACGACCCTGATTACCGGCGCTGGGCGTCCGGCGGCGGCGTGGAGGCCCCGCCCCACGGCGAAAGCTCCCGGGATTTCGCGCTGCGCAGCTGCGCGGCCTTTGAAAGGATCGTGGACCGGATGCTGCGCGCGGGAACCTCCACGGCGGCCCTGCTCGTGCACGGCGGCACCATCATGGCGATTCTGGGCACCTACGCCTTCCCGCGCCGGCCGATGTTCGAGTGGCTTTCGGATAACGGCATGGGCTACGAGCTGCTCCTCACGCCGCAGCTCTGGATGAACGCGAAGGCCGTGGAGGTGGCGGGCATCGTCCCCGAGGGCGGCGAGCGGCTTTCGAGCGAGCGTTTCCGCCAGCTGCGCCGGGAATTTTCGCGCCGCATGCAAAACGGGGAAGAGGACGGCGAGCCGTCCTGATCCCGCTTTTCCGGCGCGCCGGAGCAAAAACCGGAATGGGGATTCGGCGTTTTTTGAGGCAGGATGCGCTATTTATATCGGGCGGGGTAAAAGCAAAATGATTCAATATAGAGAACTATGCGTAAATGAAATGAACCGCGCATTATTTGCCGATTTTCGTAGGACGCAGAAAGTAACGAAGTGCTGGAGAAAAATCGACGGTGAATGGCTTATCCGGGATATTGCGTTTGTCGATGATTGGACGGAGCGGGAGTATCGGGAACTGGTTCAATATTTAAGAAATATCATCCGGATAAACGGGTTTACGGCAGGAGCTTTTTATAACGGAGAGCTAAAAGGCTTTGTGTGTGTGGAACCGAATTTGTTTGGCAAGGAAAAGGAATATGTAGATTTATCCAATATCCATGTTTCACAGGATATGCGTGGAAAAGGGCTCGGAAAAGAATTGTTTTCTATGGCAAAAAAATGGGCGAAAGCCCACGGCGCAAAAAAATTATATATCTCAGCGCATTCTGCGGTGGAGAGCCAGGCTTTTTACCGCGCGATGGGCTGCAGTGAAGCGGCCGAATATAATAAGGAGCTTTCCGAAAAGGAACCTTGTGACTGCCAGCTTGAGTGCAGCTTATAAGCAGAATGTGAGAATCATAAGCCACAAAGGGAAATGCCGGAGGACGGCGCGGCGCGGAGGGAACGGGCTCCCTCCGCGCCGCCCTTTCGGCTGTTCCGCGCGCTCAGTCCTTGAACGCGGTATCGGTCATCGTCTGTTCCGCCCGCTTCACCATGTCCTTGAAGGTCGGGCTGCCCTCGTAGGGGCGCGCGTGGTAGCCGAGCCCGGCCGTGTAGGAGGCACGCGTGTGCCCGGCATAGTACCGGTTCGGGCGGCTGTTTTGTTTTGCGTTTTCCGGCATGTTCAGCACCTCCGCTGCAAAAAAACGGATGCTCCGAATCTCCGATTCAAAAACGGGTAAAAACCATGTCAAAACTTCACGCAGGGCTGCGGCACGGCTTTTATCCGCGGTTTGATCGGAAATTCACACAAAACGCCGCGCGTTTGCGCGGCGCAGCATCAGTTTACGCAGTTTTCGGCGCGCGCATACACGCAAACGGGATGAAAACGAATTATAATCGATTCTCGGCTTCGAAAGCGGCTCATAGCTCTTACTGGAAATTCGTATCACGCTTACTCTATTGGCTTTAGCGGGAATTTTCCCGCACGCCGTGTGAGAATCCGTATGATTTTCCGCCCGGAACAAATAGCGGCGGGGGGGGGGGCCGGGGCCGACGTAAGAGGGGCGGGCC
>JAEWAU010000062.1 GCA_023391535.1 Bacillota bacterium | reverse complement strand
CCCGCTAATTCTGCTCGCAAAATATATGGTGGGGGCGGCAAACGGCCGCACTTCGGACGCCATCCGCGAGCTTCTGAGCCTGGGCGCCAAAACCGCGCGCGTGCTGCGCGGCGGCGCGGAGCAGGATATCCCCGCCGAAGAGGTCCAGCCCGGCGACATCGTGGTGGTACGCCCCGGCGAAAAGATTCCCGTGGACGGCAAAATTCTCGAAGGCGCGTCCTCCGTGGACGAATCCATGCTCACGGGAGAAAGCCTGCCGGTGGAAAAGCACGCGGGCGATTCTTGCATCGGCGCCACGCTCAACAAAAACGGCTCCTTCCGGTTTGAGGCCACGCAGGTGGGTAAGGATACGGTGCTCGCGCAGATCGTCCGCATGGTGGAAGACGCGCAGGGCTCCAAGGCCCCGATCCAGAAGGTCGCGGACAAGGCGGCGGGCGTGTTCGTCCCGGTCGTGATCGGCATCGCCGCCGTAACGTTCCTGGCGTGGCTGTTCGCCACGCGGGACGTAAGCCGCGCGCTCATGAACGCCGTGGCGGTGCTCGTGATCGCCTGCCCGTGCTCGCTGGGGCTGGCCACGCCCACAGCCATCATGGTGGGCACCGGCAAGGGCGCAGAAAACGGCATTCTCATCAAGGGCGGCGAATACCTGGAAACCGCCTGCAAGCTCGACGCCGTGGTGCTGGATAAAACCGGCACCCTCACGAACGGGCGCCCCGAGGTGACGGATTTTCTCCCGCTTTTCGGCAGAAACGCCGATGAGCTTCTGCTTCTCGCGTCCGCCGCGGAAAAGCGCTCCGAGCATCCGCTGGGCGCGGCCGTGGCCGAACACGGCGAACGAAAGCTTAAAAATATTCCGGAGCCGGATGCGTTCGAGGCCATTCCCGGGCGGGGCGTGCGGGCCGCAGTGCGCGGCAAAACGGTGCTGCTCGGCACGCGGCGGCTCATGCAGGAGCAGAGCCTGGACTTTTCCGGCTGCGAGGGGCTGCTGGAGCGCCTGGAAAGCGACGGCAAAACCGCCATGCTGATGGCGGTGGACGGCGCGCCCGCGGCGGCGGTGGCCGTGGCCGATACCGTGAAGGAGCACGCGGCGGAGGCCGTGGCGGAGCTCCGCGCGATGGGCGTGGATGTTTTGATGATTACGGGCGACAACCGGCGCACGGCGCAGGCCATTGCCCGGCAGACGGGCATTGCGCACGTGCTGGCCGAGGTGCTGCCCGAGCGCAAGGCGGAGGAGGTGGAAACGCTCCGCCGGGCGGGCAAAACCGTGGGCATGGCGGGCGACGGCATCAACGACGCCCCGGCGCTTGCCACGGCGGATATCGGCTTCGCCATCGGCACCGGCACGGACGTGGCCATCGAGGCCGCGGACATCACGCTGATGCGCGGCGACCTGCGTACCATCCCCGCCGCCATCCGCCTTTCGCGCGCCACCATGCGCAAGATCCGGCAGAACCTGTTCTGGGCATTCTTCTATAACAGCATCAGCATTCCGTTCGCCGCTCTCGGCTTTCTCAACCCCATGATCGCGGGCGCGGCGATGGCATTCAGCTCGGTGTCGGTGGTTACGAACTCCCTGAGCCTCAAGCGCTGCCGCCCGATGGACGCACGCTCCTTCCGCCCGCGCAGGGCCGCGCAAGCGCCCGCACCGGAAGAAGCTTCTATCCATTCGCAGGAAGAAATCAAATTAAACAAACAAACGGAGGAATTCATGATGGCAAAGGAAACAACGACGCTCAACGTAAACGGTATGTCGTGCAATCACTGCGTGCACGCGGTGAAAACGGCCGTCGGCGTCCTCGCGGGCGTGGACAGCGTGGAAGTCAGCCTGGAGGAAAAGAAGGTTACGGTATCCTACGACCCCGCGCAGGTAAATATGGATGCCATCCGCACTGCCATTGAGGATCAGGGCTACGACGTGGCCTGATCTCCGCAAAATCCGGCGGAAAGAGTGAAAAAAGGCTTGCGGGCGTTTTGCCCGCAAGCCTTTTTTGCGCCCCGCGCGCGTTTCTGCCCGGTTTACTTCACGTATTTATCCAGCAGCAGGATAATTTCATCCACCTTTTCGTCCCCGTGCCCTTCGGAAAAGGCCTGCCGGACGCAGTGCTTGATGTGCTGGTCGATGACCTTGAGGTTGGCCTTTTTGAGCTGGGCCTGCACGGCGAGAATCTGCTTGGAGATATCGACACAGTAGCGGTCGTTTTCCACCATCCGGATTACCGCCTCCAGCTGCCCCCGCGAGGTTTTGAGCATATTCAGAACTTCCGCTTTATCGCAAGATTCCATTTTCCTGTTCTCCCGGCGAAGCGGGCGGGCCGCCCGCTCCAAAAAGTCAGGCCCCCACCCGAGGGGTAGGGGGTCTCCTGCGCCTATTATACCATTCGGCGCGAAAAAAGCCAAGAGCAGTGTGCCCGGCATGCAAAATCCGCCCCAAAGCCCACCGGAAAAAGGCTTTGAGGCGGATTTTTTCAGCACATCCTGCGCAGGGCCGCCGCTCACGCGCGGCAGAAATCCTCGGCATACTTCTTGATGTTGGAGGCGTTGGCGTAGCGGGATACCTCGCCGCCGCGCGCCACAATGAGCGTGGGCGCCTGCATCACGCCGAAGGAGCGCACCAGCTCTGCGTTTTCATCCGCGTCCACTGTGCGGTAGCCTACGCCGGCGCCGTCGAGGAAAGATCTGGCGGCGCGGCAGTTCGGGCAGGCCTTGGTGGTAAAGAGGTAAACGCCCTCTTCCGAAGCGGCCGCGGCCTGCTCCGGCGCGGCCTGTGCGCGCTTCGGATGCTTGAGCGTGGAATGCAGCGGATCGTAAAGCTTGCGCTCGCGGTATTCCTCCGCCTTGCCGTCGTTCCAGTTCTGCACCGGGCGGTAATAGCCCGTGATGCGGCTGTAAACCTCAGCGGGGCCCCCGCATTCGGGGCAGGTGAACTGCTCGCCCGCCAGGTACCCGTGGTTTTTGCAGATGGAATACGTAGGCGAAAGCGTGTAGTACGGCAGCTTGTAGTTTTCCGCGATCTTGCGCACAAGCGAGGCCGCCGCCTTCCAATCCGGCAGCTTCTCGCCCAAAAAGGCGTGGAACACGGTGCCGGAAGTGTAGAGCGTCTGGAGCTCGTCCTGAATATCCAGCGCCGCGAAAATATCCTCGGTGTACCCCACGGGCAAATGGGAGGAGTTTGTGTAATACGGCGTTTTTCCGTGCTCGGAGGCCGTGATGATATCGGGGTATTTCTCCACATCGTGCTTGGCGAGGCGGTAGGATGTGGATTCTGCCGGCGTAGCCTCGAGGTTATAAAGGTCGCCGTACTGTTCCTGATAATCTGAAAGGCGGCCGCGCATGTGGCCCAGCACGTCTTTCGTGAATGCCTGCGCCCGCCCGTGCGTGAGGTCCTCGTGAATCCAGTTCGCGTTGAGGCAAGCCTCGTTCATGCCCAGAAGGCCGATGGTGGAAAAGTGGTTGTCGAACGTGCCGAGATAGCGTCTGGTGTAAGGGTACAGCCCCTCGTTCAGCAGCCGCGTGATGATCTCGCGCTTGATCTTGAGCGAGCGGGCGGCGATATCCATCATGTGGTCGAGCCGCGCGTAAAATTCCGTTTCGTTTTCCGAAAGATACGCGATGCGCGGCATGTTGATCGTGACGACGCCCACGGAGCCGGTGCTTTCGCCGCTTCCGAAGAAGCCGCCGGATTTTTTGCGCAGCTCGCGCAGGTCGAGCCGCAGGCGGCAGCACATGCTGCGCACGTCGCTGGGCTGCATATCGGAGTTGATGTAGTTCGAGAAGTAGGGCGTGCCGTATTTGGAGGTCATTTCGAACAGCAGGCGGTTGTTCTCGGTTTCGGACCAGTCGAAATCACGCGTGATGGAATAGGTGGGGATGGGGTACTGAAAGCCGCGCCCGTTGGCGTCCCCTTCGATCATCGTTTCGATGAACGCCTTGTTCACCATGTCCATCTCGGCCTTGCAGTCTTTATACTTGAAATCCATCTCCTTGCCGCCCACGAGAGCGGGCAGTTCCGCGAGATCGTCCGGAACCGTCCAATCGAGCGTGATGTTGGAGAACGGCGCCTGCGTGCCCCAGCGGCTCGGCGTGTTCACGCCGTAGATGAACGACTGGATGCAGTTCTTGACCTCGTAGTACGAAAGGTTGTCGGCCTTCACGAACGGGGCGAGATAGGTATCGAACGAGGAGAACGCCTGCGCGCCCGCCCACTCGTTCTGCATGATGCCCAGAAAGTTCACCATCTGGTTGCACAGCGAAACCAGGTGCTTTGCGGGGGACGAGGTGATCTTGCCCGGCACGCCGCCGAGGCCCTCCTGAATGAGCTGCTTGAGGCTCCAGCCCGCGCAGTAGCCCGTGAGCATCGAAAGATCGTGCAGATGGATGTCCGCGTCCCGGTGGGCGCTCGCGATTTCGTCGTCGTAAATTTCGGAAAGCCAGTAGTTGGCGGTGATGGCGCCCGAATTGCTGAGGATGAGACCGCCGACGGAATAGGTGACGGTGGAGTTCTCCTTGACGCGCCAGTCGGTGAGCTTGACGTAGTTGTCGACGATCTGCTTATAATCCAGAATCGTAGATTTCATATTGCGGATTTTTTCACGCTGCTTACGGTAGAGAATATAGCACTTGGCCACGTCCGCATACCCCGCCTGGATGAGCACCTGCTCCACGCTGTCCTGAATCGCTTCCACGCCGATGCGCCCGTCTTTGATCTTCGGCTCGTAATCCGAAGTCACCTTGAGCGCCAGAAGGTCGATGATATCGGCGTTATACTGCTTGTTCAGGGCTTCGAACGCCTTGGCCACAGCCGCGGCGATCTTGGAGATGTTGAAGTCGACGACGGCGCCGTCCCGTTTCACTACCTGGTACATGTTGACAGGTTCCTTTCTTCTTTTCCCTTTTTTCCTTGTCTGGAAGTATATCCTGTAAATTCCGAGAAGCGTACGGTAACATACGTTTCAGGCCTCTTCGGAAAAAGGTTCGCAGCGCAGTCCGATCTGCTCTTAACCAAGCTCCATATTACACGCCGCGCAGCGCGGCGGTTTGCACACAGGAAGCGGCAATCTGCCGGAACCGCTCCATTTCGGAGGCCGGAAAGGCCGAAAAGCCCTCCCCGATCAGGCCGCCGGAATCCACAAACTGCTGCAGGAAATAACGCTTCGCCCCGCGGATGAACTCTGCGGCGCCCCGGATGGCTTCCGCGTCGTGCAGGCCGCGCACCACAGTGGTGCGAAACTCGTATTCCACAAAGCCGGAAAGCAGAAAATCCACGCTCTCCCGCACGGCGGCAAGATCCGGCTCCGGAACGCCCGCCGCCTGTGCATACCGCTCCGGCGCGCTCTTAATATCCATCGCCACGTAATCGAGCAGCCCGCTTTTCACAAGCTCTTTGAGCCGGGCCGGGAAACAGCCGTTGGTATCGAGCTTAACGGCAAAGCCCAGCGCTTTGATCCGCCGCAAAAAATCCGGAAGCTCCGGGTGCAGCAGCGGCTCCCCGCCGGAAACGCACACGCCGTCCAGCACGCCGCGCCGCTTTTGCAAAAACACGAAAAAGTCCGCCTCTTCCACCTGCCCGGCGCCCGGCGCGTCAAGCACCAGCGACGCGTTGTGGCAGAACGGGCAGCGCAGATTGCACCCGCCCGTGAACACGGTGCAGGCGACCCTGCCCGGAAAATCCAGCAGCGTAAGCTTCTGCAGCCCGCAGATGACCATTGGAATAAACCCGCCTTCCGCCCGGCGCGGGCGGCCTGCCGGGCCGTGGGGACGCCCCCCGCCGCGCTTCTTCGCATAACACATTGCATAGAAAAGCCGCGGCATTTTTGCCGTGACATACAAGATGTTGGACCCATTATACTGCGGAGGCACAAGATATGCAATACCGTTTTTCTTTTTTCCTCCGCGTTTTTTGGGGGCGGGAGACGCACATCAGAACGGATATTCGATATGCTCGGTATCCTCGAGCAAATAATGGTCCTCACGGAACAGCCCGCAGCAGGCGTTTACAACGCCTGCTGCAAAGCGCGTGCCCGCGCCTTCGCAGATTTCCTCCAGCGCCCTGTCCAGCCCCAGCGGCGCGCGGTACGGCCGGTGCGACATCATGGCCTCCACCACGTCCGCAACCATAATCACCTGCGCCTCCGGCAAAATTGCGCCGCCGCGCAGGCCGCGCGGATAGCCGCTGCCGTCGCAACGCTCGTGGTGCTGGTAGATCACCTCGCTGAAAATGGGCGGCAGGTTCACATGTGCGAGCAGCTCCTGCCCTTTTTGCGAATGCTCGCGGATGAGCTGCATCTCCAAATCGGAAAGCTGCCCGGGCTTGCACAGAATCTCGATAGGCACCGAAATCTTGCCGATATCGTGGATATAGCCGCAGATGCGGATGGTTTCCACCGTGCGGTGCGGCATCCCCATCCGGCACGCGACGGCCGCCGAAAGGTTGCCCACGCGGCGCTGATGGCCCGCCGTGTAGGGGTCGCGCGTTTCCACCACGGTGGCGAGCAGCGAAATGATGCCCTGCATCGCGCTCGAAAGCGCCCGCGTTTTCGTTTCCACCACGCGTTCGAGCTCCGACTGATACGCCTGCTTCTGGCGCTCCAGCTCCTTTTTTTCGTCGTAAAGCCGCTTCACCTGCCCGGCGTGGTTCACGGCCTTGATCAGGTCGAACTTGCTCACCGGCTTGACGAGATAATCGCTCGCCCCCTGCTGCACAGCCGTAATAGTCGTGTCCACCGTGGGTTCGCCCGTCATCACGATGATCTGCGTGGCGGCGGAAAGATTGCGCACGCGCTCCAGAAGGTCCATGCCCGTCATGCGCGGCATGATGATATCGGTGACGACGATATCGTATTCCTTCTGCTCGCACATCCGGCAGGCCGTAAAGGCGTCGGCCGCGGCGTCCGCTTCGTGCCCGGCGTTTTTTAAAAACGCGCAGAGCGTGCTGCGGATGCTGGCCTCGTCGTCAACAATCAGTACCTTGCTCATCGGGCTCCTCCGCTTTTCTGTTTTCTTCCGGCTGCCTGCCTGCTTCCGATTCTTTGTTTTCGTTCAGGTCCCACCCGTTATCCACCGGCAATACGACCATGAACCGGGTGTACCGGCCCATCTGGGTTTCCACTTCGATTCTGCCGTGGTGGTCCTTCACGATGCCGTGGCTGATCGCAAGCCCCAAACCCGTGCCCAGCTCCTTGGGCTTTGTGGAGAAAAACGGTTCGAACATCTTTTCCTGCACGGCGGGCGCAATGCCCGGGCCGGTGTCCTCCACCGTCAGCCGGATCCACCGGCGCTCCGCGTACTCAAACGCGCTGCACCGCACCGCGATGCGCTTGTTCTCGTCGTAGCCGGGGTATTTCTCGTTGAGCGCGTCGCGCGCGTTGGTCACCAGGTTCATCAGCACCTGCTGGATCTGCTGGCTGCGGCACTTCACGGGCGGAAGATTGTCGTCGAGCCGGATATCCAGCTGGATCTGGTCGCGCTTCACGACCGTTTTGATGAGCATCATCGTCTGGTTGACGATGTCGTACAGGCTGGCGTAGCTGTGGGACTGCTTTTCCTGCCGCGAGAATTGCAAAAGGCTGCGGACGATCTCCGAGATGCGCTGGGTTTCCCGTATGATCTCGTTCCCGTACTCGACGATCGTGCTCTCCTCTTCCGGCTCCCGCCGCTGCGCGGCGCACTCGTCCAGGATGAGCTGGGCGTAATTCATAATGCCGTTGAGCGGATTGTTGATCTCGTGCGCGACGCCCCCGGCCAGCGTGCCGATGGCCTCCAGCTTCTGCTGCTGGCGGATCTGCGCCTCCACCTTCAGCCGCTTGCCCTCGGCCTCCCGGCGCGCCGTCAGGTCCCGCACGAACACAACGGCGGAGTCCTTTTCCATATAAGACGTCGGCAGCGCCTCCACCTCCACATACAGAGAAGTGCCGTCCTGCCGCCGGTAGATTTCCTCCGCGGGGGGAACCTCCGCCTTATCCCTGTTGTTATTGCGGATGCGTTCCTCCACGAATTCCCGGTATTCGGGGAGCACATGTTCCACCACCGGGGTGCCCTGCAGCTCTTCGGCCGAAGACGCGCCGAACAGCCGGACCCCTGCCTGGTTGATATAGGCGATGCGGCCTTCGGACTGTATGTAAATGGTGAGCGGGGCGCTGTTGATGAGCTGCCGGAGGGTGTGGTCCTGTTCGCGGAACATGGCTTCCTCCCGCAGGCGCCCGGAAATATCGTGCACGGCCGCGTAAACGAGCTCCCGGCCTTCCACGCGGAGGAGGCCGGTGTCGATCTCGACTTCCGTGAGCGTTCCGTTTACGTCCACGGCGGTTGTGCGGAGAGCGGAGATTTTCCCCGCGTGAACCAGGCGGCAGGCTTCCTCCAGTTCATGGCCTTCCTGCCGGCTGAATTCGTGGAACCCCCGGCCCGTGATTTCTTCCTTCCCGCGGCCGTAAAACGCCTGCGCCGCGCGGTTGGCCCGTTCGATGCGGTCGTTTTCGGGGTTTACCAGCAGCAGCGGAACGACGTTTTCCTCAAACATTTGATAGATGCTCTCGAGCGCCGCGTAACAAGGGCGTTCCCCCGCCTCCGGCGCGCGGACCAGCCGGCAGGCGGCCGCCACGGCCGCGGTTCCGAACGCCGCCCGCCACAGAAAGCGCGGCAGAGCCGGCGCGCCGAGCGGCAGCGCGGCGGCAAACGCCGCCCCCTGCAC
>JAEWAU010000028.1 GCA_023391535.1 Bacillota bacterium | reverse complement strand
CGGCAGGCTCCGCGCGGCTCCTCCGCGGCCGCCGCCGCGCGCGCCGCGCTTGCCGCGGGCATGCTTTCCTCGCTGCTGCGCGCGGGGCAGAGCCCCGAAGAGGCGGCGCTGGCGCTTTCGCGTGTGCAGCCGCCTGACGGGCCCTTCACGGCGTTCGCGGTGGCGCAAATGCGCGCCGACGGCTCCCTGCTGGCGGCGCAATACCGCATGGCCCCTCCCGTTTTTCTGCTGCGCGGGCGGCTGCGGGAGCCGGAGCTGCGCGAAACAGAGAACGGCGTGCAGTCGGTGTCGCTTTCCGCGCGGGAAGCGGATACGGCGGCGCTCCTGTGCGGCGCGCCCGGCAGGGAGCTTCCCGATATTCCGGACGGGTTTTCGCGCAAGGCGGCCGCGGCGTTTTTGCAGGGCGCCTATAAGCCCCATATCGAGGCCGAAAGGCTAGGGACTCTTCTGCTCCGGGCGGGCGAAACGCTTTGCGGCGCAAAGCCGGACGACGATTTTTCCGTGGCTCTGCTGCGTTTTCTGCGCCCCCGTGCAAAAAGCGGGCCGGTTTTGCAGGAACCCGCAGGCGAAAACGAACAGTGAGGGTGGGGTCGCGCCATGGCATATAAAACGCTCACGCTGCAGCTCTACCGGCCGGGGAGCCGCAAACGCGCCCTGATGGACGCGGCGCTGCTCCGCTATTCCCGCGCGCTGCAGGCCCTGCTCGACGGCAGCCGGGAAAAGCTTTCGGCGCTCGCCGCCTCGAAAGAAACGGTGACGCAGCGCGCCCTGCTCGGCCTTGTGGACAAAGACCTTTCCAAAAGCCTCAACCTTTTTCATATTCAGCCGTTTAAAGATTCGCTTAAAATGGAGTTTGCAGGCATCGCGTCGGCCTACGTTGCCCAGAAGCGCAAAAATCCCGCGGCGGGCTACCCCGACGTGACCTGTGACCCGGACCGTTTCGTGCCCTCGCTGGAAGCGCTGAACGCCCGTTTCGACGCGGGCGAGCTCGGCCGGCGGCGCTACGAAGCGGAAACCGCGCGGCTGCTCGCGCACACGGGCAAGCTCCACTCGCTCTATTTCGCGCGCTATTCCGATTGCCGGGATTACTGCCTGCTCTACGACGAATACAAGGACCGCTTTTACGCAAAGCTCTACCTGGCAAACCGCGAGGACGCCTTTGACGCCGGGGAGCTTCCGGGCGCGCTGAGCCTGCGCGTGGTGGCGCCCGGCCTTCCGCCCGCGCCTCCCAGCCCCGGGCGGCAGCGCTTTGTGGTTCTGCCGCTGGCCTTCGGCCGAAAGCAGTACGACAGCCTGCGCCTCGCATTGCAAAACCCCGCCCTGCTGCACACGGCGCGCCTGGTGAAAAAAGGCGGGGCATACTATTTGTGCGTGAACATCGCGTGCGGCACCGGGCGCGCATCCAAAACCGCATCCACCATGGGCGTTTCACGCGCCCCGGGCGGGCTGCACTACACGGTTTGCCGCAAGGATGAAATTCTTGCGCAGGGACGCATCGCGCTTTCGGCGCAGCCCGCCCAGCTGCTGCATCTGCTGGCCAACCGCGTGGCGGAGCTGGCCGGGGAGCACGCCTCTCAGGTGGTGTTGGAGGCGGAGGGCGGAAAAGGCGACCGGCTTACCGTTCCGGCGGGCTCCGCGCGCGCCGGCGAGGCGGCCGCCGGGTACATCCTGCGCCTTCCCCAGTACAAGAAGCTTTCCGAAATTCTGAGCTACAAGCTGCCCGAAAAAGGGCTGCCCGCGCCCATCGAGGTGAGCGCCAACGGCCTGTTTTTCACCTGCCCCCTCTGCGGAGGCCGCACGCGCCGCAACCGCATCACCAAAGAGCTGTTCGCCTGCGTGGAATGCGGCTACGCATCCCCCGCAGCGAACGTGGGCAGCGAAAATCTGGCCCGGCGCCTGAGCCGGTATCAAGCCGCGCGGGTCCCCCTCTATTTCGCCGCAAAGGACGGCTCCACGCTCTTTTTCAACCGCGCGCTCGGCTTTGCGTTCCCGCTGCCGCAGGGCGCGGACAAGGCGGCGCTTTACGGGGCGCTCCAGAGATTTCTGAGCGGCGCCTCCGGCTTTGAAAGCGACGCCAAAAAATACGGCCTCCTGCAAAAGCTTCGCCGGGCGCCCCGCCTGCAGGACGCCGTGCGGTTCGTTCCGGGGCGCCTGTAGTTTTTTTGCCGCGGCTTCGCAGCCGTTTTCCCTTCCGGGTGCATTAGCTGCCGCAC
Organism: Bacillota bacterium; assembly: GCA_023391535.1. Lineage (GTDB taxonomy): Bacteria > Bacillota > Clostridia > Oscillospirales > Ethanoligenentaceae > JAEWAU01. The sequence continues at coordinate 8,312 of JAEWAU010000028.1, read as the reverse complement.
CATGCCGCTGCGCACGCGGGGTATCCCTTGCGCGGAGGCGTTCCGCTGAGCGGAGACGGCGTTTCGCCGTTCAAGCGCAGCTATTTAAATAGGGGCCGTCCCTTCTGGGACGGCCCCTTCTTTATGCGCACCTCGCATACGCCTTGCGGCGCGGACGCATAAAATCAGATGGAAACGCGCTTGGTCGTGATGCCTTCGAGGGCTTCGAGCTCCCGCTGGAACGAGGCGAACTCCTCCTCGTTGCCCACGAGCTGCAGCACGATCAACCCCTCGTTGGAGCAGGCGTCTCCCGCCTCGTGCAGCCCCAGGCGCATTTTAATGTTGCAGCCGAACTTGGTGAACACTTCCTGCATCTGCGGCGCTTTCTGCATCCGGTGGTTCACCTTTACGAGCATGATCTGAAACGTCTCCATTTTATCCATCCTTTCTGTTGCCCCCGGCGCGCCGTTCCGGCCCGGCTTCGCGCGCCGCCGTTCTTTTTTGTTATTGTACCACATCCGCAGGGAAAAAACACCTGCCCTCCCGCACGCAAGCGGGAAACAGGGACAATACGCCGCCATAGTATGGTATTGCGGCCCGCGCCCGGAGCTTTCAACGGTTTCCGGTCAGGTTGTGGATAAAAATCCGTGTCAAAACCCGGCGAGCAAGGCTCTTGATGCGGATTTCCTCCGCTGCCGAATCGAAAATCAGGATGCGGCGGGGCCGGCGCAAATTTCCCGGCGCGCGGCACGCCGCCCGCCGCGGCCCGGAACACAGACTGGCAGGTGCTTTCTTTGCCCTTTCTCTCCATTTTGCTGTTCGCTTTCGTCGCCAATCTCGACAACCTCACCGTAGGCGCGGCCTACGGCATCCGCAAAATCCGCATCGGGTTTTTCAGCAATTTCATCATCGGGCTCGTATCCGTGGCGTGCACCGTCGTCTCCATGCTGTTCGGCCGGCTCATCGGCGGCTTTTTCTCCGCCGCGGCCGCGAACATCCTGGGCAGCGGCGTGCTTATCGCAATGGGATTGTGGTTCCTCGTTTCGTTTCTGAAAAAACGCCTCCGCAGCGCGGAACGCGCGGAGCAGGAGGAAAAGTTCCTGCCCGCGGAGCTTCTGGAAAAGCCCGAAGAGGCGGACGCGGACCGTTCGGGCGACATCGACCTGCGCGAAGCGGCGCTGCTGGCGCTGGCCCTTTCGATCAACAACCTCGGGCTGGGCATCGGGGCCAGCATCGCGGGCTTCAACATCGCCGAAACAGCCGCCGCCACGTTTTTTACGAGCCTGCTGCTCCTCTGGCTGGGCTGCAAGCTGGGGTACAGCCTGTTTGCGGATTTTCTGGGCCGGTACGCCGATCTCATCTCCGCTCTGGTCATCGTCGCCCTGGGCGTGGCGGGGCTGTTCTTTTAGGGCAGCGCCGCGCCATCCGTCATGCGGCGTCGCCTCTGCGGCATTTCCGCTTTAAATGGATAAGGTGTTTCGCCGAACCAAGGGAGGCGGATAGACGAAACACAGCATCCCGCAATTTTAAGTGGAATTGCTATAGCGGGCGCGGCGGTTTTTGACTTTTTCTTTGCCGCGCGGTACAATAAGCGTATGCCGCGTAAGCGCCTCGGGGCCTTTCCCCGGGGCGCTTACGCGCTTGCGCGGGTGAAAACACGCCCGGCGCTTCGGGTTTGCGAAACCGTGCGGCAGGATTGCGGGAAAGGAAGGATGCTCATGCGGACAAAAAACGGGGACATGCCTTCCCCCGCACCGCGTATCGACGGTGTGGTGCGCTCCGCCCGGCGCACCGTGGCCCTCGAGGTCACGCCCGAGGGGCGGCTGATCGTGCGCGCCCCCCGGCGCGCGCCGCAATACCTTCTGGAGCAGGCCGTGGCGGAGCGCGCCGAATGGGTGCGGCTCAAGCAGGCTGAGGCGCTTGCGCGCAGGGCGCTGCATCCGCCCAAACGCTGCCTGCCCGGCGAACCGTTCGAGCTGTTCGGCCGCGTTTTCCTGCTGCGCCCCGAGCCCGGACGAACGGCGGCGCAGGCCTTTCCGTCCAGCGGAGAGCCCGCGCCGGGAATTCTGGCCGCGCCGGCGGAGGAAGCCCGGGCGCGCGCCGCCATCGAGGCGTGGTACCGCGCGCAGGCTCTTGCGTACCTGCGGGAGCGCACCGCGTTCTTCGCGCGGCAGGCCGGCGCGCGGGTGCTCTCGGTGCGCGTCACCGGCGCGCTTTCGCGCTGGGGCTCCTGCCGCGCCGGGCACATCTGCTTTTCCTGGCGGCTCGCCCTCGCGCCTCCGGACGCCGCCGATTATGTGGCCGCGCACGAGGTGGCGCACATCGCCCACCCGGACCATTCGGCCGCGTTCTGGGCCGCCGTGGCCGCGCTTCTGCCCGATTACGGGCGCCGCCAGGCCCTGCTGCGCACGCACGCCGCCCTGCTGCGCCCCGATTTCTTCGCTTTGCCGTAATACGGATACCCGATCAAAAAGCAATCTGCGGAGGTTTTGCCCGTGTTCTCCACCATGAAAAAATTCGTCCGGTACTACCGGCCCTACTTAAAACTGTTTTTTGCCGACCTGTTCTGTGCCCTCGTCGTTTCGGCCGTGGACCTCGCCTTTCCGCTCATCCTGAGCTGGATCGCCAACTCGCTGCTGCTCCGTTCCCGGAGCGTCGTGCTGCGCGACATCGGCTTTGTCGGCCTCGCGCTGGCGGCGATGTACGTGGCCAAATATTTCTGCCAGCACTTCATCACGTCGTGGGGGCATATCATGGGCGCGCGCATGGAAAGCGACATGCGTCACGACCTGTTCTACCACCTCCAGAAGCTCTCGTTCTCCTACTACGACCGCAACAACACGGGCGAGATGCTCTCGAAGCTGATCTCCGACCTGTTCGATATCTCGGAACTCGCGCACCACGGGCCGGAAAATCTCTTTATTTCGCTCATCAAGCTCGTGGGCTCGTTTGTCATCCTTATGACCATCAACGTGCGCATGACGCTTCTTCTGCTCGCGGTCACGCTCGTCATGGTGGTGTTCTCCTATTTTCAGAACCGCAAGATGTCCTCGGTGTTTTTCGATAACCGCGTCAAGATCGCCGGCGTCAACGCCCGCGTGCAGGACAGCCTCTCCGGCATCCGCGTGGTAAAGTCCTTCTCCGGCGAAACGGTGGAGCAGCGCAAGTTCGACCGCAGCAACGAGGCCTTTCTGGAATCCAAGGTGGACAATTACATGATCATGGGCCGCTACCAGGCCACCAACGCGTTCCTCGAGGGCCTGCTCTACATCGTCATCATCCTCTCCGGCGTGTGGTTCATTTTAAACGGCGGCCTGCGCGTGGGCGACCTCGCGGTCTACGTTCTGTACGTCAACATTTACATCAACCCCATCGACCTCCTCATCAACTTTACGGAGCAGTTCCAGAAGGGCTACGCGGGCTTCAAGCGCTTCCTCGAGGTGATGGAAACGCAGCCGGAAATTGAGGACAGGCCCGGCGCGCAGGTCCTGCGGGATGTGAAGGGCGACATCGCCTACGAGAACGTGTCGTTCCGCTACGGCGAGGGGCCGGAGATTCTCAAAAACATCGATATCCGCATCGACGCGGGACGCAAGATCGCCCTGGTGGGGCCTTCCGGCAGCGGCAAAACCACCATCTGCTCGCTTCTGCCCCGTTTTTACGACGTGACGGGTGGCCGTGTAACGGTGGACGGGCGCGACATCCGGGATTTGAAGCAGTCCTCCCTGCGCGACGCCATCGGCATCGTGCAGCAGGACGTCTACCTCTTCGCGGGCAGCATCCGCGAAAATATCGCCTACGGCAAGCCCGGCGCGAGCTTCGAGGAGATCGAGCGCGCGGCAAAGCTCGCCAACATCCACGAGTTCGTGGAATCGCTCGAGGACGGCTACGACACCTACGTGGGCGAGCGCGGCGTGCGCCTTTCGGGCGGGCAGAAGCAGCGCATCAGCATCGCGCGCGTCTTCCTCAAAAACCCGCCCATCCTGATTCTGGACGAAGCCACCTCCGCGCTGGATAACGAAAGCGAGCGCTATATCCAGGCCTCGCTGGACAGCCTCGCCCAGGGGCGCACCACCATCGTCATCGCGCACCGGCTTTCCACCGTGCGCGGCGCCGACGAGATTCTCGTGCTCACCGACGAAGGCCTGATGGAGCGCGGCACCCATGAGGAGCTGCTCGAACAAAACGGGCTTTACGCGCGCTATTACAACATGCAGCAGGGCGGCTTCGAGCTGACGTGACCGGCCCCGGCCGCTCCGCCGGTTTCTCTATTTTTCCGCATCTTGCCTTGCGGGCTTCACGGCCTCTATTCCCCCCATTTCTTCCGGCCGTATCTCCGCTGCGGGCGCCAAAAAACCGTCTTGCGGGCATAGCCCGCAAGGCGGTTTTTGCAAGGTTTGGAAAAGGAATTCGAATTTCTTTTCCAAGCCCCGGTTACCACCCTCCGATGCGGAAAAAACGGTTTGTTGCGCACACGCCGCTCGGGCCGCAGCATACGCGGGGTCCGCAGCAGTTGCCGCCGCAGTTGTTCCAACCGCAGCCGCAGCTGCCGCCGCCCCAGCCGCAGTTGTTCCAACCGCAGCCGCAGTTTTCGCGGCCCCAACCGCAATTATTCCAGCCGCCCCAGTTGCAATCATTCCGGCCGCAACCGCCCCAGTTGCAGTTGTTCCGGCAACCGCAGCCTTCCCCGCCCAACACGCCGCCCGGGCCGGCCGCCGCACAGGCGAGCAGCAGAATCGGCAATAGGCCCCTCATACGATCATCCCTTTCCCGCAGCCGTTTATTCTCGTCCGGTTCCCCGCTGGAAAAGCGAAGAATCGGACCGCGGAGCCGGAAAGCGGTTTCTGCGCGGCTCCGTTCGCGCCTGTTCCATCTTATTCGATACAAGGGCGTAGGGTTCGTCCACATCCGGTGCGGTTTGCCGGGGCTTCTCCCGGTTTTCCGGTTGAATTTGTCCGCTTTTGTGTTATAATATAGCAAATAGATTGCCATAATGCGTTTTAAAGGATTCTGAGTGCGCGCAACGAAGCCGCACGGGCCGTGAGCAAAGAACAGGGAGGAACAAAAGTGGCGGAAAACGAGATCACGCGCGGGCAGGCGATGGAGATTCTGAAACAATACGTCAAAGAGGAAAGCCTGCTGCGGCACTGCGTCACGGTGGAAGCCGTGATGCGGCATTTTGCGCCGCTCTACGGAGGCGACCCCGAGCGCTGGGGCGTGATCGGGCTTCTGCACGACGTGGATTTCGAGTTTTACCCCGAGGAACACTGCAAGCGGTCGCGGGAACTGCTTTCCGCCCACGGCGTGCCCGAGGACGTCATCCGCGCGGTGGAAAGCCACGGCTACGGGCTTGTGTGCGATGTGGAACCGCGCACCGACGCCGAAAAGGTGCTGTACGCCGTAGACGAGCTGACGGGGCTGATCTCCGCCACCGCCCGGATGCACCCGAGCCGCAGCGTGCTCGACCTCGAGGTGAAGTCCGTGAAAAAAAAGTGGAAGCAGAAGGGCTTTGCCGCCGCCGTCAGCCGCGACGTCATCGCACAGGGAGCCGAGCGTTTGGGCAAGCCGCTCGACGAGCTGATTGCCCAGACCATCGGGGGAATGCAAACCGTGGCGGATGAGATCGGCCTGCGCGGAGAATTTTAACCCGGCGCTTTCGTGCCGCGCGCGGCGTTCGGGCATCGGCCGCGCGCCGGCACTGGCAGAGGATGCCCGGCCGGTTTACAGCTTTTTCGGAATAGAACACGGAATAGAACAAAGCCGCCGCACCTGTACCCGCCGTTTCGGGCGGCAGGCTCAGAGCGCCGCTTATTCCATTTCTCCGGAACGGCTGCAGGAACGAAGGAACAAAACGATATGAAAATTTCAACAAAAGGGCGGTACGGGCTGCGCGCCATGCTCGACCTCGCCGTCAATTCGGGCGGCGGGCATGTCTCGCTCTTCAACATCGCCGAACGGCAGGATATCTCGGTCAATTACCTGGAGCAGGTCTTTTCCGTGCTGCGCAAGGCGGGGCTTGTGAACAGCGTCAAGGGCGCACAGGGCGGCTACCTGCTGGCACGCCCCGCATCGCGCATCTTTGTGGGCGATATCCTCAAGTGCCTGGAGGGCGACCTTTCGGTAGTGGCCGATGAGGAGCTCAAAAACCCGGTGAACAACATGCAGACGTGCATCACGGAATACGTGTGGGAAAAAATGAACCAGAGCATCGAGAAGGTGGCCAGCACCATTTCGCTGGCGGATCTGGCGGAGGATTACCGCCAGATGGACACCGCGCCGATGTTCTATATCTGAATCCGAACCGCTCCCCGAAAACGGGGCGCTGCTCAAAAAGGCATCCGCGAAACGCGCCGGCGCGCATTTCCGCGGATGCTTTCCTGTTTTTTTTGAAGCCGCACCCAACGTCCGCATGGCATGGAGCGGCCTGCGGACGGTATCGTATGCGCGGGCCGAAAGCTCAATTTTGCCGGAAAGCGCGCCGATTTATAGAAGAACAAATGAGGGGTAAAAATGGAAATAAAAAAATGTGTAAAAGAGTCTTTTTCAGTGGTAGGAAAAGAAGGCTCGACAAATGATGGGGAAGGATTCATCAACAAATTATGGATTGATGCGAATTCTCATTTTGGTGAGGTGGCTTCACTGGCAAAGACAGACGAAAACGGAAATCTTCTGGGAATTTGGGGGGCAATGTCGGATTTTTCACATTCTTTTAAGCCTTGGGGGGATAATTATTCAAAAGGACTTTACCTGGCAGGTATCGAAGTTAAAGATGATGCGCAAGCACCTCAGGGCTGGGCAAAGTGGATCGTTCCATCGTATGAGTATATTTATGCCAAAAGAGAGGACCAGAATACATTTACCGAGATCATCGGATATTTAAAAGAAAATAATATGACCCTCGTCGGAGCAGTTAACGATTATCACTGCCCCGAAGACGGCCAAGACTATATGTTTTTCCCGGTACTTATATTATGAACAGGACGCCAAACATCCCCGCCGTTCCGGATATGCGCGGCGGTCGATCGTTTCGTCCGCAGGCGGGTCCGATCATTTTATGAAATTTGCCGCGGCATGTGCTATACTAGTAAAAAAACGGCGGGGAGGCTTTTATTTGGAACGCTCCAAGGTCTATTTTACGGATATGCACGCCACGATGCAGGAAAATCTGCCTCAAAAGCTGCGGCGGTTGATTCTGAAGGCCGGCATCGGCCGCATCGATTTCACAAACAAGTACGCGGCCATTAAAATTCATTTCGGCGAGCCGGGCAACCTGGCCTTTCTGCGGCCGAACTACGCGCGCGTGGTGGCCGACGTGGTGCGGGAACTGCACGGAAAGCCGTTTCTCACCGACTGCAACACGCTTTATGTGGGCGGCCGCAAAAACGCGCTCGACCACCTCGATTCCGCCTATCTCAACGGGTTCACGCCGCTCACGACGGGCTGCCACATCCTCATCGGGGACGGGCTCAAGGGCACCGACGAGGAGCTCGTTCCCGTGGAGGGCGGGGAATACGTCAAAGAGGCCAAGATCGGCCGGGCCGTGATGGATGCGGACGTGATCCTTTCGCTCAGCCACTTCAAGGCGCACGAGGCCGTGGGCATCGGCGGCGCGCTCAAAAACATCGGCATGGGCTGCGGCTCGCGCGCGGGCAAGATGGAGATGCATTCGGCCGGCAAGCCCCACGTAAATCAAGAGGCCTGCATCGGCTGCGGCTCGTGCAAAAAGCGCTGCGCGCACGACGCCATCGCCATCGAAAACGGCAAATCCTTCATCGACCACGCCAAATGCGTGGGCTGCGGCTCCTGCATCGGGGCCTGCCCGGTGGACGCCGTGGAGCCCGCCTCCGACGAATCCAACGACATCCTCAACAAGAAGATCGCCGAATACTCCTGGGCCGTGCTCCACGGCCGCCCGCAATTCCACATCAGCCTCGCCGTGGATATTTCTCCGTACTGCGACTGCCACCCCGAAAACGACATCCCCATGGTGCCGGATATCGGCATGTTCGCCTCGTTCGACCCGGTAGCCCTCGACCTCGCCTGTGCGGAAGCCGTAAACAGCCAGCCGGCCGTTCCGGGCAGCGTGCTCGCCCGGCGCGAGGACGCGCACGGCGGCGATGCGCACGGCGGCGGCGCGCGCGACCATTTCACCGACGTCCACCCCACCACCGACTGGAACATTCTCATCGACCACGCGGTGAAAATGGGCCTCGGCAGCCGGGACTACGACCTGATCAAGATCTGATGCATGAAGCCAATCTTTTTCCCGCAAAACGGGGCACAAAACGCGCCCCCCAAGAAACCGCGTTGTTTTTCGGGGGGGTTTTGGAAAA
>JAEWAU010000012.1 GCA_023391535.1 Bacillota bacterium | reverse complement strand
GCGCCGTCTATGCCCATGGGCACCACGGGCCTCACGCCCATCCTGCCCGGCTCCGAGCCTCCGGCCCAGACGCTTGTGGGCAACCAATACTTAAACGGCGCGCTGCGCACCCAGATCGGCAACCGCATCACGGTAAGCTACCTTATCGGCACCAACACCTTCATGGACCGCACGGGCGTTCTGCTCGCCGTGGGGGCCAACTACATCGTCATGCGGGAAGCCGAAACCGACGACATCCTGTTCAGCGATTTTTACAGCATCAAATTCGTGCGCGTCTACCACTGAACCGATTCTCCGCTCAGCGTTTGGCCAAACCCGCTTTTCAGCCGGGGAAACGGCGGAGCGGCAAAAAGGGGCCGTTGCAAAATGGATTACAATTCATTTTGCAACGGCCCTCTTGAACTGCGAGCGCCAAAAGGGCTCGGTTTTGCGGAGCAAAACGCAGCAAAATGGCGCCGCGCGCACGCGGAAAACGCCCCAAGCGTCGTTTTGGTCGGGTGTTGCGAAACGCATCAGATGCGTTTTGCAGCACCCCCTTTTTGCACCGAAACCGCTTACAGGATTTCAAGCTCCGCGAGCTTTGCCCGGAGCGCCTCAAAGCCGCGCGTCTGGTGCGCGTCGATGCCGAGCTTTTTTGCCGCGGCCACGTTATCGGCCCGGTCGTCGAAAAAGGCGACGGCGCCGGCCGGGCACTTCAAATCGCGCAGCACACGGCGGTACGCTTCCTCGTGCGGCTTCGTCTCATGAATCTGATGGGAAGCGTAGCGTTTTGCGAAATGCTGCTCGAGCCTGTCCACATCGCAGAGCTTGTTCCAGTGCAGATCGTTGGTGTTCGAGAAGCAGGCCACCGTATAAGCCTTGCCCAGCTCGTCGAGCAGCTCGGCCGCGCCGGGGTAGAATCCCTTCGGGATCAGGCGGTATTCGCGCAGGAACCGGGCCACGCTCACATCCAGCTCGAGCTCGTCCATAATGCGCTCCACGAATTCCTTGGTGCTGAGGCTCCCCTCTTCGTATTCGCGGGCCGTGAGCGACTCGCCCCACTTCTGCTGCAGCTCCTGGGGGTCCTTTGTCCAGCACTGCCATTCCAGCAGCTTGGTAAACGGCACGGCGTCGATGACGACGCCGCCCAGATCGAACAGCAGCACACGGTATTTATTGTTCAAAAAACGCTCGCCTCTTCCAAGCCCCCGCCCCGCCGGACCCGCCGGCTTTATCTACGGGCGCGATGTTGATACGGATTTTTGTTCCGGATTTCCGTTCCGGCGCCTCCGCCTGCGGACGGAGCGGCCGGAAAGGAACAGTTACTCGTCCTTGCCGCAGCACTTTTTGTACTTCAGGCCGCTGCCGCAGGGGCAGGGATCGTTGCGGCCCGGCTTTTTGCCGACCTTCACCGGCTTTTTCTTCTCCTCGTCGTCGGAGCCGTGGCTCGCCGTCATGGGCCTCGCCACCTGCTCGCGCTTGGGGGGCTCCTCCTCGCGCCGCACCTGCACGGTGAGCATCAGGCGCACGGTGTCCTCCTGAATGGCGGCCACCATCTCGTCGAACATCTCGTAGCCCTCGCGGCGGTACTCCACCACCGGGTCGAGGTTTCCGTAGGCGCGCAGATAGATGCCGTCGCGCAACTCGTCCATGGCGTCGATGTGGTCCATCCACTTCTCGTCCACCACGCGCAGCAGGATGACGCGCTCCAGCTCGCGCATCAGCTCCGGGCCGAACGCCTGCTCGCGCTCCTCGTAGAGCTTGTGCGCACGCTCGGAAAGCTCCTCGCGGATATCCGCGGGCCGCAGCTCCTGCAGTTCGTCGCGGCTGTACTCGAAATCGTCGGGCTTCGTGAGCCAGCCGAGGTAGTAATCGCGCAGGCCCCCGAGGTTCCAGTTGTCCGGAATCGGCTCGGTGCCCACGAACTGGTCGAAGGAGCGCTGGATGTTCTCGTCGAGCATCTTGAGGATGTAGTCGCGCATGCTCTCGCCGTCGAGCACCTCGCGGCGCTGCTTGTAGATGACCTCGCGCTGGCGGTTCATCACGTCGTCGAACTGCAGCACGTTTTTGCGGATGCCGAAGTTGCGGCCCTCCACCTTGCGCTGGGCGTTCTCGATGGATTTCGTGAGCATGCGGTTCTCGATGGGCTGGTCGTCCTCGAGCCCGAGCGTCTCCATCATGTTCTGGATGCGCTCGCCGCCGAACAGGCGCATGAGGTCGTCTTCCAGCGAAATGTAAAACCGGGATTCGCCCGGGTCGCCCTGGCGGCCGGCGCGGCCGCGGAGCTGGTTGTCGATACGGCGGGATTCGTGGCGCTCGGTGCCCAGAATGAACAGGCCGCCCGCGTCGCAGACCTCCTGCGCCTCGCGGGCCACCACCTCCTTGTGCCGCTCGTAGAGCTCGCGGTAGGATTTGCGCGCCTCGAGCACCGTTTCGTCGGTGGTTTCGGCGTAGCTCGTGGCCTCGCTGATGAGCTGATCCTCCATGCCCGCCTTGCGCATATCGGCCTTGGCGAGCCACTCCGCGTTGCCGCCGAGCATGATGTCGGTGCCGCGTCCGGCCATGTTGGTGGCGATGGTGACGGCGCCCTTTTTGCCGGCCTGCGCGATGATCTCGGCTTCTTTCTCGTGGTACTTGGCGTTGAGGACGTTGTGCTGGATGCCTCGCTTTTTGAGCAGCTTGCTGAGCACCTCGGATTTCTCGATGGAGATGGTGCCCACGAGCACCGGCTGGCCTTTTTCGTGGCATTCCACGATCTGGTCGATCACGGCGTCGAACTTGCCCTTTTCGGTTTTATACACCGAATCGTGGTGGTCGTCGCGGATCATGGGCTTGTTGGTGGGAATCTCCACCACGTCGAGCTTGTAGATCTCGCGGAACTCGTCCTCTTCGGTCATGGCCGTGCCCGTCATGCCCGAGAGCTTCTGATACATGCGGAAGAAGTTCTGGAACGTGATGGTGGCGAGCGTTTTGGATTCGCGCTCCACCTTCACGTGCTCCTTGGCCTCGATGGCCTGATGCAGGCCCTCGTTGTAACGGCGGCCGTACATCAGGCGCCCCGTGAACTCATCCACGATGATGACCTGGCCGTCCTTGACCACGTAGTCGATATCGAGCCGCATGACGCCGTGGGCGCGCACGGCCTGGTTGACGTAGTGCAGAAGCCCGATGTTCTCCGGGTCCATGAGATTTTCCACGTGGAAATAGGTTTCGGCCTTTTTCACGCCCGAGGGGTTGAGCGTGGCCGTTTTGGCCTTTTCGTCCACCACGTAGTCGCCGTCGATATCCTCGTTGAGCTCTTTGTCGTCCAGCTCGCGGACCTTGACCATCTTGAGGCCGCACACAAACCGGTCGGCCTGCTCGTACATATCGGTGGATTTATCGCCCGGGCCGGAGATGATGAGCGGGGTGCGCGCCTCGTCGATGAGGATGGAGTCCACCTCGTCCACGATGGCGAAGGAAAATCCGCGCTGCACCATCTGGTTTTTGTAGATGACCATGTTGTCGCGCAGGTAATCGAACCCGAATTCGTTGTTGGTGCCGTAGGTGATATCGGCGTTATAGGCCTCGCGGCGCTGGTCGTTGTCGAGATCGTGCACGATGAGGCCCACCTTGAGCCCGAGGTAGCGGAACACCTTGCCCATCCAGTCGCTGCCGTAGCGGGCCAGGTAGTCGTTGACGGTGACGATGTGCACGCCTTCGCCCGTGAGCGCGTTGAGGTAGGCGGGCATGGTGGCCACCAGCGTTTTGCCTTCGCCCGTCTTCATCTCGGCGATGCGCCCCTGGTGGAGCACCACGCCGCCGATGACCTGCACGGGGAACGGCCTCATACCGAGCACGCGGGCCGCCGCCTCGCGCACCGTGGCGAACGCGTCGGGCAGAAGGTCGTCGAGGCTTTCGCCGTTTTTGTAGCGTTCCCGGAGTGCAGGCGTCATCGCTTTGAGCTCGGCCTCCGAAAGGGCCTTATATTGATCCTCCAGCTCCAGCACGCTCTGCGCGATAGGCCGCACGCGCTTGAGCTCGTGCTTGCTGTGTGAAACCTTAAGCGCTTCCATAATACCCATGCCGATACCGTCCTTTTCCCGGGGACCATCCCGAACGGCCATTCGCGAACGAAATGGCTGACTGATTTGCAAACGGCCCGGCAGGACCGTCCACTCACGCATTATTTATTATACCATCAAACGGCCAAAAAAGAAACAGGGGCGCGGCGCTCCGCTTTCCGCTGTGCCGCACAGGGCGTTTTTCCGTTCTTAATTCGGCGGGCTTTTGCATTCCCCGTCTTTTCTGCGTTCCCGGCGATTTCCGCCCCATCGGGCAGCCGCTCGGAAAGAGATAACGGCGCCGCGGAATCGGGCCGCGGAGCCGGAGCGGCAAAAAAGGCGCCGCGAACGAATTTTTCTTTCGCCGCGGCGCCTCATACTATTTTCCAATCAATATTGCAGGTAAAATCCGCGTCGAAACCCATGAGAAAAGCTCTTGCCGCGGATTTTTCCGTGCGCGCTCGCACCGTGCGAGCGCGCACGGATTTTCAATCGGAAAAAAGTATTGAATTATTCCTGTTATTCCTGCTGTTCCCTGCGCGGCGTATCCGGCGGGGCGGCCGTATCCTGCGCGGCAGGCGCGGCCGGCGCGGCCGACGCGGCCTGCGAGGCCTGCGAGGCCTGCGCCCCCACCGAATAGAACCGGGCGCCGTTGAACGTGTTCCCGGCCGGAGTTTTCGCCCGGCCCGTTTTCCGTTTTTCGCGCGATGCGTCCATTTGAATTCCTCCCTGCGAACGTTCCGATGTTTCCGGCTCCGAACAGGAGTTTTCTGAAAAGGAAAATAATTTCTCCCGTTCAAAAACGGAAACAGTATAGTATATGCCGCAGGGCGCAAAGCAAGCAGGAAAGTTTTATTTATCCGTATTGTATTATTGCATCGCAATAGACGTTCTGTTGATTTGCCCGTGCGGGCCGCTCAGGGCTTGGGTTCGCCGGGCGCGTCCGGCGCGGCCGGAGCTTCCGTGGCGGGCTTTTCGCGCAGCAGCGAAACCAGAAGCGCGAGGATATAGAGCGAAAGCGCCAGAAGCGCGTAATCGCCGGGCACGGGCATGCGGCCCCGGGCGTGGTTTGCAAGATGGGCGAAGTAGTTCGGCAGCGTGGCGGCGAAGCCGTAGAACGCGCACGGAAGCCCCAGCGCGAACACGCCGTTGAGCTCCCGGCGGTTCGAAAGGCCGCCCGTCAGCCGGGCGTGGTAATACAGAAACAGCGAGGCGAACACCATCTGGAGCACCTCGTAGAGATACTGCGAGATGTTGGCGATCTGCGTGAGCGTCATGAACGCCGCCACCAGCGCGACCACGCTCCAAAGCACCGGCAGCAGCGCCGCCATGCGCAGGTCCGGCCCGCGCCCGCCGCGCATCAGCTGCGCGCAGAGCAGGAAAAAGAACACCGCCGCCGCGATGCCGCAAAGCCCGGTGAGGAAAGCCCCCGTTCCCTTGGCGCCCGCGTCCAGCACGTTCCACGCCGAGGAAACGGCCAGCGCCACGCCCTCGAGCGCGGCAAACGCGGCCACCGCGGGCCTGCGCCGGCTCGAAAAGTTTCCGCGGCCGAAGCCGCCATCTCCGGCCGAGCGGAAGAACAGCGGCAGGATGAGCAGCGCCGTCACCACGGCGAGCAGAATCTGCGCCGCCGCCACAAGACCCCCGGAGGTGGTGTAAAAATGGGAGCTCGGATCGATATACCGGAGGATGAGAACGGTGAGAATCGGCAGAGCCGCGCACAGCCCCACCGCAAACAGCGCGGTGAATATGCCGAACAGACGCCTGTAGGCTTTTGTCAAGGCCGTTGCCTCCTTGTGCAGCAAACGCATCCCGCGCGCTTCCGCTTCGCAAAAATCCCCGCGGCAAAAACGCGCGTCCTACGAACCGTGTTCAAAAAAATCGTTTTCAAAAAATACGAAGCAAAACGCTCCCGGCGGCAAAAAGCAGGGCCGCGGCGCGGCTTCGCAGAATATCCGGCCCGCCCTGTTCGCCCGGCGGTACAAAAAACGCAATAAAATTCCGGCGGCACGCCGCCGGAACCGCCGATTTTTCCCTATGTGTTTTTCCGAATGCGTTTCTTCGATGCAAAAGCGGAACGGAACCCGCGGCAAAGCCTCGCTTCACGGGCTTTTCCGCACGGCTGCCGGAAGACAGTACCGGAAACAGTGCCGGAAACAGTATTATTATACCGAAGCCGCGGGGATTTTGCAACGCCCGGCCCCGAAAGGCGCGCAGTAAAAAAACGGGGCCGTTGCAAAAGGAATGGTCCTCCTTTTGCAGCAGCCCCCATGTTTTCTTCATTTCTTGTTTCAGTTAAATTTCAGCGAAGCGAAAAGCCGCCGGCGTCATTCCCGCCCGACAATGGGGGTATAGGTTTTTTCCGCGGCCACGGCCTTGTAGGCGGGGCGCATGATGCGCTTGCCCGTGGTGAGCTCCTCGATGCGGTGCGCGCACCAGCCCGGGATGCGCGCCACCGAGAAAAGCGGCGTGTAAAGATCCACCGGCAGGCCGAGCAGCTTGTAAACCATGCCGGAGTACAGGTCCACGTTGGCGCACATGGCCTTGTGCGAGCCTTTGATCTGGGTAAAGGCGGCGGGAGCCAGCCGCTCCACCGCTTCGAGCAGTTTGAATTCCGGCAGCATGCCGCCCTTTTCGGCCAGGCGGTGCGCGTTCTGGCGCAGGATGACGGCGCGCGGGTCCGAAATCGTATAAACGGCGTGCCCCATGCCGTAAATCAGGCCCGAACGGTCGCCGTCCTCGCCGCGCAGCAGCTTGCAGAGGAATTCGGAGATCTCCTCGTCGTCGTTCCAATCGCGCACGCCGGCCTTTATGTATTCGAGCATCTGCATCACCTTGATGTTGGCGCCGCCGTGGCGCGGCCCCTTGAGGCTGCCGATGGCCCCCGAAACCGCGGAGTAGGTATCCGTTCCCGTGGAGGTGAGCACACGGCAGGCGAAGGTGGAGTTGTTGCCGCCGCCGTGCTCGGCGTGCAGAATCAGGCAGAGATCGAGCAGCTTGGCCTCCTCGTCGGTGAACTTGCGATCCGGCCGCATGGTGGCGAGAATGCTCTCGGCCGTGGAATGGGCCGGCTCGAGCGGATGGAAGAACATCGTTTCGTGGTCGAAATTGCGGCGCTTCACCTGGTAGGCCTGCACCATGAGCGTGGGCATTTTGGCGATGAGGCGGATGGACTGGCTCAGCACGTTCTCGAGCGAACAGTCCTCCGGGTCCTCGTCGTAGGAATACAGCGCGAGCACCGCGCGCCCGATGCTGTTCATCACGTTCGGGGAGGGCGATTTCATGAGCACGTCTTCGGTGAAGTAGGGCGGCAGCTCGCGCAGCTTTCCGAGCAGCGCGCAGAAAAAGGAGAGCTGCTTCGCCGTGGGCAGCGAGCCGAAGAGCAGCAGCCAGATGACTTCCTCGAACCCGAACCGATTCTCCTTCTGGCAGCCGGCCACAATATCCCGCACGTTGATGCCGCGGTAGATCAGCTCGCCGGGCACCGGCATCTTTTCGCCTTCGTTGATCAGATAGCCATGCACGTTGCAGATGAGCGTGAGGCCCGCGAGCACGCCGGTGCCGTCGGCGTTGCGCAGCCCGCGCTTCACCCCGTAGGTCTCGAACTGCTCGGCGTCGATGCGGTTATACTTGCGGAACTCCTCGCATAGGTTGGTGAGAGAGCCCTTCGGTATGGAAGACAGATACTGCTCCATTGCATATTGCCCCTTCCCGTTGAAAACGCGGCCGCTACCGGGCGGCATGCGGCCGATACGGCCGATCGTCGATTGCCGACAAGTCAATACAAACTCTATTGTAGCGCCGAAGGCCGCTTTAGTCAAGTAAAAGGTGAAACAAAATGAAAGAAACAATAATAACCGCTGCAATATTCATCTTTTTGCTGCTGTTTATTCCCTTTGCTTTCGCCGGAACCGCAAAAAGCGTGCATACCGCGGTTCCCGTTCATGCAAGCAGCTCGGAGGCCTCGGGCGAAAGCGCCGCGGAGGAGGGCGGCGGCGTCACGGTGGCGGGTGCGGAAAGCGGCGCGGGGCAGTTTCGCATCCGCAGCGTTTCCACGGGGCGCGAGGAGGACGTGGCCGCCTTCGATTTCATCTGCGGCGTGGTGGCGGGGGAAATGCCCGTGGAATACGAGCCCGAGGCGCTCAAGGCGCAGGCCGCGGCGGCCTTTTCCTACTGTGCGTTCCTGCGCGAGCACCCGACGGGCGACGGGAGCATCGTAACGGGCCTGCACGTGGCCTATCTGCCCCGCGCGCAGGCGCAGACGCTTTGGGGCTCCCAGTTCGACGCGAACTGGGCGAAGATCGTTTCGGCCGTGGAGGCGGTGCGCGGATATGCGCTGTTCTACGGCGGCGAAGTGGCGCTCGCCTGCTACAGCGATATGTCCTCCGGCACCACCGAAAGCAGCGCGGACGTGTGGAATCAGGCACTCCCCTACCTCGTGGAGGTTCCCAGCCCCGGCGACAAGCTCGAGAAGGACTATCTTTCGCACGTAACGGTGAAATCGGCCGATTTTGCCCGCACGGCGGAAGCGCTTCCGGGCGCGAAGCTCCAAAAGGATCCGCGCGCCTGGCTGCGCGTCACCAAACGCTCCGCGGCGGGCGGCGTGCTGGAGGCGGCGCTCGGGGGAAAAGCCGTTACCGGCGCGCAGGTGCGCTCGTGGTTCGGGCTGCGCTCCGCGAATTTCTCGCTTTCCTATAAAAAGGGCGTTTTCACGTTCACCGTGCGCGGCTACGGCCACGGCGTGGGCATGAGCCAGTGCGGCGCGGAATATCTGGCAAAGCAGGGGAAAAGCTGGCGGCAGATCCTCGCCTGGTACTACCGCGGCGCCGCCGTGGGGGAATACGACTGGTCCGGTTCCGGAAATTCCGGCGGTTCCGGCGGTTCCGGAACCCCGGCCAGCCGCCTGTAATTCGTATCCGCTTCCGTTTGAATTTTTTTTGGACCGCAGCCCCTTTTCCCCGCGCGAAAAACCAACTTTAGAAAATTTTGAATAAGCTGTGCAATTCCGGCAAAAATAGGCTCGGAGGTGCACAGCATGAGCAATTTTAAAGCTGGCCATTCGAAATTTTCCCGATTCGTAAACGGCAAGGGCTTCTACATAGCCCTCGCCATCTGCCTCGTCGCAATCGGCACCGCGGCCTATGTCGCCGTAAACAGCAGCGGCGGCGTCCTCAGAAACGTCAAATCCGACAGCAACGTTTCCGCATCCAGTTTCACCTCCGCGTCCAGCATTCCCGATTGGGACAGCGGCGCGGCGCAAACGGGCGCCAACGTCAGCGGCGTGCACAGCAGCCGCGGCTCCTCGTCGTCCTCTCCGGCCTCTTCCTCCAAGCCGGCGTCGTCTTCCAAGCCGGCGTCGTCCTCCTCCAAATCGGATAACAACAACGTAAACAAGATGATCTTCGTCGCGCCCGTGTCGCCCCTCACCGTGGTTACGGCCTACAGCGGCAACAACCCCGTCTACGACCAGACGATGGCCGACTGGCGCGTGCATGACGCCGTGGATATTTCGGGCGCCGTGGGCACGCCGGTGAAAGCCTGCGCCAGCGGCACGGTGGCCGCCGTGCTCACCGACGACATGCTCGGGCAGGAAATCGTCATCAACCACGGGAACGGGCTTGAGTCCATTTACGCGAACCTTTCGCCCCAGGTGATCGTCAAGAAGGGTCAGTGGGTGGATGTGGGCAATACCATCGGCAGCATCGGCACCACGGCTTCGGGCGAGGTCGCCATCGCCTCCCATCTCCACTTCGCCATGACCAAAAACGGCGTCTATATCGACCCGCTCGCGAAAATCGGCAACCAGAGCTGATTTTTCGGGCATCGCATTTGTTTCCCACGGGGAAAAGCAACGAGTGCCGCGCGCCGGTGCGGGGAACCCGCAAACAGGGTACCGGCGCATCCCAAACGGATGCGTGCCGCGCGCGGCGGGACTGGGGTGGGCCGCGCGCGGGGG
>JAEWAU010000112.1 GCA_023391535.1 Bacillota bacterium | reverse complement strand
GCGCCGTGCGGCGCGCGTTTTGACGGAACAAGCGAATTTGCATGACGATTCCTCCCCGAATCTTTTCGGGAGCGGCGGCAGGTCTCCTGGCTCGGCGTCTTTCCGGAACCGGCCGCCTTCCCGGGGGAACTCCCCAGTGGCGGGCTCTTTGGGCCGTGCGCGCCCTGCGGCGCGGTGCCGTTCCGGTCGGCCTTACAGTAGCGGGGGCTGCGGCGGCTTTGCACCGCCTTCCCTTGCGGGGCGCTCCTTGTTCCGGGCGCGCCCCTACCGTCGTCTCCTCTTCCGCGCGGGATCAGGCGGTCCCGGCGGGTTGTTTTTTCGTACAGCTTTTATTGTAGGCGCGGTGCGCGCGCGCGTCAAGCTGGGGGCGAAGCGGGCGCAGACGCAACGGTTTTGCAACGATTGTAACTCTTTTTCGCCGCCTTTTGGCATGTCCCGACTCTGTGGAAACCGGATATTTGTGCATATTAACTAAATACCATTCCGCAGTTGCGGCTATTCCAACGATTTTTGCCAATGGCTGGAACTGCCGGGGAAAACCACTTGCAAAGAATATTCTTCTGAGTATAATAGAAGTGTAACTATTTTGTAATCATTGCGCGTACCCCCTGCTCATTTTATGGAAAAGGAGACTGTTCCATGCGCGAAGAACCGCAGAACGACCCGCGCGCTTTCTCCTTTGCTCCGTTTTTATACCGGCTTTCCTTTTTAACCGGGCTGCGCGCGAAGCGGCTGCTCCGGTATGTGCGGCGCGGCCTCCGCGCCGTTTTCGACGTGGCGTTGGCCGAGCTTGCGGCCAAAACGGTGGCGGCGGCGCGCCGCGGCTCCGATTTCCTGCGCTCCCAGGCGGGGCGCGGGGAGCTTTCGCCCACGCGCGGCCTGGTGCACGCCGGGCAGGGCGCGGCGCAGCTTTTCAAAAGCTGCCGCTCCGCTCTTGCGGAGGACGGCTTGCGCGCGGGGGTTCCCGTGTGCGCGCATCTTCTGAGTGCGGGCCTGGGCCGTTTTTCCGCGGCGCGGCGGCCCGCGCTGAATTTTATCGCCCCGGCGCTGTCCGTGGCGGTTCTGGCGCTCACCGTTGTGTTCTGGAAAAACGCCTGCTTCGCGCTGGCCGTCACCTACAACGGCAGCCCGCTGGGCGTGGTGAGCGCGGAGCAGACCTACCGCGACGCCGTGACGCAGGTGGAGGGCAACGTTTCCGACGCGTCCGGCAGCAATTTCCGGCTCGCGGGCACGGCGGCGTTCCGGCTCGTGCTCACGTCCCGCTCCTCCGTGAGCAGCCAGGATCAGCTTTACAACAAGCTCGTGGCGCTTTCGAGCAACGGCGTGAAAAACGGCTACGGGCTGTATGTGGATAACCGCCTCGCGGGCGCGAACGGCGACGCCACGGCCGTTCAGGCCATGCTGACGGGCCTGACCTCCTCCTACCGCAGCGATCCTTCCGTGCAGAGCGTGAGTTTTTTGCAGGACGTTTCCATCCGCACCGGCGTGTTCCCGGAAAGTGTGTTCAAAACCGTTCCCGAGCTGAAAGCCGAGATCACCGATAAAAACGGCGGCGAGGTGCTTGCCGCGCGCGTGGAGGTGGACCCGCTCTTCGCCATGAACCTGACCGACGGCGCGGCCCTTGGGCAGGGGGACGCTTCCGCCGTTTCGGCGGACCCTGTGGTCTCCATCAAGGTGGTAAAGAACGAGATCGTCCGTAAGGCCATCCCCTATACGGTGGTGCAAAAACAAAGTGCAAACCTCAAATCCGGCACCACGAAAGTGAGCGTGCAGGGCAAGGCCGGCACGATGCGGGTGGTTCAGTCCGTCACCTATGTGGACGGTACGGCCACGGATATCGACGTGCTTTCCTCCGACGTGGTGGCGCAGCCCGTGAGCCAGACGGTTCTGGTGGGCACCAAAAAAGCGGACGATTCCTCGAATTCTTATAATAACGGCGATTCCGGCAACGGCGGTTCCGGAAATTCGGCGGTGGGGATAAACCCCTACGGCAATTCCGCCATATCGCTTGCCGAAACCGCGCTGGGCGTACCCTATGTTTCGGGCGGCACCTCCTACGGCGGCTTCGACTGCTCCGGCCTCACCTCTTACGTCTACAGCCGTATGGGCGTCTATCTGCCGCACTCCGCGGCGGCGCAGTCCGCCTACGGCAGTTATGTGAGCCGCTCGAACCTCCAGGCCGGCGACCTTGTGTTCTTCGATACCAACGGCGGGCACAACAACATCACGCATGTGGGCATCTACATCGGCGGCGGCCGGTTCATCGACGCGTCCTCCTCAAGGCCCCACGCCGTTACGGTGGATAGCCTCTACAGCAACTACTATTCGAGCCGGTATATGACGGCCCGGCGCGTCAAATAGCGCGGCCGTTCCGCTCTTCCTAAAAGCAAACAGACGCGCCCGCGGGTTTAAAAGCCCGCGGGCGCGTTTTTGCGCGGCTAACAAGAAACGGCGCCCGCCGCACGGCGAAATGCGCGCGCGTTCACTCCCGCGCGCCGGCGCCGAGCCGCCAGAGCTTTTCGCGCCCGCGCCTGCCCACGTATTCCGCCTCCCCGGTGGCGCGCAGCACGGAAAGCGTCCGCTGCGCGAGCGTCCGGCTCATGCGCCCGGCGGCCGCGAGCTGCGCGAGGGTGAATTCCGGCGGCAGGCCGGGCGGCAGGAAGGAGACGAACCGCCCGCCGGCTTCGCATTCGCCCAGCACGGCGCCGGGCGCGCGCGAAAGGCACACCGAGCCGCGCTTGCCGCCGTTTCCCCAGCCGCACAGGCTGCGCGTTTCGGTGAGCTCCAGCAGCACCGTGCGAAAGCGCAGGCCGGGCCGGGAGAGCAGATCGCGCAAACGCACCAGCTCGTAGAAAATCTCCCACGGGCCGGCATTTTTGGGAGAGCGGCGCGGCGGCGAGGCCTCGCCGGTTTCCGGGTTTACCCAAACAATCCGCTTCACGGCCGCCACCGGGTACACCACCGTCACGGGGTGCTCCCGGAGGAAAACGTCGAGCTTGGCGCGCAGCGGGGAGAACCCGCGCGTCTGGATCTCCACGATGGAATCCGGCGCGCCGTTTTCCCCCGGCAGCACGATATCCGCAATGTAACGCCCCACGCGCACCTCGCGGCAGGCGGGGTCGGGCGCGCAGCGCTCCTTGAGGAAGGCGTGCAGCTCCCGCTCGTTGAGCACGCCGATGCCGGGGCCGGGAAGTGTCCGCTCCGTTTCCCGCACCGCCGCGTTTTCGCCGGCGTTTCCGTCCACAGGCGTCCCTCCCTTCCTTCAAACCGAATATCCGGTTGCAGTATCGCACGCCGCCCGGCGAATGTCAAGAGTGCGCTTTTTGCCTGTTTGACGCAAATTTCCGATGAAATCGAACGCGGCGTGAAAAAACCGTTTATTTTCCGTGCTGTTTTGATCCGCCGCGCAAAGGCAACAATTTCAAGGTTTGCGCGCCGCGCAGCGGGGCAAGCTATTGCTGTTCTCCGAAAAAAAACGCGAAACTCGCGCCCAATGCACAGAGCAGAGCTTCCGACACGGATTTTCTGCCCCGGCGGGTTTGGAGCGGACGGAGTTTTTCCGGGGCGTTATGCCGAATCAGGGGAAGCGGAAAGGCAAACGCACCCGTTTTCTATCCGCCGGCGAATAACCGCGGTTTTCATCGGAGAAAAGCAGCATACGGATTTCCGGCCGAATCGCGGATAAATCCGCGTCAAACCTCATACGCGAAAGCTTTTGGCGCGAGTTGGGTCTGCTTTTGAGCCGGATATCCGTATAAAACGGTTCCGTTTATCCATGGGAGGGCCGCGCCCTGCTCGCTTTCGGCGGGAAAGCGGCGCGTCCGCCGGGCGGACGCGCGGGGCCGCGCTTCCCACTGTAAGCGGGCATGCCAAACGGCGTGCACACATCTTTTCCATTTCGGAAACGGAGGCATGGTTATGAACAGAGGCATCGGGACGTTTGCCAAGGGCATCGCGACGGGCATCGCGACGGGCATCGCCGTGGGCTCGGCGGTAAGCATGGTTACAAAGCCCATGGATATCCGCAAGCGCGCGCGCATGAAGAAGCAGGCAACGCGCGCCCTGCGCGCCGTGGGCGCCGTCGTCAGCAGCGCGCAGAACATGATCCGCTGATTCTTTTCCGGGTATCCCGGAGAATGTTGCGGAAAGCCCCTTTCTTTGCGAAACGGCGCCGCGCGTGGATTTCGATTCACGCCGCGGCGCCGTCTTTTGCGGGCGCCCGGGGCGCTTGCCCGCAGGCGCCGCCTACGCCCCGGCGGCGGGGATTGTATTCGCGCCCGCTTTGCTTTATACTGATATCGCTTGTCCGCCGTTTCCGGCTCCGGAATTTCCGGGCGTCCGGTACGAATCTCCAATACTTTGCATCGGATCTTCGTATCGAAACGGCGGCGGATATCGGTTTGCGGCCGCGCGGAAAGGATGATCGCCGCTTGAAAGGGAGCCTTTCGGCCTCGCTTCGAAAAAACCGCATGGGTATGTCGATCATGGTCGTTTCGGCGCTGGTTTCGGCGCTGGGGCAGTATTTCTGGAAGCTCGCAGGCCCGAACAGCGCCGCGCTGGTGCACACGCGTGCGGGGCTCGCCGTGCTGGGGGCCGCGCAGGGGCACGCGCTGCTGTTCGTGCTGCTGGGCTTTGTTTTGTACGGCCTCGGGGCCGTGTGCATGATCGCGGCGTTCCGGTTCGGCAGCTTCTCGGTGCTGCACCCCATGCAGAGCCTCGGTTACGTGTTCGCCTATGTCATCGGCTATTTCCTGCTGGGGGAAGCGGTGACGCCCAAAAGCGTGCTCGGCCTGTGCTGCATCCTGCTCGGGGTGTTCTGGATCGGAGCGGGCGATGAATAGTTGGATTCTGCTGCCCGTGATCGTGTTCATGACGATGCTGGGCGCCTTGGGCGGCTTCTTTTTCAAGCGCAGCAGCACCGGGGCGGGCAGCCTCCTCGCGGTGCTGAAAGCGCCCAGCCTCTATTTGGGCGGCGGGCTTTACGTGGCCTCCGCGCTCGTGAACGTGTGGGTGCTGCGCTTTCTGCCCTATTCGGTGGTGATGCCCATGACGGCCGTCACCTATATCTGGACGATGCTGCTTTCGCGCCTGCGTCTGGGCGAAAAAATCACGCGCAAAAAAATTCTGGGCGTGGCGCTCATTCTCGCGGGCGCCGTGCTGGTCGCGCTGCGCTGAAACGCGGCCCGCATTCGCTTGAAAAACAAAAATCCGACGAAATTTCTTCCGCTCTTCTGCCGGAATCCGGCGGGAACGGAAGATCGTTTCCGGGAACCGCTTCCTGTCATACCGCGTCTCCCCGCGCGAATACTAACACCGAGAAACCGCGGCGGCTTTCAAAAATTCCGCGCGGCTTCCGCAATACCGGGCGGGGCGCGCCCCGTCGGCGCATGGAGGGTTCACGCTATGATCGGAAGAAAAGCAAAACGGATTGCGGCGGCGGCGGCCGCGTGCTGGATGCTCACGCTCGCCGTGTTCGCGCAGTCGGTTTATACGGTGCAGAAAGGCGATTCGCTCTGGAAGATCGCCGAAAAGAATCAGGTTGGTTTAAGCGAGCTCATCAAGGCCAACCCGCAGCTCAAAAACCCCGCGAATATCCTGCCGGGGCAGAAAATCACCATCCCCACCACGGTGCCCTACGCCTCTTACGAGGACCAGGTGCTCAAACTGGTGAACCAGCAGCGCGCCAGCCGCGGCCTGCAGACGCTGAGCAAAAACTGGCAGCTTGCGCGCGTGGCGCGTTTGAAATCGCAGGATATGGCGGCGAAGAACTATTTTTCGCATCAGTCGCCCACCTACGGCTCGCCGTTTACGATGATGCAGAACTTCGGGCTGAGATTTTCCGCGGCGGGCGAGAACATCGCCATGGGGCAGAACACCCCGCAGCAGGTGATGACGGCCTGGATGAACTCGCCGGGGCACCGCGCGAACATCCTCAGCGCGGCCTACACGCAGCTCGGCGTGGGCGTGGCCCGCAACAAGAGCGGGGTTTACTACTGGACGCAGGATTTCATGAAGCCGATGTAAAGCGGCGCAAAAACGCCTCCGGCGCAAAGGCCGGGGGCGTTTTTCATATTGGTACGCTATTTAATAAGAAGGACGCCCAGCCAGTCGGTGAGCGTATGGCCGAGCACGGAGCTTTCGAGCCCGCGTTTATAATATACGATGCCGAACGCCAGCCCGCTCAGCGCGGCGGAAACCGCCTGCGCCACCGGAAACTGCCAGTAAATGCGGTAAAGCGAATCCAGCGGCGTAATATGGTAAAGCCCGAAGCACACGGAGGAAAGCACAACGGCCGCCCACGGCTTTTTGAGCAGACGCAAAAACAAGGTGAGAAAGAACAGGCGATAAACCACTTCTTCCGCCACCCCCGCGCCGGCGAGCAGCGTGAAGAACGAAAGCGCCCGGTTTGCGCCGGGAATGGCCTGCGCGGCCGCCGCCGAGCCGTTTGTTTCGTGGAACACGCGCAGGCACAGCCCAAAGATGCCGGAACTGCCGATCAGAATGTTGGCCGCAACGAGGAGCAGCGCGAAAAGAAGCGCGAGCAGAAGCTCCCGAACGGGCTTTTTCCGCCGCGCCACGGCGGCCGTCGCGCGCAGCGGCTCGAAGCCCTCAATCGGCTTTGCCAGCGCGAGGCCGAAGGAGGCGGCGCAGAAAATCAGCACGGTTTGCGGAAGGTTCAGCAGGTATTTGGGCTGGAGCGTTCCGAGAAGCGGGCCGGCATAAAAGAGCAGGGCCAGCACGAGAGCGGGCTTCCAGTTTTGCAGCAGCGCCGCGCGGAAACGCCGCGCCCGGGGCGCGCGGCGGCCGCCCAGAACAAACGCGAGCCAGGCGCACGCCCAGCCCGCGGGCAGAATCGCCAGACTCAGAAGCTTTTCCGGCATCTGGAAGACTTCCTTTATGTATCCGTGCATGTATTCGTGCATGTATTTGTGAAATACGGGCAGCCGTTTGCCCTACTCCGGCCGGATGCGCCGCGCCTCCAGGTAGAACCGCTTGTCGCACGCGTTTCCCATCGAGAAGGTCTTGCGCGGCAGGGCGCCCTCGAGCACAACGGTTTTGAACAGGTCGGATTTTTCCATCGCGGGCAGCAGGAAGCCGACGTTGCCCGGCTGCGCGCCGAGCTGCTCCGCCACGCCGTCCCCGTGAATGTAATCCACGCGTCCGCCGTGCTCTTTGAGGCAGGCGTCCAGAAAATTCTGGAGCGTGCCCACCGCGAGGTTGCAGGGCGGGTTTGGCACCGTGAGCACGCCGCGCCCGCCCGCGTGCACATACCCGATGCGCTGCCCGGCGGCTTTCTCTTCCGCGGCGCAGGGGTAGAACGCCTTAAACTCCGTAAGCAGCCGTTCCGGCTCCACGCCGAACACCACGCGGTGGATCGGCTCGAACTCCAAGGCAGGGTCGTGGAGGTTCACGAGCTCCGCCAGCGCGTAGCGCGCCGGGTGAGACGCGCCTGCGGGCAGCGTTTTTTTCACCTGCTCCCAGCAGGCCTTGGCCGTGGCCAGGGAGTGGTTGCCGTCCCCCACCGCGAACACGAGCGGCGCTTTGCCCGAAACGCCGTATTTTTCGGAAAAGACATCCGGCCGCGCGAGCGCCGAAAGCGCGCGGGAAACGCCCCGCAGCGCCTGCCCCGCGATCAGCCGCCCCGCAATATGCCCGCCGCCCTGCATGAGGTCGAAATCGTAGAGCAGAGGGAACTCCGCGGCGCGCTCCGCGAGCGGTTCGAGCACGGTGCGGCCGGGGTCGTCGGCCAGCAGCATCACATGCGGAAGCTCCAGCGGGGCGTTTTCGCGCACGCGCACGCGGGGCGGGATGCGCTCGAGCACCGTGCCCTCCGTGGCGCGCACGGGGGACTGCGCGCCGCGGTTGTAATCGTAGGCCTCGAGATCCACGGCGCCTACAAGTCCGCGGCGCACGCGCCCGGAGGAAAGCGTGCGCTCCACGAGCACCATCGAATCCGGGTGCGCGGCGAACAGCCCGCGGTTCAGATAATCCCGCATGGCGCGGCCGATGGCGCCGATGCGTTCCGAAACGTCGCCCTTCAGGTAGATTTCCGGCAGGGTCAGGCGCAGTGCGGAGGGCGCGCCGCCCACCAGACGCTCCACCTGCTCCCAGTAGGCGGGCTCGGAGGTGTACTGGTCGCAGGCCACCACGCTCCAGAGGCGCAGGTCGCAGCCCTGCGGCACGAGAATGTCGGCGGGGCCGAAACCCGGAAAACGGCATGTGTCGTCCATGAAAAACTCCCTTTCCTGCTGGTTTGGGGCTTTGATGCGGATTTTTATGCACGATATGCATGATTGGGACGGAAATTTGTATGTTCCGGCTCTATTATACATCCGAACACCCACCCGCGCAACGGCCCGCCGGCTGCGCCGCGGCAGCTCGAATGGGGCCGGGCGGGAATTCCGCTTATCTCCCCGCGCACGGTTTCCCGGCGCGGAAGCGTGCCGAAAATCGCGCCGGGTTTTCCCCGCGCACCGGGCGCGGGCACCGCCATTGGGCGCGGGCACCGCCCGCCGTTGTATTTTTACGGGGACTGTGGTAGAATAAACCCACAATCCCAAGAGGACGGCCGGTTTTTCCCGGCCCGCAGCGGGTTCGGGCGGCCGTAAGGCCCCCGCGCGAGGAGGCGACGAAACACATATGGCGCACGCATCGGGAAGCTCCCGCGGCAAAGCCAAAACGAAACAGGCGAAGGGCGGCTCCGCGACGCGCCGGGCGTTCGGTATTTTCGGGCGCTTCGTGCTGACGGTGTTTCTCGTGCTGGTGCTCACCTGCACCATCGTGGGCGGGGCACTCGCGTTCTACGTCATCAATTTCGTCACGCCCCAGAATGTGGATATCAGCCGTGCGAGCCTCGACGCCAACACCTTTATCTACGCCACGGATTCCACGGGAAAAACCGACACGCTGGCGGAGATCAGCGGCGACCAGAAGCGCGTATGGACGTCGCTCGGCAATATCCCGGAGCAGCTCCAGTACGCCTTCATCTGCACCGAGGACCAGCGCTTTTACGAACACAACGGCGTGGACTGGAAGCGGACGTTTCTTTCGTTCGCAAACCTGTTCGTGCATTATTACAGCTCCCAGCAGGGCGGTTCCACCATCACCCAGCAGCTCGTGAACGTGCGCGAGAACATGGGCAAGAACAAAAACGACTACGCCCGCAAAATACAGGAGATCGTGGATGCGCTTCAGCTCGAACGGGGCGAAAGCAAGCAGGCCATTCTGGAAGCCTACCTCAACACCATCAATTTCGACGGCTATTACGGCGTGGAAACGGCCTCCGAGAACTTTTTCGGCAAGGATGTAAAGCAGCTCGACCTCGCCCAGTGCGCGGCCCTGGCCTGCATGCCCAAAGCGCCCTCCACCTACGACCCGCGCATGCACCCCGCCGCCAACGCGTCCCGGCGCAAGACCATCCTCGGGAACATGCTCAAGCAGGGCAAGATCACGCAGGCCCAATACGATAAGGCCATCGCCGAGAAGGTAACGGCCATCCCCAAAAAAGCCAACGCCGTGAACGGCTGGTTCACGGATATGGTGATTCAGGATGTGCAGGCCGACCTTGTGAAGAAATACGGCTGGGAACAGGCCGTGGCGCTCGATAAGATCTATTCGGGCGGCTACAGCATCTACACCACCGAGGACCCCTCCGTGCAGAGCTCGATGGACGCCGTTTACAGCGGGAAGGGCAACACCGACCAGAACAACTGGATTCCGTACCCCGCAAGCTACGGTCAGCCGCAGTCCGCCATGATGATCGTGGATTATTCGGGCCAGATCAAGGGCGTGGAGGGCGCACGCGGCGCCAAAACGGGCAACCTCGTACTCGACCGCGCCACCGGTTCCAAGCGGCAGCCCGGTTCCTCGCTCAAGCCGCTGGGGGTGTACGCTCCGGCCATCAACCTCAATAAGATCACCTGGTCCACGGCCGTCCCGCTTTCCAAAATCACGCTGCACGACGGCACGCAGTGGCCGATGAACGACGGCGACAACGATTACACCGGCAACATGCTGGTGGCGGACGCGCTGGCGCAGTCGGTGAACACCGCCGCCGTGCATATCGACCAGGATTATCTCTCGCCGAAGTACACGCTCGATTTCCTCATGAACACACTCGGCTTCACGTCGCTTGATAAAACCGACAACGTGCCCGCCATCGCCATCGGCGGCGCGGGGGGCGTTACGGTGCGCGAGATGGCCGGCGGCTACGAGATTTTCGGCAACAACGGGCTGTTCATCAAGCCGTATTCATACACCAAGGTCGTGGACAGCCAGGGCAACGTGCTTCTTCAGAACAACCCCGTGGCCACCAAGGCCATCGAGCCCGATACCGCCTACGTGATGAACCAGCTGCTCATCCAGAACGTCACGCGGCTCGACGGCACAGGCCACAGCGCCCAGATCCCCGGGGTTCTGGTGGGCGGCAAAACGGGCACTACCAACGAACACAAGGACCGTTGGTTCTGCGGCATCACGCCCGACTATGTGGGCGTGGTGTGGGTGGGCTACGACACGCCGAAGAACATCCTCTACTACACAAATGAAATGAACCCCGCGCTCAAGGCGTGGAGAGCCGTGATGTCCGCTGTGGACAAAAACCCGAAAAAGTCGAGCTTCCCTTACAACGGCAACGTGGTGAAGCTCAATTACGACCCGAAAACCGGGTATATCTCCTCTTCCGGCATCGGCGTGGGGTACTACCGGGTGACGGATATCGCTCCGCAGACACCGGTGGGGGCCGCAAGCTGAGAGGCTTTTCTTTTTTTCATTCCAGTCCAATCCGGTAAAAACGCGAAAAACGGGCGGCCGCAGGAATTACCTGCGGCCGCCTGCTTTTTTGCCGGCTTCCGGATATGCTTTTTTAAGGGGTGACGGTAAGCGCCCTTGGAGCAGGAACTTCTTTGCCGCCCCGGAACAACCATCAGATCAGCGTTACTTCCCGCTTCTGAATTCATCGCACAGCAGATTGACGAACATGTCGTAGGTGATCACTCCCTGCTGCCCCTGCGCCTGCAAATAGGAGTTGTTCACGTTGTTCGAAAGTTCCTGCGCTTTGCCCTGATGCTCGTCGTAATAGCGGTTGTAGGCGGCAAAATCCTCCCGCGCCACCGGGCTCAAACCGGCGTCGAGCTTGGCCCACGCTTTGTAATCGGTGGCGTAGAGCGCGTTTGAAACGTAGAGATAAGCCTCCATATGCGCCGAATAGCGGAAATACGGGTCCGGATTCGCGGAATCGGCGAGGTAAGCGATGAAATTCGCCTCGTCCTCGCGCGCAAAGCCCTTGAAATGCGCGCTCTCGTGCGCGGCGTCGAAGGGCTGCGTGAAGGGAAGATCGGCGGTGTTCACGTTCGGCTCGCCCGTGAAGGGGAAGTAGATGCCGTCGATACCGGTGTAGGAGAGCAAGGGCGAAGCCAGAATCGCCTTGGGCCACGGACGTGCCCCGGAAAACAGCGCGCGGTAGATTCCGCCGCGCGCGGCAAGCGCCCGGTACCCGGCGTCCACCTGCGCGCGCATGCGCGCAAACCCGCCCGGATAAACCGTGCGGCCGTCCCGCACCGTCAGCTCCCCGGCCGCGGAGGCGACATCCGCCTGTTCGCGGCGCATCACGGCGGCAAGCTCGGCCTCCGTGGGCTGCCCCTCGCGGTAGCCGAGATTCCGGGCCAGCGGTTCGCGGCTGTAATTGAGGCCCCACCCCGCCGTGAACACGAAATATCCCGCCGAGGCGATGCATAGCAGCGCGAGCAGGAGACGCAGCGGCGGCAGAAAGCGCCGGTGCGCCAGATGCCGCACGGAAGCGCCCAGCGCCAGCAGCGCGAACGCCGCGGCCGCGTACACCATCCATTCGGCGGCGGAAAACGGCGCGAGCGCGAACCAGCGCGACACCGGAAACACCAGCGCGTGATAAATGCGCCGGCTATACAGGGCTTCCACCGTGCCGGAGTTGCGCCGCGCCCAAACGTTCAGCGCAAGCGCCAGCGGGAACAGCGCCAGCAGAACGGCGGTGGGAACCGGATGAAACGCGGGGCGCCGCCGCGGCCCAGCAACCCCCGCCGCGCGCCGGGGGAACGCGCTTCGCGGCGCGCGCCTCGCGGCGGGCCGCCATGAAGCATGGCGCCGCGCGGTATGCCGCAAAGCGACACGGCGGCGCGCTCTTTTCCGGGAGGGACGCGTTTCGAACATCACCGGTCACGACCATCCCATGGCGGAGCGGAACAGGTTCATGAGGCTATCCACCCCGAACACCACGAGGGCCGCGGCGATGAGAAACAGCACAAACCCGAGGGGCTTCAGAACGCCGCCTTTTTTTCCGCCTTCCACGTCGCTTTCGGTGTCGTGCAGGGCGCCGCCGGCCTTTTCCCCGCTCGTTTCCTCTGCCTTTGCCGATTCCGGCGCTTCCGGTTCGGCGGCTTCGGAGAAATCCGGTTGCTCACCCTCCGGCGTGCCCGGCTCCTTCGGGCAGGGAGGCAGCCCGGCCGGCAGCGCGAGCTGCGCCTGCGCAAGGCAGCGCTTCGGCACGTAGAATTCCGCGCCGAAAGCATAGGCGCCGAACATGCCCGGCCCGCTGAAACCCTGCTTGCGGAACGGGATTCCCTCGCTGCGCAGCCGGCCCTCGATGGCCAGCACGTCGGCGCTTTCGTTCGCCGCCGCGAGGAACACCCCCTCGTCCGTGGGGGAAAACGGGAGCTCCTCTTCCTTCGGCAACGCATCCACGAGCGCCGCCCCGCAGTCCGCGCAGGTTTTTACCCCCGCCTGGTACTCGGTTTTGCAATTCGGACAAAACGGCATGTCCATCCTCCTTGCGGGCAATGCCCGCACCCAATTCGCGGCGGGCGGTGCCCGCACCCGATTCGCGGGAAAATTCAGCGCGGCTCCTCGGCACGCTTCCGCGCCGGAAAACCGTGTGGCTCCTTCTTCGAACTGCCGCCCCGAACCGGGCGGCTCCGTTCCTCATTATAGCAGAAAAACCGCCCGCATGGTAGCGGGCGGCGGCGGGGCAATCCCCCCCCCCCGTCGCGGGG
>JAEWAU010000053.1 GCA_023391535.1 Bacillota bacterium | reverse complement strand
CAATAATCAGCCTGGGCCGCAAGGCCGCTTCCAGCGGCTCCGGTTCGCCCTCCGCCGCGGTAAAAACGCAATAGAATTTGAAAAACACATATTCCCGGCCCGGCTCGGTTTCGAACGAAAGGCGACGGAAGACGCCGTCCGGCCCGTTTTGCACCGTTTCCTCCGCGTCGAACGCGAGGGCGACGGCCTCCGCCGCGCCAACCGCGATGCCGAGCTCGCCCGTTTTTGCGGAATACGCCAGCAGGCCGTCTTCCGCTTTGGTCCGCGCCCCGAGCAGATGGGGGCCGTTTAAGTCCCAGATGTCCGTATCGATGCCGGTGACGATTTCGGCGCGGCAGGGCTGATCTGCCGCGGCGGCATAGCGCAGGCAGATCAGGTGCGGGTCGTCCATGCTCACAAAGCGCTCGGCCTCCACGCGCACGCGGCCCGAGGGGGTGTTCCACACCGTGCGGCGGAAATGCAGCGCGCGCCGCAGATCCAGCCGCTGAACGTGTTCTTCCGGCGCCGCGGCGGGCAAAGAGACCGCGCGCCCGCCGCAGAACAGCTTGGTGAACAGCCCGTTCGGAGCGTTCACCGTTTCGCGCCATTTCTTCCCGCAGCGGTCGTATACCCCGGCCAGGTTGAGGGCCGGGCACTGTTTCTTCCGGTATTCCTCCATGGTTCCGCGGCAACCCAGGGAGCCGTTGCCCAGCAAAAAGGCCGTGCCGTTTTCCATGATCTTTTTGTCGTCGAAGCCGACGGTTTCCACGGCCCAGCCCGCCCGCTCCGAAGTGCTTTGCTGTTCCATCGTATGCCTTTCCCGGCGTTCCGCCGCCGATAAAAAACGCGGACAAAATCCGCTTCAAAGCCTTGAGACAAAAGGCTTTGAGGCGGATTTTGGGATATGTGGGCTTTATTCGGAGCCGCGCAAAAGCGGGATTTCCGCGCCGCGCGCATCCGCCGTGCAGGGCTTTCCGTATACGCGGATGGAAACGCCCGCCCCTTCGGTTACGGTGAAGCGCGCGCGCATTTTATCCACCTCCACGAGCAGGCGGCTGCCGCGGTAGGAGAGGTGAAAGCTGTAGGAGTTCCATTCTTCGGGAATGGAGGGCGCGAACGCAAGCTCCTCCGCGTCACTGCGCAGGCCGCCGAAGCCGTAGACGATGTTGACCCACGCGGCCGCGAGGCTGGTGGTGTGCAGGCCCTCGCCGGTGTTGCGGTTGTAGTTGTCGAGATCCATGCGCGTGGCGAAATCGAACAGCCGGAAGGCTTCGCCGGGTTTGTGCAGTTCGCTTGCCAGCACGGAGTGGATGGAGGGCGACAGCGACGATTCGTGGATGGTGCGCGGCTCGTAGAAATCGTAGTTGCGCCGCTTGACATCCTCGGGAAAATCCGAGCCGTAGAGGAACATCAGCATGAGCACGTCGGGCTGCTTGATCATATCCGTGCGATAGATGCGGTCGTAGGACCAGTTGCTGTAGAGCGGGAAATCCGTGACGGGGATGGCGCCGATATCGCAGTGCGGGAGGTCGAAGTATCCCTCGTGCTGCTCGTAAAGCCCCGTTTTCGCGTCGTAAGGGATGATCATGCGCGCGGCGCAGGTGCGAAGCGCGTCCAGCTCCCCGCCCTGCAGGCCGGTTTTCGCGCGCAGCGCGGCAAGGGCTTCGGGGCGCTCGCGCTCCATGCGCCCGAGCGTTTCGAGCGTGGATTCAAAAACCTTTTTCGCCATGTAATTGGTGTAGCAGTTGTTGTTCACCATCATATGGAACTCGTCGGGGCCCATCACGGCGTAAAAACCGAACCCGTCCCGGCTGCCGCTCCACGCCCCGCGCGAGAGCAGAAACCGGCTGATTTCCACGAGCATTTCGGCGCCGTGCGAATAGAGAAAATCCAGATCTCCCGTGTTGCGCGCATAGTGCAAAATGGCGTAGGCCACGCCCGTGCTGGGCTGGAACTGGAGGCTCGCGTGCTGCCAGAGATCGCAGGCCTCGTCGCCCGTGATGGTGGCCACCGGATAGCAGGCGCCGGCGCAGTCGAGCTCCTTTGCGCGCTTTTTGGCGTTTTCGAGCGTGCGGTACCGGTATTCCAGAAGGCTTTTCGCGGCCTCCGGGTTGTTGAACAGGTAGAACGGCAGGCAGTAGGTTTCGGTATCCCAGAAGGTGTGGCCGTTGTAGGCTTCTCCCGTGAGGCCCTTGGCACCCACGTTGTCGCACGGGCTGGCGCCGTGGTAGGTTTGCTGGAGCTGGAAGATGCAGAAGCGGACGCCCTGCTGCCGCCACGGGTCGCCGTCGATGGCGATATCCACACGGTCCCAAACCGACTTCCAGTATTCCCGCTGATCCGCAAGCGCCTGTTCGTAGCCGCGCGCGGCCTGCTCCTCCGCAAGGGCGGAGGCTTTGGCCCACAGTGCGCCGTCGGGCGCCGAGGCGTCCCTTTCCACGAGATTCGTCACGTATTTGGTGAGCCGCACGGGCTCGCCCGGCCGCAGCGCGTAGCGCCCCCGCAGCCCGATGTACCGGTCCGCCTCCTCGGGAGCAAGCCCCGCGTGGGCGCTTCCCGCAAGCCGGAATGCCGAGCAGATGCGCGTCCCGGTGGTAAGCGTTTGCGCAAGGATGGCGGCACCGTCGCTTTCGGCTTCCCGGCGGAGCTGCCGCCAGTAGCAGAAATCGCTCTGCCGGTGCAGAATGGAGAAATCCAGCCCCGTTTCCACTTCCGCCTCGCCCGAAAAATTGAGCGCCGCAAGCTCGATGCGCTGAAAGCCCTCCCACACGCGGCGCATGCTCAGAAAGCGCTCGAACGTCACCTGAAGCTCCTTGCCCGAGCGCGTGCGCCAGCGAAACGAGCGGCGCAGCGTGCCGGCGCGCAAATCGAGCACGCGGCGGTAGCCGGAAATGCCGCACGCGGCGGTATCCAACGGCTCGCCGTCTATTAAAATGCGCGTGCGAAGCCAATCCACCGCGTTGATCATGAAATGGGTGCGCGTAACGATGCCTTTATAGGAAGTGTTTTTTTCTTCGCGCGCGTTCTCAAACACGCCGTTGAAGTAGCTGCCCTGGAGGCTTTGGCACGAGATGCCTTCCTCCGCGTAGCCGCGCACGCCCATATATTCGTTCGCCAGGGAAAACACCGATTCCGAAACGGCGTTCCGCTTAGGGTCGAAGCCTTCCTCGGCGATCTCCCAGGGGTCGAGCTTGTAATACCGGTCCGCAAATTTAGCCATACGTTTCCTCCGATGCCTGCAGCCCTTAATCCCGGCGCATCCGCAAAAAAGCGCGCCGGAGAGGGAGGCCGTGCAGAAAAGTGACGGGCACCGCGCGCTGAATCAGCCCTTGATGCCGGTGGATGTGATGCCCTCCACGATCTGCCGCTGAAAAATGGCAAACAGGATGATGGGCGGGATGATGGAAAAGACGACGGAACGGACCATGATGATATCGTTTGTATGAAGCGCCGTGCGGAACACGAACAGGCGTACCATGACGGTGATCTTGTCGCTCTGCCCGAGCACCAGATAGGGCAGAAGGAAATCGGACCACGCTCCGTTGATGGCGTAGATGATGATGACGACGTTGATGGCCATGCTCAGCGGCATGACGATGCGGAAGAAGATGCCCAGGTTGGAGCAGCCGTCGATATGGGCCGCATCGATGAGCGACTGGGGGAAATCGTCGAAGAAGTTTTTATAGAGGATGACATAGAAGGCGTTGGCGCCCCACGCGAGCCACAGCGGGAGGAAGTTGTTCGTGAGATGCAGCTTGGTGATGTTGATGAACAGAGGCGCGAGCGCCGTGGTGGCCGGAATCATCATGCTCCACAGCACCATATAGTACACCACGTTCGCGCCTTTGGGCCGCACGCGGGAGAAGCCGTAGGCCATCAGCCCGTTGAACACCACCGCGCAAACGACCGCGCCGATGACGACAATAAAGGAGTTTATGTAGTACTTGACGAAATCGAGCTGGTTCCAGGTTTGTGCGAAGCGGCTGAAATCCCAGGTCTTCGGCAGGTAGGAAGGCTCCGTGGTGAATTCCTGCAGGGTTTTGAGGCTGGCCAGGAAAACCCACAGCACGGGCGCGACGGCGACGATGAGAATCAGCACACAGCACGCGAAGCAGACCCAGTAACCGATGCGGACGCTCGTGCGGCTTAAATCGAACGAGCGGATGACGCCGTTGTTTTTATCTTCCAGGGTTGTCAACTCGCATCCCTCCTTATATATCCTGCCGTTTGACGGCCGTGTTGTACACGGTCGTCAGCAGGATCAGGATTACGGCGATGATGACGGAAACGGCGCTGGCGCGGGCGTAATCCATGTTGACGAAAGCGTAGTTGTACATGAGCAGCATCAGGGACATGGAGGCGTCGGCGGGGCCGCCGCTCGTGAGCACCAGCGGCTCGTAGAGGATCTGGAACACCGAGATGATCTGGATGATGAGCAGCGTGCGGCCGAGATTGTAGAGGTTGGGCACGGTGATGTGCCGGATGCGCTTCCAGACGCCGGCGCCGTCGATGGCGGCGGCCTCGTAAAGCTCGGGATTGACGCCCTGCAGGCCGGCCAGATAGATGAGCGCCGTTGCGCCGGCTCCCTTCCAGGTCATGATGACGACGATGACGGGGATGACGGCGTGGGGGTTATTGAGCCAATCCTGCGGGGAAATGCCGAAGGTGTCGTGCAGCAGCATGTTGATGACGCCCGTGGGCCCCGCGCCGAACAGGTACATCCACATCAGGATGGTGGCGAGGCCCGGCACCACGTTCGGAAGGTAGCTGCCCACGCGGAACAGGCCCCGGAAGTGGACGACCTCGTTTAAAAACATGGCGATGATGATGGGGGCGAGAAAACCGATGATCAGCGACCAGAACGTGTACAGAAACGAATTGACGACCGCCGGCTTGAAATCGGCATCCTTGAAAACCGCCAGGAAGTTCTGGAGCCCGACGAACTTGACGGCGTCGATGCCCTGCACGTTGAAAAGCGAAAGGCGGACGGTCTCCGCAAGCGGGACCCAGATGAAGAATGCGAACAGAACCACGGCCGGCAGGATGATCATCCAACCGGAAAACTGAGCCTTGATCCGTTCTCTGCGCGGGCGGCCTGCGTTTTGCAGTTCCGTATCCAGCATGGCGTACCCCTCCCGTATTACCGGCGTTTCCGTTCCGCACCGTCCGCGCTTGCGCTGTATTGGGCGGCGGATGGGAACAAAACCGCATGGATTCGTATGTGTTGTATCGAAAGCCCCCGGTTTGCGCCGGCTTTGCGGCGGATACGCCGTGGGAAACGCGCTTTCCAGCTTCGAACGGGCCGGCGCTTTCTCGCGCCGCGCCGTTTCTTTTAAAAAAGATGCGTCCGCACGCTGCCGTGCGGTACCGCTTACGGGCGCCGCACGGTACGCGCAGACGCATGATGCACGGGCCCTCAAGGCCGGATGTTTTAGAGAAGAGAAGCCGCCCCGCAGGCTGCGAAAGCGCTGTGTGTCCGCGGGACGGATTCCGTGGGTGCGGATGGATTACTTGTTGACCTGCTGATCGAGTTTGCTCTGGAAGTCGCTGTTGGCCTGCTTCATCGCGGCGGCGACATCCGTGCTCTTATCCGTAACGACCTTCTGGAGCACTTTGGTAAGAGCAGTGTACATATCCTGCGTGTCGTAAAGCTCTTCGGGATGCAGGGAACCGCTCTTGTTGATAAACGTGAAGTAGTCGTTGTAATCCGCCATATCGATATTGGAATTATCGGTGACGGCCTTGTTCGCCTGGGCGATGTAATCCGAGCCGGTCCACGCCGGGAAGATCGGGATGTTCGGGGTGCCGGCCTTCACATTGGCCTTGGCGTTGGATTCCATGCTGGCGAGGGCGTCGGCCGAGACGATCGGGCCTTTGCCGATGGCGGTGATCCAGTTCAGGCAGGCGGTGATCTGCGCAGGCGTCGCGTTCTTGGCGAACATGTACGGCGTGCCGCCCATCAGAGCGTACTGGCTGCCGGAAGGCCCGGCGGGCATGGGCACGAGCGCGAGGGAGGAGGCGGGCAGGCCGTTGGTGGTGGTGGGCTGCGAAACGGCGTCGTTGGCCGCGATGACCATGGCCGCGTTGCCGGTGCCGAGCTGCACGAAGCCGTTGGCCCAGTTCACCGTGGTGGGCGAGGAGGTGAGAACGTTGTCTTTCCACTTCAGGTTATAAACAAACTGCATGGCCTTGATGGCGCTCGGGTCGGTGAAATTCGCAAGCGCCTTGCCGGAGCCGTCGGTTTTTTCAAGGGAAGCGCCGAAGTTCCAGGCGATGTTCGAAAAATGCCAGCCGCCCGAAGCATCCATGGCGAGCAGGCAGAAGCCGGCTTTGCCGGTTGCGGCCTTCACTTTTACGGCGTCCTGTTCAAGCTGGTCGAAGGTCTTGGGGTAGTTCGGGGTTTTGCCGTCGGCGTTCATCAGGCCGGCTTTTTTCCAAAGGTCGAGGTTGATCATCAGGCCCAGCGCGTACGCGTCGCGCGGCACGCCGTAAAGGTCGCCGTCCGTGCCGGTGAGCAGCGTCTTGATGTTGGCGGCCATCTCTTTATCCCAGCCCAGAGCGGCCACTTCGCTCTGGCAGTCGGCCACCAGCTTGTTTTTGATGAGCTTCTGGGGCTCGGTGTACCAGGTCTGGAACACGGTGGGGGCGGTGCCCGCGTTGGCCATGGAAACGAACGTATCCACCGCGTAATCGTAATGATCCGGCACGACCGTGACGTTCGGGTACTTCGCCTGATAATCCTTCTGGAACTTCTTGAACGCGGCGATGTTGTCGGTTTCGGTGGCGTCCGGCCACATGCCCACCTTGATGGTGATCTTCTCGTTGGAACTGGAACTGGAAGACGAGGAATTGGAAGCCGTGCTGCTGCCCGGCTCCGAGGAGCTGGCTTTTTTCTGCGAGCAGCCGGCGGCTGCCGAAACCACCATGGCCAGGCAGAGGGTCAGTGCCAGGACACTGTGCTTTTTCATCATGCGGAAATTCCTCCTTTTCTATTTGGGAAAATTCATGCGAATAAAGCTTTTTCATGGGCAATAAACAGCGGGACGGGATGCGGCAACAGCCCGACGCAAACTGCACAGTATGCACGAACCGTTTAACGTTAAACTTTATGCATAGTATAGCATCGCGCGCCGGTTCTGTCAACAGGACATCCGGGGTTCCCGCACCTTTTTTCGGGGCCCGGGGCGCCGCGTAAACGGCGCCCCAACGTTTCCCGAAGCGGCCGGTCAGCGGTCGCCGTGCTTTGTGGTTTTGCGGCCGAGCGCAAAGAGCGCCGCGGCGGAGGCGAGCGTTACCAGAGCGACGGCGGCCACGGGGAAGGTATCGCCCGTGCCGGCGTTGGCAACGGAGGAGGTGCC
Source organism: Bacillota bacterium (assembly GCA_023391535.1). Taxonomy (GTDB): domain Bacteria; phylum Bacillota; class Clostridia; order Oscillospirales; family Ethanoligenentaceae; genus JAEWAU01. The sequence continues at coordinate 50,598 of JAEWAU010000053.1, read as the reverse complement.
GGAAGAGGCTGCGGCGGAAGACGTGCTGGCTGCGGAGGAAGAGCTGGAGACGGATTCGCCGTTCGAGTTCGAGAGCACAATGGACTTGATCTCAAGCTTGCCGCTCGTGGCTTCGCCCTGGTTCAGCGCGAAATCCGGCTGGCCGGCCGCGGCCCAGTGATCGAAGCCGCCCGCGGTGAGATCCACCACGTAGGTCTTGTAGGAGGTGGTGAGGGTGATGCCCCAATCGGTGAGGGATTTCCCGAGCTGGCCGTCCTTGGCGTCGCGGCCGAAGGTCAGGTGAATGCCCTGCGCGGCGGTGGGATTGTCGGCTTTCATGGTGACGAGCGCGTAATGATATTTCGGATTGTTGGTGGCATCCAGCGGCACTTTGCTTACGTCGCCCAGATCCGCCGTGCAGTAGCCGCCGCTCGCGGAAGCGTCGAAAACCAGGCTGCCGTTATCCAGGTAGCAGTAGGCCGCGCCGCCCGAATACAGGCCGAGCACGTTGCCGCCTGTCATGGGGCTTGAACCGGTGAGGTTTGCGTTCCACAGGGTGTCGTCCGGCACAGCCGCGCTCACGGCAACGGCTCCTACGGATGCGGCGACGGCAAGCGCCGCTACGGCGACGAGAAGTTTTTTCAGGCTTTTCATGTTCAATCCTCCTGTTGATGATACGGTTGACGATACGGTTGACGATAAATGGACGATGTATGGCACGGCAGCTCGGGCGGTTTTCCGCAATTCGCTCAGGACCGGGAAACTTCAAACGCAGTCCATTTGAAATTGCCGCCTTGCTGCGGTTCCCGAAGTGGAAGCCCCGAAGGGCTGCGCGGGGAAGGATGCGATTCTTCGAAAAAAAGCGAACAAAACCCGCCGCTGCTCTTTCATGGAATGGCTGAAGATGCTTTTTCGCCGGAGAATCAAACAGGCGTTCGGCTCGGTTTTCCGCTCTTCGGCGGGCTTGGCGCCGGACTTTTCACGGGAACGGTGTCGAATGGGTACGACAAAATAAGAAAATGAGAAAATCATAACAAAGTTTAACGTAAAACAAAGTAGGCCTGCGAAAACGGGTTTTCGATTCGCCGTAGAAAACGGCCAATCGGAATTTGGCTGGCGAACGCGGCGGATAGGGGGCGTATCTGTGCAATAAGGATAAATGGACGCCGGATTCAAGATAAGTTTAACGCTAAACCGATTACAGAATAGCATCGCATGTTCGGTTTGTCAACGGCTTCGCACAAAATTTTTGCGGAAAGCCGGGGGGAGAAAAGGCGGGGCGCACAGGCCGCGAGCGGGGACGGCACGGCATTTTGTCTGCATCCGGAGCATCTCAGCCTTTGTACGATTCCCATAGAAAATTTATATTTCAATTTTATTTTTACGATGTATTGCACAGCCCGTATTCCCATGCTATAATAACAGCGTCGGACGGCCGGGCGGAATGGGGCCTTGTTTGCGGCGCTTTGCGCAAAAAAACAATCTCATTCTTTGCCGTCTTTTTCTGTGCGGAATAAGTTTAACGTTAAACGATGCGCTTCCGGGCGTATACCGGGCATTCCGAAGCCTCCTGAAGCTTTCTGAAGTTTCTCCCTACCGGATATTTTGAAGAGAAACCCGGCGGCATGCGCGCCCGTTCGGGCGCGGGCCGGAGATACCGCAAACCAAACGACCAGAAAGGGTGTTTTGCTGATGCAAACGCTGCAAGAGCAGCCGGGGCAGGCCCCGGTACGTCCGCACAGGCGGGGCTTTACCGCCGCCGCCGCAATCCTGTCCGTGCTCGCGGCCGCGGCAGTGGCGGCCGCGGCGTTCCTCGCGGTTCCCATCCTGCGCGAGGCTTCGTCCTTCGCCCACACGAAGGTGGTGCTGTACGACGGGCCCAAAACTATGAAAACCTCGAAAAACGCATCCGTCACCGTGGATGGCAGGCCGCTGTTCGTATACGACACGGCCGTGAACAACGGGCATACCTGGGTGGCTTCGGGCAAGCCGGAGCTTTCCTCCACGCCCGTGGCCTATTTCGATTTTCAGGGCAAGGTGCGCGTCGCCGTCACCATGCCGTTCGACGTAAAGAGCTGCGCGCTCTCGCCCCTCGCCGAAAAAATTTCCACGCATATAAACGGCCGCACCGTGACGTTCGACCTCACGAAATCCGGAGATTATACGCTTCAGTTCAACGGCTCGCCGGAGCACGCCCTGCATCTGTTCGCCAACCCGCCGGAAACGAACGTGCCGGATAAAAACGACCCGAACGTCCTGTACGTCGGCCCCGGCGAATGGAACATCGACACCATCAACGTGCAGAGCGGGCAGACACTCTACATAGCGGGCGGCGCGGTGGTGCATGGCACCGTCATCGCGAGCAAGGCCCAGAACGTCACCATCCGCGGGCGCGGCATCATCGACGGCAGCAAGTACGACGGCTGGATGGTTTCGGGTTCTGCGCGCATTCCGCTCGATCTCGAGCAGGATTCGAACGTCAACGTGGAGGGCATTTTGCTGCTCGACCCCAACGCGTGGACTTTTCAGGCCTACGAATCCTCGGGCGTGACGGTGAAGAACATCAAGATCGTTTCGGCGCGCCCCAACGGCGACGGCATCTCGCTGCAATCCTGCCAGAACGTGATGGTTTCCGACTCGTTCGTGCGCACCTGGGACGACAGCCTGGTGGTTAAAAACTACGGGTCCGACAGCGTGGGCATCAACTTCAAAAACATGATGGTGTGGACCGACCTTGCCCAGTCGTGCGAAATCGGCTATGAAACCAACAAGGGGCAGGAAGCGGATTCCACGATCATGGACGTCAATTTCGACGGCATCGACGTGGTGAACAACTTCCACAAGCCGGTCATCGGCATCCACAACAGCGACGACTGCCTGATCCAGAATATCCATTATAACGGAGTTACGGTGGAAAACGCGCAGATGGGCGGCGGCGACGCGGGCGCCAACAACCAGCTCATCGATATCGGCGTGCTGTTCTCGCAGTGGTCCTCCACACAGGAACGCGGCAACATCCGCGACGTCACCATTGAAAACGTGAACGTGCTGGGCGGCAAATTCTGCCCGTCGCGCATCGAAGGCTACGACGCTACCCACACCGTGGAGGGCGTTACCGTCCGCAATCTCTCGATCCTCGGCAAAAAAATCACCTCGGCGTCCGCCGGAAAGTTCCTACTCAACAACTATGTGAAGAACGTCTCCTTCCAATAAGCGAAACGCGCAGACGCGCGGAAGGGCGGACGGACTTCATTTTCAGAAAAAAGGATGGTCTTGATTATGGTGAAAAGACTGCAGCTCGCCGTTCCGGCGGCCGTGCTGGTGCTCGCGCTGTGCTTTATCGGCTATCTTACCGCGGCGGTGAAAAACCGCGTCGTTCCGAACAGCCTCACCGTGGTGCAGACGCCGAACCAGACTTCGGCCTCCACGCCCGACCGTTTTAAGCAGCTTTCCGGCAAAGCGGCGCCGACGCCCGCGGGCGTCAACCTCGCGCTGAACAAGCCGGTTCAGTGCAACGGCTACACGCAGGTTTACATCCCCAAAAACGCGACCGACGGCAAGGATACGAGCTATTGGGAGGGGGCGCCCAAATCCTACCCCGACGAGCTGACCGTGGATCTCGGCCAGGCGTATGCTGTTACCGCCATCCGCATCAAGCTCAACCCGGCCTCCGTATGGAGCAAGCGGACGCAGGATATCGAAATTCAGGGCAGCGGCGACCGCCAGACCTTTACGACGCTGGTGGCGAAGGCGACTTATGCCTTCGACCCGGAGAGCGGGAACCTGGCGGATATCAAGCTTCCCTCCGGCGCGAAAACCCGGTATGTCAAGCTGATCTTCACCGCGAACACGCAGGCCACGGGCGGCCAGGCAGCCGAAGTGGAAATTTACGGCCCCGGGAAGTAGCGGCGTGAACGGCGGCGCGCCGCGCACGCCGTGCGCACATACGCAGAAAACCGGCCGCGGGTCTTCCCGCAGCCGGTTTTTACACGTTGTTTTTTCTTTGCTTATTTTCCCGCGAACGGGGGGCAAACGCTTTCGCGCTCGACCAGCCGCACGGGCAGCACCACTTTTTTCTCCATGCCTTCGGTGCCCTTCAGGTGGCCGATCATCATGTGGGCGGCGATGCGTCCCTTTTCCACCGCGTCCTGATGGATGGTGGTGAGGCGCGGCGTGGTGAGCAGGCTGAGGCTGAGATCGTCGAAGCCCACCACCGAAACGTCCTCCGGGACCCGCCGCCCGGCCTCCCGCAGGCCCGCGAGGATACCGGCCGCCAGCGAATCGGCCGTGGCGAAAACGGCCGTGAAGTCCGGCTGCGCAGCGATGCGCCGCCCCAGATCCATGGAGGCCTCGATGGTCATCTCGCTTTCCAGAACGCTTCGGCGCTCAAAGCGGACGCCCGCCTCGCGCAACGCCTGCTTGTAGCCTTCGAGGCGCTGGCTCAGCACGCCGCCGGCGCGGATTTTGGGCGAGGCGAACGCGATCTTCCGATGCCCTTTTTCCAGCAGATATTTGGTGGCCAGATAGGCGCCCTTTTTATCTTCCAAACCCACGGAGAGGATGGAATCGTCGTCGATGTAGCTGTCGATGAGCACCACGGGGATGCGCAGGTCCATCAGCATCTGGTAGAACGCGTCCCGGAACAGGCCCACGAAAATCAGCCCGTCCAGGCTCCAGTTCTTCATCAGCGAAAACAGATCGTTCGCATTGCTCACGGTGCGCAACATGAGGAAATAGCCGCTGTCGCTGAGCTCCTTTTCGATACCGCCGATGGACGCCGTGTGGAACGGGTCCTGCAGAAAGCTCTCCTGCTGGCTGGGAATCAGGTGATTGATGACCCCGATGATGCGCGAGGAATTGTTCACGAGCGACCGGGCGGACATGTTGGGGACATAGTGGCTCTCTTCGATGATGCTCTTGATTTTATCCACGGTTTCCTGCGAAACGTGAGCGTAATTGGAGTGGATTACGTTGCTGACGGTGGTGACGCTGACGTTTGCCTTTTTCGCAATATCCTTGATCGTGTTCATATGATCCCTCTGTTCTTCCGAATGGGGATACCCGCCCGGACGGAGCCGCCGGAAACGCGGAAAATCACTTACGTTTAACGTTCATCCTATAAGACGTATCATAACGCTCTTCACGAAAGTTGTCAAGTTGCACGAAAAGGCGGGCATACCCGGGCGGCCGGGGAGCGGGAACGCTCCGCGTTCCCGCCCACATCGTTCCCACTCAGGCGTTCCTTCCCTGCGCGGCGAAATATTCCTCGCGCAGCAGGGAATAGAGCTGCTCGTCGAGCACCGCGCCGTCGTAACGCCTGTAGGAACGGCGCAGCGTCCCCTCGGGCACGAAGCCGCATTTTTCGATGACGCGCGCCGAGCGGCCGTTGAACGGGAAGCGGTACACCGAAAGCACTTCCACGCCCAACACCTCGAAGGCGTAGCGCACCGCGCGCCGCGCAGCCTCCGTCATCAAGCCCTGCCCCCAGTGCTCCTGCGCCAGCACGTAGCCGAGCATGCGGGCGTTCGCGCCGGGGCGCTTGGGGTCGCGGTGCAGGCCGAGCGAGCCGATTACATGGCCGCTCGCGCGGTATTCCAGCGCCCACACGTCGCCCTGTTCCATGAACATATCGAGTATGCGCCGGGATTCCTCCCGGCTTTCGTGAGGCTTCCAGCCCGCGGCGGGCCCCACGGCGGGGTTCTGCGCGTAGGCGAACAGATCGTCGAGGTCGCTTTGGCGAAAGCCCCGCAGAATGAGCCGCTCCGTTTCCAATATCTCCATGTGCGGATTCCTCCCCGTTTTGCCGTGCGCCTCAGCCTTTGATCTTCGAGGAACGTGCGCTTTTGGCGGCGTAAGGCTCCCGCATGGAGGGCGTGGAGGCCGTGAGCACGCCGAAGCCGTAGCCCTGCGCGCGCAGGGCGCTCACCAGTTCCGGTACGGCCTGTACCGAAAACAGGTGGCTGTCGTGCATCAGGATGACGATCCGCGTTTTGCCCTTCGCGTCGCGCAGAATGTCCCGCACGAACTGCGCGGAGGTGGGGTAGGGCAGCTCCGCGTCCTCGCCGCCGGCGTTCCAGTCGAACGGCTTGAGCCCCAGGCCTTCGGCGATGGATACCGCCGTGGGCATGAAAACTTTCCCGTGCGAAGCCGTGATGGAAACGGTGTTGCCCGTGCCGCCCGGGAAACGGCACACCTGCGGCACGATGCCCGTGGTGTCGATCATAATCTGCCGCATCGTCGCGTAGTCGTAGCGGAACGCCTCCGCGCTCGCGTAAATCTTTTTGTAGTTGTGCGTCCAGCTGTGCACGCCCATCGTTTCTCCGTCGGCAGCCTCCTCGCTGAGCCAGGCGCGCTTCTGCGCCGAATCGTGCCCCACGAAGGTGATGAAAAACGTGGCCTTGATGTTTTCCTTCTGCAGAATGCCGAGGAGGGTGGGAGTGTACTCCGAGGGGCCGTCGTCGAACGTCAGGTAGGCGATTTTGCCGCCGGAAGCGGCGGACGCATCCGCCGCGGACGAGCCCGTATCCGAAGAAGTTTGGGAGGGCGTCCGGGAAGCGGAGCCCTCCGGCGTTTCGGAGCTGCCCCGGCTGTGGTGCGCGCCCGCGGGCGCGGAAACATGGGCGTGCACCAATGCGGAGATGCCGATTCCGCCGCCTACCAGGCAGGCGACGGTGAGGATGGCGAGGGGAATGACTTGTTTTTTCAGACGCATAGCGGAAAAGGGCTCACTTTCTGTCAGGTCCGCGCGCGGCCGCAGATCCCTTTTCGTTTGAAAGAAGCGGACGTTTCGCCTGTGCGCCTTCTGCGGAAAGGCGAAACGTTCCGGAACAGTTCAAACTTTACCGGGTATGCCAAAAAAGGCGCGCGGAGTCGGATTTTAGCGGAAAAGCGCGGCAAAACGTAAAAAGACCAATATAACCATGCGTCTATTATACGGGAAAAGCCGGCCGCCTTGGTTACAAACAGGTAAAAAAATGCAGGCAAAACGTAGGCAGAAAGTGCGCGCGGCGCGGCTGGCGCGCCGCGCCGCCTTGTGGTATACTGAACGGGTTGAGCCTGTGAAAAAGGGGTGGAGAAATGCGGGGAACGGAAACGCGCGGGCGGCTGCGGGGGCATCTGCTCGCGGTGGGCGCCATCTTGGTTTGGGGCACCACGTTCATCACCAGCAAGGTGCTGCTGCGGGATTTTTCCACCGTGCAGGTGATGGAGACCCGGTTCCTGATCGCCTATTTCACGATGCTGGCGCTGAGCCATAAACGCCGCAAAACGGAGCTGCGCGACGAGCTGCTGTTCCTGTTGCTGGCCGTTACGGGCGTAACGCTGTACTTCGTATTTGAAAATTCGGCGCTCACGGTCACCTACGCCTCGCACGTGAGTATTCTGCTTTCGGCTGCGCCCATCCTCACGGCGCTGCTGGCCCACTTTTTCACGCGCGAAAAGATCACCGCCGCGCTGCTCGGCGGCTCCGCCGCGGCGTTCGCGGGCGTGGCGCTCGTGGTGTTCAACGGCTCCGTGGTGCTGCGGCTGCGCCCGGCGGGGGACCTGCTGTGCATCGGAGCGGCGCTGAGCTGGGCCGTGTATTCCGTGCTGCTCGGGCACGCGCTCAGGCGGTTCGATTCGCTGTTTCTCACGCGCCGCGTGCTGTTCTACGCGGTGCTCACCACGGCGCCCCTGCTGCTGCTTAAGCACCGCGCGGTGCCGTGGGCGGCGTTCCTGCGCCCCGAGGTGGCGGGCGGGTTCCTGTTTCTGGGCGTGCTGGGCAGCGGCGCGTGCTATGCGGTGTGGAACGCGGCGGTGCGCGCGCTCGGCGTCGTCACCACCAACAACTACATCTATTTCAGCCCGTTCATCACCATGGCGGCGGCCGCGCTGCTGCTGGGCGAGCCGGTTACGCCCATGGGCGTGGGAGGCACGCTGCTCATTCTGGCAGGCGTGTTCACGGCGGGGCTGAAAAAGCGCCCGGCGCCTAAAGCCGCGCAAACGGAAGAAACGCCCCCGCCGGAGGAAACGCTCCCGCCGGAGGAGGCGGCTCTTCCCGCGGGAGGAGCGGACACGGAAGCGGACGCATAAGGCCCGTTTCAGAGCGTTCCCATCGCTTCGAGCGCCGCGCGCATGGTTTTGCCCGCCGCCTCACGGATGACGAGCTGCGCGCGGGCGTCGCGCGGGGTGGGCGTGCGGTTGATGAGCACCAGCGCGCTTCCGTGAAAATAATCGAGCAGGCCGGCCGCGGGGTACACCGAAAGGCTCGTGCCCATCACGAGCAGCAGATCCGCCGCCGCAATGCTCTGCACGGCCCGCTCCACCACGTCCGGGTCGAGCGCCTCCTCGTAGAGCACCACGTCGGGCCGGATCACGCCGCCGCAGGCACAGCGCGGCACGCCCGGCGCGCGCAGCACCTCGGGCAGCGCATACGCTTTGCCGCACCGCACGCAGCTGTTGCGCGCAAGGCTCCCGTGCAGCTCCAGCACGTTCCGGCTGCCGGCTTTGGCGTGCAGCCCGTCGATGTTCTGGGTTACCACCGTAACGCCGCGGCCCGCGGCCTCGAGCCGCGCCAGCGCGCGGTGCGCGTCGTTCGGCTGCGCATCCGGGAACACCAGGAAGCGGCGCAGGTAATCAAAAAAGATTTCGGGGTGCGCCTCGAAAAAGCTGTGCGAGAGCAGTACCTCGGGCGGGCGGCCGTAGGTCTTCCGGATGGAGTCGTATACCCCGCCCGCCGAGCGGAAATCGGGGATATTGCTTTCGGTGGAAACGCCCGCCCCGGTGAACGCGACGATGCTGCGCGCGGCCGAAAGCAAAGCCGCCAGTTTGCCGATCTCCGAACCGTCCAAGCAAAACGCCCCTTTCGCAGGTTTCCGGCCAGCGGGTACCGGCTTGCGCGCTGCGCAGCCGGGAAATTCCGCAGCCTTTTTTTGTTTCCGGCCCCGTTATTTCGAGGCTTTTCCGTTCCAGATATCCACCCACGGCTGCGGGTAGAGCACGTTCGGGTTTTTCACGGCGGGGGAGACGGCCGCGCTTTCGCCCTTGCGCACCTTACGGGCCATCACCACCAGGCGCGTGCTGTCGCGCCCGTTCAGGTTGGGGAAATAATCGTAGTTGCAGGTGGAAAGCGTGAGCAGCGTATCCGAGGGGCGCACGTCCACCTGCGTGTTCACAAACGAGCGCTGCCGCACGGCGGAGATAAACGAATCAAACGCCGCGGGCGTGGGGAAGGACGTATCCAGGTAATAGAGCGCGCCCTTGGCGGAGGAATCGGACATCGTGACGAACACGGCGAAAATCTTCCACTGGGAGCGCTCGTAGAGCGTGTCGAACTCGATGAGCGGGGAGGAATTATAGAAGCCCACGTAGTCGTTTCCGGAAAAATTCACGTATTTCTCAAGGCCCGCGAACATCTGGCCGTCCTGCATGTTGTGGCCGTAGACGATGAGATTCTGCGAATCCGGAAGGATGGTATCGCGGAAATCGAGAAAGGGCGTGCCGTCGCGGCTCGATTTGCCCGAAAAATCCGTGGTGAGATACTTGCTGTTGTCGGTTGCCTGCACCACGGGCAGGCTGATGCCCGTTTTGGGGATGCCGATCCAGCCGCGCAGCTCGGGGTTTTCGGCGCGGAGCTTTGCAAACTGCGGCAGAATGGCGTCGCCCGCGGAAGAAGCCCGAGAGGGCGCGGACGCGGCCGCGGAAGAGGCGCTGCTGTAGGTTTGGGAGAGATTGCTGTATTCGAGCCGGTTGAGGTACGCCAGAATGTAATAATGCGCCAGCAGCCCCACGCACGCGAGAAACACGAGCGCGGCCGCGAACAGCACGAGCTTGCGCGCCGATTCGCGCGCGCCGTCCCCCCGCACGGGGAAAACCGCCTCCAGCGCCCGGCGCGCCCGCGCTCCGGGGCGGGCGGCGGAATACCGCGCCCCGTCCTCCGCGCCCGGCTGGGGCAGGCCGCCGAGCAGGCGGCGCACCATATCCAGCGCGTGGGAGCTTGCGAGGAAGCGGATGTGCGCGCGCTCGTCGGCTTTGCCGTGCCCGAGCAGCAGCTTTTTCACGTAGCGTTTGCCGAAACCGCACACGGCTGCGTAAACGAGCCCCACGGGCTTTTCGGGCGTGCCGCCGCCCGGCCCCGCGATGCCCGTGATGCCCACGCCGATCTCCGCCCCGGCGAGCGCCGCCGCGCCCTCCGCCATCTCTACGGCGGTTTGGGGGCTTACGGCCCCGAAACGGCGCAGGGTGGAAGCGCTTACCCCGAGCAGACGGTGCTTGACGCGGTTCGCGTAGGTGACGGCCCCGCACTCGAAGCATTCGGAGCTGCCCGGCACCGAGGTGATGCGCTGGGCCACGAGGCCGCCCGTGCAGCTTTCCGCAAGGCCGATGCGCAGCTTCTTTTCGCGCAGCTTCGCCACCACGGCATATTCGAGCCCTTCGATATTTTCGCCGTAAACGGCGTCGCCCAGGCGCTGCTCGGCCTGCTGCGCGAGCGGGCGGCAGAGGGCGAGGGCTTCCCCGGACGTGGCGGCGCGCGCCGTGGCGCGCAGCAGCACCTCGCCGTCCTTGGCGTAGGGCGCGAGGGTGGGGTTCTCGCCCTCCATCAGGTCGCGCAGCAGCTCCTCGGCCTTGGATTCCGAGATGCCGAATTCCCGGAACGTGACCGATTCGATGGCGCCGCTCGCAAACCGCGCGAGAAAGGGGCGCACGCGCTCGCGGAACAGCGGTTCCAGCTCGCGCGGCGGGCCGGGCAGCAGGATCACGAGCTTGCCGTTTTGTTCCGTAACGGAGCCGGGCGCGGTGCCCCAATCGTTTGTAAGCACGGTGGAACCGCGCGGAATCAGGGCCTGCTTGCGGTTGTTCGCGCTCATTACGCGGTTCATGCGCTGAAACTGCTCCTCGATGCGGCGCAGGCTTTCCGCGTCCTCCACGAGCGGGAGCCCGAGTACTTCGGCGGCCGTTTCGCGCGTGAGGTCGTCGCCCGTGGGGCCGAGCCCGCCGGAGGTGATGAGGATATCGCTGCGCGAAAGCGCGAGGCGCATGGCCTCCGCGAGCCGTTCGGGGTTGTCGCCCACCACGCCCTGATGCAGCACGGAGAAGCCCATTTCGGCCAGCTCCCGCGCCAGAAAGCGCGCGTCGGTGTTGAGAATGTCGCCGAGGAGCAGCTCGGTGCCCACGGCAAGGATTTCCGCGTTCATGTCCGTATGTCCTTTCGTCCGCACCGTTCCCCGTTACGCGATGGTGCTGTGCTCGGTGTTCTCGACAGCCTGCGCGAGCAGCGGGGCGAAATCGAACGGCGCCTCGGCTTCCTGCACGAATTTGAGCTGCGGGCGTGTGCGCGGATGGCGCGGCGTGAACACGGTGCAGCAGTCTTCGAACGGCAGAATGGAGGTTTCGAAGGTACCGATGCGCCGCGCGATGCGCACGATCTCCTCTTTATCCATGCCGATGAGCGGCCGGAACACGGGCAGCCCCGCGGCCTCCTCGGTGCAGGAGATGGCCTCGATGGTCTGGCTCGCCACCTGCCCGATGCTCTCGCCCGTTACGAGCGCCGCGCAGCCGTCCCGCTGCGCAAGGCTCGTGGCGATGCGCATCATCATGCGGCGCATCACAATGGTGAACAGCTCCTCGGGGCAGTGCTCGCGAATGGCCTCCTGGATCTGTGTGAAGGGCACCACGTGGCACCGGATGCGCCCGCTGTATTCGGCGACCTGCGCGAGCAGGTCGAGCACCTTGCGCTTGGCGCGCTCGCTGGTGTAGGGCGGGCTTGCGAAATGCACGGCCTCCAGCGTCACGCCGCGCTTGGCCATCATGTAGGCGGCCACGGGGCTGTCGATGCCGCCCGAAATGAGCACCGCGGCGCGGCCGTTCGAGCCCACGGGCATTCCGCCCGCGCCGGGCTGCTCCGGCCCGTGCAGGTAGGCGCCGAAATCGCGGATCTCCACATGCACCGTCGCCTGCGGCTGCCGCACGTCCACGCGCAGGCGCGGGAAAGCCTCGAGCAGGCAGGCGCCCACCTCCGCGCAGATTTCGGGCGAGGTGAGCGGAAACCGCTTATCCGCGCGTTTGGCCTCCACCTTGAAGGTGGAAGCGCTTTCAAGCTGCGGGCCGAGGTACGAAACGGCCGCGGATTTGATGGCGTCCATATTTTTTTCCACCACCAGCGCACGGGAGATGGCGGCGATGCCGAACACCTTGCACAGGCGCCGCAGGGCCTCGTCCATGTCGAACCCTTCCTGCTGCGGTTCGATGGAGAGGGTGGACTGCGCCTTCACCACGGCGGCGGAGCCGAGGCCGGCCAGCCGCCAGCGGATGTTTTTGACGAGCAGGGATTCGAACGTGGGGCGGTTGAGCCCCTTGAGCGCGATTTCGCCGTATTTGAGCAGAAGCACTTCCTGCATCGGTTTTGAGTTCCTTTCATGCCGCGCCGGAAAAACGGCTCGGCGGGCGGTGGGTTTCAGCGCGCGGGGCGCGCGGCGCGGCACAGCGTTTTCGCTCCCTGCGCCACGGCCTGCGCCAGCGCGCGGATATCGTCCTCGGTGGAAAACCGGCTCAGGCTCACGCGGAGGGAACTGTCCACCCGCGCGTCGGGCAGGCCCATGGCGCGCAGCACGTGGCTGCGCGCGCCACGCGAGCAGGCCGAACCGCTCGAAACGAACACGCCCATGGATTCGAGAAAGTGGAGCATGGTTTCGGAGCGCACGCCCGGCACCGAGAAGTTGAGGATGTGCGGCGCACGGCGGGGGGAATCCGCGCCGTTGAGCGCCACGCCGGGAATCTCCAGAAGCGCGCGCTCGGCCATGCCGCGCAAAGCTTCCATGCGGGCGGCGTCGCGTGCGAGGGCGGCGGAGGCGAGGCCCGCGGCAACGCCGAACCCCGCGATGGCCGGCATCGGTTCGGTGCCGGGGCGCAGGCCGTTTTGCTGCCCGCCGCCATAGAGGATGGGCAGGATGCGCGCGCCGCGGCGCAGGTACAAAGCGCCCGCGCCCTTCGGCCCGTGGATTTTGTGGGAGCTTACCGAGAGCAGGTCCACGCCCAGCGCTTCGGGGCGCAGGGGAATTTTGCAGAAGGCCTGCACGGCGTCGCAATGGATGAGCGCGGGGCTGCCGGCGGCCTGCACGGCGCGGCGCGCCGCCTCCACGGGCTGCACCGCGCCCGTTTCGTTGTTGACGAGCATCATGCTCACGAGCACCGTGTCGGGCGTTACGGCGGCTTTGAGATCATCCTCGCGCACGGCGCCATCCGGCCCCGGCTCGAGATAGACGGCCTCGAAGCCCTCGCTTTCCAGCTCTTTAAAGGCGGCCAGCACCGAGGCGTGCTCCACGGCGGAGGTGACGATGCGTTTGCCGCGGCGGCGCAGCGCGCGGGCGCCCCCCAACACGGCCAGATTGTTCGATTCGGTGCCGCCCGAGGTGAACAGCACTTCGCCGGGCGCGCAATGCAGCGCTTCCGCGAGCGCGGCCCGGGCTTCCCGGAAAATATCCTCGGCGTCCACCCCCATCGCGTGCAGCGAGGAGGGGTTGCCGTAATGATTGCGCATCACGTCCGCCATCTTTTCGATGGCTTCGTCGCACACGCGCGTGGTGGCGCTGTTATCGAGATAAACGGACATCCAAGGTCCCCTCTGACAAATTGATTTCGCGGCCGGAAAGGCCGGCCGGCGCGGTGAAAACACGGTTCTTTGGTGAAACTGCGGTTCAAAAAGCGGCGGAATCCGCAAAGCTTTGAAAGCGGCCGGGGCCTGCTTTTTCGCGCCGGATATTCGGCCGGATATTCATATAAATAAAGCGATTTTATTATAGCCCATTCCCGGCGCCTTTGCAAACGCGCGCGCCCGCGCAGGCGGAAAATTTGCCCGCAGGGGATTGACAAACCCGCCGCAAAGGATATAATATTTAAGGTTCGGTGCCAAACGGGCACCTTTTTTGCTCCGGAGCCGCGCGCGCCGGGGCGCAGCCGCGCGGCCGGGCGCCGCGCAGGGGAGGAACTACCGCAAGTGCAAACATTTGACGTCGTCATCATCGGCGGGGGCATCGGCGGCCTGATGTGCGCCCACCGCATTCTCGAAAAACGGCCGGAAGCCGGCGTGCTCATCGTGGAGAAAGGCGCCGATCTCAAGGACCGCCACTGCCCCATTGTGGAAAAGAAAGTGCCGCGCTGCATCAACTGCGCGTCGTGCGCCATCATGGAGGGCCTCGGCGGCGCCGGAGCCTTTTCGGACGGCAAATACATCATCTCGTGCGAATACGGCGGCTGGCTGCCGGACCTGATGCCCCCCGAGCGGGTGCTCGACTATATCGAGCAGGCCGACCGCATTCTCGTTTCGTTCGGCGCCACAACCGAACGCTTCAAGCCCGACGACGAGCTCAAAAAGCGCTGCCTGCAGGCCGACCTGCACATGCAGCAGGCCACGGTGAAGCATCTGGGCACCGACGAGAACCTTTCCACCATGCTGCGTCTGGTGGACGACCTGCGCGGCCGCTGCACGCTCCGCACGGGGACCGAGGCGCTCGACGTGGACGCCGCCGCCCATACGGTGCGGCTGCGCGGGCGCGGCGGGGAGGAAACCGTGCGCGGCGAGAACATCGTGTTCGCCGTGGGGCGCGTGGGCAGCGGCCTGTTTTCGGATTGGTGCCGCAAAAACAATATCCCGCTCACCAACAACCAGGTGGATATCGGCGTGCGCGTGGAGCTGCCCGCCATGATCTGGGAGGATTTCTCGAAGCGCATCTACGAACCCAAGATCTGGTACCGCAGCCAGGGCTACGGCGACATCACGCGCATGTTCTGCTTCAACGAGCGGGGCAGCGTCGTCACCGAAAACACGCGCGGCGTGCTCACCGTGAACGGCCACGCCTACCGCGACGAGGCCAAGAAAACCGAAAACTCCAATTTCGCGCTGCTTTCCACCAGCCGCTTCACCAGCCCATTCCGGGAGCCCATCGCCTACGCGCGCCATGTGGCGAGCCTGGCCAACCTCATCAGCGGCGGCTCGGTGCTGGTGCAGCGTTTGGGCGACCTTGAGCTCGGCCGCCGCACGGATGAAAAGCGCCTGCGCGCTTCCACCACGCGCCCCACGCTCGACGCCGTGGCGGGAGATTTGAGCCTCTGCATGCCCAAGCGCCAGCTCGACAACATCGTGGAAACGCTCCACGCGCTCGACCGCATCGCGCCCGGCACCGCCAACAGCGACACGCTGCTCTACGGCGTGGAGTGCAAATACTACTCCGCGCGGCCCGAAAGCGATGATTTCGAGCTTGCCGGCTGCAAGGGCGTGTTCGCCATCGGGGACGGCGCGGGCTTTACGCGCTCGCTTTCGCAGGCCGCGGCGAACGGCCTTTACGTGGCGGATAAGCTTACGCGCTGACGCATACACATAGGGCGAAGCCGAAGGCGCTCCCGGTTTGCGGATACAGGGGAAGCGCCGCGGGGGAAAGGATCGCACCGGAATGAAGACCATTCTGCTTACGGGCGGGGGCACCGCCGGACATATTACGCCCAATATCGCGCTGCTGCCGGGCTTGCGCGACAAGGGATTCAGCATCCACTACGCGGGGCTTTCCGGCGGCATGGAGGAAGGGCTGATCCGGCAGCAGGGCGTGCCGTTCTACGGCATCCACGGCGGCAAGCTGCGGAGGTATCTCGACGCGCGCAATTTTACCGACCTGTTCCGCATCGGCGCGGGCTTCTTCGAGGCGCTCGCGGTCATCCGCCGCGTGAAGCCGGATATCGTGTTCAGCAAGGGCGGCTTCGTTTCGGCCCCGGTGGTGTGGGCGGCCAGCGTCTGCCGCATCCCCGTGGTCTCCCATGAATCGGATGGCAGCGTGGGCCTTGCAAACAAGCTCACGCTGCCCTTCGTGCAGAAGGTGTGCTACACGTTCCCGCAGACGGGCGCGCAGATCCCGAAGGGCAAAGGCGTTTTCACGGGCCTGCCCATCCGCGCGGAGCTCGCGCGCGGCAGCGCCGAAAAAGGCCGCGCGCTGTGCGGCTTTTCCGGGAACAAGCCGGTGCTGCTCTCCATAGGCGGCAGCCAGGGCGCGGTTTTCATCAACAACCTGCTGCGCGAAAGCCTTCCGGAGCTCGCTCCCCGCTACGATATCTGCCACCTCTGCGGCAAGGGCGGGGTGGATGAGAGCCTTGCGGGCACGCCGGGCTACCGGCAGTTCGAATACGTCACGAAGGAGCTGCCCGACCTGTTTGCCGCAGCGGACCTCGTGGTTTCCCGCGCCGGAGCGACGAGCATCTTCGAGCTGCTGGCCCTCAAAAAGCCCAGCCTGCTCGTGCCGTATTCCCTCAAGGCCAGCCGCGGCGACCAGATCGACAACGCGAAGTTTTTCGAGGCGCAGGGCTTTTCCGAGGTGCTGGCCGAGGCCGGCGCCACCAAAGAAAAGTTCGTGAAGCTCGTGAACGCCGTTTATGAGAACCGCGCCTTTTACATCGGCAAAATGGAGAGCTGCCCGTTCCAGAACGGCGTGGCGGGCGTGCTGCGCGTCATCTGCGAGGCGGCCGGCCTTTCGGAGGGCGAAAGCCGCTGAGCGGCCGCGCTATAATAATAGGAAGAACCCCCCCCGTTCTCCGGCCGCCGGGCGGGAACGACGTTTTTGTGGTATACTGGTTGTGGAGCGGATGTCCCCTTCTTATCTTCCCGCGCGCCGCATACACTTGTACGGGGGCGGGCGCGGAAGCGGTTCTATAGCAATTCCACTTAAAATTGCGAGATGTTGTGTTTCGTCTGTCTGCCTCCGGCAGAAAGGCGAAACACCTTAAAACCGATCAATTTAAAGTGGAAATGCCGTAAGGCGGAACGGCATTCCGGCCGGCATATAGAGGGGGAATCTGCCATGTTTGTCGTTTCGGTTCGTGCGGGGACGCTCCGGGCCGCAGGGCTGCTGCTGGCCCTGGCCGTGGTGGCCGCGGCGGCCGGTTGGGAGGGAACCGCGGTGCGCCAAAGCGACCTGCCGCTTTCCGGCGCGCGAGCGTCCGAAACGCCGGCGTCGCAGCCTGCCGCGCGGCAGGAGGCGTCCGGCGTGCGAGCGGCGGACGCTTCCACCAACAGCGGGCGCATCGCGTTTCTGCAGTCGTTCGGGTGGGAGGTTTCCGCACAGCCCGTGGAGGTGGCCGAGGTCGTCATTCCGCGTACCTGGGGCGCGGTGTACGACCATTACAACGCGCTGCAGAAGCGGCAGGGCTACGATCTGGCGAAATTCCGCGGCAGCCGTGTGAAGCGCTGGACCTACGACGTGAAGAACTACCCCGCGCAGAGCGGCGTGCGCGCCAATCTGCTCGTGCTGGGCGGCCGCGTCATCGGCGGGGATATTTCCAGCGTGGCGCTGGACGGCTTCATGCAGGGCTTCGCGCGGCAAAACCCGGTGCGCGCGGATGTTTCTCCCGCGCAGGCCGACCTGCTGCAGGAGACGTTCGCCGAGGGCGGGCACGTCGAGTAAAAGGCGGCGTCCCCCGGCTTTTGAAGGGGACGCGCAAAACGGAAAGGGGAATTTCCATGCTGCTCCGGCTGGACCGGCTGCTCGCCGGGCAAGGCTTCGGAACGCGCCGGGAAGTGAAAGAGCTGCTCGGGCGGGGTGCCGTTTTTGTCAATGACGCCGTCTGCGCGCGGCCGGAACGCAAGGTGGACCCGGAGCGCGACCGCATTGCGGTGGAGGGCCGGCCGCTGCGCTACCGCGCGCACGTATACCTGATGATGAACAAACCCGCGGGGGTGATCTCGGCCTCCGAGGACCCGCGGGAGCGGACGGTGGTGGACCTGCTTCCGCCCGGGCTGCGCCGCCCGGGCCTGTTCCCCGCGGGCCGCCTCGACCGCGACACCACGGGCCTTCTGCTGCTCACCGACGACGGCGCCTTCGCGCACGCCGTGCTTTCGCCGCACCGGCATGTGTCCAAGCAGTACGAGGCGCTGCTCGACGCGCCCGTGGGAAGCGCGGAAACGGAGCGGTTCGCGCGGGGCCTGACGCTGGAAGACGGCACCGTCTGCCTGCCCGCACGCCTGGAGCCGCTGGAGGGAAACCTGGTGCGCGTAACCATCCGCGAGGGGAAATACCATCAGGTAAAGCGGATGTTTGAGGCCGTGGAGCGGCATGTGCGGGAGCTGCGGCGCGTGGCGATGGGCGGGCTTCCGCTGGATGTTTCCCTTGCTCCCGGCGGTGCGCGCGAACTCACGCCCGAGGAGGTTTCCCGCGTGGCGCAGCCGCAAACGGAGCTGTAAAGTTCCTGCAAATTCCGCAATGAACAATTACAACAGTTTGGTTTAAAAGAATTTATTGAAAATTTTCCGCCCTTATACAATATCAATAAAGCCCCAAATGCAAGTTTGGGTAATCGGAGTCTTACATTCCGGGGGGGCTTTCTGCTATCATAATGTGTAGCAAAAGCCGGCTGAGGGCTCGAACTACGATTGAACAATGCGTACAGGAGGTTCACCATGGCAAGTTTATCACTCAGGCATATCACAAAGAAGTACAGCGAAAGTGTTACGGCGGTTTCCGACTTTAATCTGGAAATTGAGGATAAGGAATTTATTGTGCTGGTCGGTCCTTCCGGCTGCGGCAAATCCACCACCCTTCGCATGATCGCCGGCCTCGAAGAAATTTCCGACGGCGAACTGTATATCGGCGACCGGCTGGTTAACGACGTCGCCCCTAAGGACAGGGACATCGCAATGGTGTTCCAGAACTACGCCCTGTATCCGCACATGACCGTGTTCGACAACATGGCTTTCGGCCTTAAGCTTCGCAAGACCCCGAAGGACGAGATCCGCCGCCGTGTGGACGAGGCGGCCCGCATCCTCGATATCTCCCACCTGCTCGACCGCAAGCCGAAGGCTCTTTCCGGCGGCCAGAGGCAGCGTGTCGCCCTCGGGCGCGCCATCGTGCGTGAGCCGAAGGTCTTCCTTCTCGACGAACCTCTTTCCAACCTCGATGCAAAGCTGCGCGCGCAGATGAGGACGGAGCTTTCCAAGCTGCATCTCAAACTCGGCACCACGTTCATCTACGTGACGCATGACCAGACCGAGGCCATGACGATGGGCGACCGCATCGTCGTTATGAAGGACGGCGTCATCCAGCAGGTTGATACGCCGCAAAATCTCTACGAGAAGCCCTGCAACGCGTTCGTGGCCGGGTTTATGGGCTCGCCGCAAATGAACTTCCTCGACGCGAGGCTTATAAGCCGCGCCGGCACCTTCACCGTCGAGTTCGGCGGCAAGTACAGCATCAAGATTCCCGAGGGCAAGGCGAAGCCCGAACTGCTCAAGCCGTTCGTGGGCAAGGACGTCATCCTCGGCATCCGCCCGGAAAACCTGCACGACGACGAGATGTTCCTCTCCATGGCGAGCGACGGCATCGTGGATGTCAAGGTGGAAGTTACGGAGCTGATGGGCGCCGAAACCTTCCTGTACCTCGATCTTGCCGGCCAGCAGCTCACCGCGCGCGTCGATCCGCGCAGCACGGCCAAAGAGGGCGACATTCTCAAGATCGCTTTCGACGTGAACAAGATCCATCTGTTCGACAAAGAGACCGAAAAGGTCATCCTCAACTGAATCCTGTTTGCTCAAAGCCCGGCCTTTTGGCCGGGCTTTTCGTGTTTATATGCCCTTCGGCAGCGTTTTTGGCGCAAAATTTGCATCAAAACCGTGGAAATGCCTGTTGAAAAATCATTGTTTTGGTGTAAAATAGAAGTGTCTTGTTTTACCGCAGCGCGGCTGCGGCGCCAAAGGAGGCCTTTTCCTCCGCCGAACGCCGCATCGGGGTTTTCCTGCGGCAGGCCGGAAGCTCCCGCTTGCGGGAACCTCTCCGTTTTCAGTATCCGGCTTTCGGAACCCCGCTCCCGCAGCCCGGAGCGGCGCTCCTGTGCGGCTTTCCAGGCAGATTTTCAAAAGCCTCCGGCGGTTCGGGCGTTTGCCCCGGGCCCAGGAAAGGAATGATATTGACATGTCAAACAGGCTCTTTCAGGGTGTAATCCAGCAGATGAAGGATACCCTCGACCGCGTGGTGGGTGTTGTGGATGAAAACGGCACCGTCATCGCATGCAGCGAACTCGGGCGCATCGGCGAGATCCACGAAGGGATCATCGTCGAGCTGACGGGCGTTCCCCTGCTGCTGCGCGGCGGCTGGACCTACCGCGCGTTCGGCGCAAAGCCGCGTCCCGATTACGCCGTCTTTGTGGAGGGCAGCGACCAGCTGGCCACCAAATACGCCAACATCCTCGCCGTTTCGCTTTCAAGCATCAAGCAGTATTACGACGAGCGGTACGACCGCGGCAACTTCATCAAAAACGTCATTCTCGACAACATCCTGCCGGGCGATATCTACCTTAAGGCCCGGGAACTGCACCTGAGCGCCGACGTGGTGCGCGCCATCCTGCTCATCCGCGTGGGCGACCACAACGACGTTTCGGTGTACGACGTGGTGCAGAACCTGTTCCCGGACCGCCAGAAGGATTTTGTCATCAACATCAGCGAATCGGATATCGCGCTCGTCAAAGAGGTCAAGGCCGGCATCGAGGCCTCCGATCTCGAAAAGCTCGCGCTCTCCATCGTGGATACGCTCAGTTCCGAGTTCTACACGCACGCCGTGGTGGGCATCGGCACCATCGTCACCGGCGTCAAGGATCTGGCGCGCTCGTTCAAGGAGGCGCAGGTGGCCCTGGAGGTCGGCAAGGTGTTCGACACCGAAAAGGCCATCGTTTCCTACGACAACCTCGGTATCGCGCGGCTCATCTACCAGCTGCCCACGACGCTGTGCGAAATGTTCCTGCACGAGGTGTTCAAAAAGGGCTCGATCGAATCCCTCGACCAGGAGACGCTGTTCACCATCCAGCGCTTTTTCGAGAACAACCTCAACGTGTCGGAGACTTCGCGCAAGCTGTTCGTGCACCGCAACACGCTGGTGTACCGGCTCGAGAAGATCAAAAAGCTCACGGGGCTCGACCTGCGGCAGTTCGACCACGCCATCGTGTTCAAGGTGGCCCTGATGGTCAAAAAATATCTGGTTTCCAACCCGGACAGGCTTTGACGCCGAAGGGCTGTTCTTCCGCAAACGCATTTTCGGCGGGGAGAACGGCGGGCGTTTGCATTTGATACGCTGGGGCCGCGCAAAGGCGGCCGCGGGGCCGTGGGGCCCCGGAAGAGTTTTCCCGCTCCCGGCTGCTAAGACATACGCGCCGGGCGGCGCGCAGCCGGGGAGCGGAAGATGCATGGGGCGGGGGAACGGCGAAAACCCCCGCTTTTTTTGCAGGAAAGGAACAGGTTCCCTCCGTGATACAGTTCATAGATGTATACAAAATCTATGACAACGGCACTACGGCGCTGAAAAACATCAACCTTACGATACAGGACGGCGAATTCGTTTTTATCCGCGGCGCTTCGGGCGCCGGCAAAAGCACGCTCATCAAGCTGCTGCTCCACGAGGAGCTGCCCTCCTCCGGGGATGTGCTCATCAACGGGTTTCATCTCTCCAAACTCAAAAACCGCGAGATCCCGCTGCTGCGCCGCACCATGGGCGTCGTTTTTCAGGATTTCCGCCTTATTCCGAACATGACGGTATACGACAACGTGGCGTTCGCCATGCGCGTCATCGGCGCGCGTTCGCAGGATATCCGCCGCCGTGTGCCGTATATTTTAGGGCTTGTGGGGCTGGCGCGCAAGGCCCGGAGCCACCCGGGCGAGCTTTCGGGCGGCGAGCAGCAGCGCACGGCTCTGGCACGCGCGCTGGTAAACAACCCCTCGCTCATCATTGCCGACGAACCCACCGGGAACATCGACCCCGAAATGTCGCTGGAGATTCTGGAGCTGCTCGACGAGATCAACCGCCGCGGCACGACCATCGTGATGGTGACCCACGACGCCACTCTCGTGGAGCGCTATTCCTACCACCGCGTCGTCACCATCGAAAACGGCACGGTGGCGCAGGATACGCCGGGAAGCGAGCCCGAAAGCACGCCGGAGGCACCGTAAACGCCATGAAGATTCCGGCATTCGCACTTTCTTTGACGGAATTTCTGGAAAAAAGGACGGGCCTTGAACATGATTGAACGCATACGCTATTTCGTACGCGAGGGCTTCCGCAGCATCTGGGTGAACCGCATGATGTCGCTGGCCTCCGTGCTGGTGCTCGGCATCTGCCTGGTGATGCTCGGCACCACCATGCTCAGCTCCCTCAACATCGGCCGCATCATCTCCCAGCTCGAGGCGAAGAACCAGATTATGGTGTTCCTCAAATCGAACGCGACCCAGGCGCAGATCGACGAGGTGGGCAGCGCCATCCAGGCCATGCCCAACGTGCAAAGCAGCAAGTTCCTTTCGAAAGACGATATTTTCAGCCAGGCCAAGCAGGAGCTGGGCAAGCAGGACGCCTCGCTCATCGCGGGCCTTTCGAGCAGCGATTTCGACTGCGCCTATCAGGTGCAGATCAAAGATCTCTCCCAGTACGAGCAGACGGTGAACGCCCTTTCGAAGCTTCCCTCGGTTAAAACCGTGCGGCAGGATATCGACCTCGCGCGGGTGCTTTCCAATATCAGCCGGGCCGTGAACATCGCGGGCTTCTGGCTGTTCGTCATCATGGCCGTCGTGGCGCTGTTCCTCATTTCCAACACCATCAAGCTCGCCATGTTCAGCCGCAAACGCGAGATCAACATCATGAAATTCGTGGGAGCGACCGACTGGTTCATCCGTTGGCCGTTCATCATCGAGGGCATCCTCATCGGCATCATTGCGGGGGCCGTGGCGCTGCTCGTGCAGTGGTATGTCTACACCCACCTGGTGGTAAAGCTGTTCGGCGTGCTCAAGGTGGTGGCGCCGCTCGATTACTTTGCCCTTTCAAACACCATTGCCCCGGCTTTTCTTCTGGCGGGCGCTCTGGTGGGGGCGCTCGGGAGCGTCCTTTCCGTGCACCGGTATCTGAAGGTATAAAGTCCGTTCCGGCGGGGGCCGAACAAAGGGGGAAAACGCCTTGCGTACGAAAAGAGCCCGTGTGATCCTCATCGTTACGGCCGTGGTGGTTGTGGCGATGATGGTGTTCGGCATTGCGGCCCCGCTGCTGATGCCGTAGACGGCCTTTGCCGGCCTTTGCCGGCGCAGCGGCATGGAATGGTTGTCAAGCTTGGAAAGGGTTGTCAAGCTCATGAACAAAAAAATCAGTATCGGGGCGGCTGTCAGCCTGATGGCGCTGACGGCCGCCGTTTCCATCACGCTCACCGCTCTGCTCGTGATGAACTCGCTCAACGGGCGGCTCGCGAGCCTCACCCAGCGCACCGCATTGCTCCAGAAGCTCACGGCCGTGGATTCCCTCGTGCGCGAAAAATATGTGGGGAATCTGGACAGCACCGCCCTGATCGACGACACCATCGCGGGCTACATCAAGGGCACGGGCGACAAATACGGCGCCTACCTGGACGCCGAGGATTACAGCGCGCTTGAGCAGCGCACCAGCGGCGAGGGCCTCGGCATCGGCGTCAACGTCGTCAGCGGCTCCGACGGCACCATCCGCGTCGTTTCGGTGATCTCCGGCTCCCCGGCCCAGAAGGCGGGCGTCAAGGTGGGTGACGAGATCACCTCCATCGGCGGGCAGGACGTGAAAACCGCGGGATATGCGAGCGCCGTCAACCTGCTCAAGGGCAGCGAGGGCAGCACGGTGCAGTTTAACGTGCTGCGCGGCAGCATGACGCTGCCGTTTTCGGTGGTGCGTCAGAAATATACGCTCGAATCCGTCCAGTCCCGGCGCATCGGCAACCTCGGCTATGTCAGGATCGTGGAGTTCGACGCCAACACGGCCGACCAGTTCTCCAAGCAGGTGGATTCGCTCATTGCGGGCGGCGCCAAGGGCCTGGTGTTCGACGTGCGCAACAACCCCGGCGGGCGCGTGGACGCCGCCGCGAAGATGATCGACAAGCTCGTGCCGGCCGGGCCCATCGTGCGCGCCAAATACCGCACCGGCGCCATCCAGACGCTTTACACCTCCGACGCCAAGCAGGTGAACCTCCCCATGGTCGTGCTCCAGAACGGCAACACCGCCAGCGCCGCGGAGCTGTTCACGGCGGCGCTGCGGGATTACGGCAAGGCCAAATCGGTGGGCACCAAAACCTACGGCAAGGGCACCATGCAGGAATTCCTCAGCCTGCACGACGGCACGGCGCTGGATCTTTCGGTGGCCTATTTCTATCCGCCCAAAAGCGATAATTTTGAAGGCGTGGGCCTGCAGCCGGATATCCCCTCGGAACTGAGCGCCGCGGCGCAGCAAAACCAGTACGACCTCAGCATGGACGACGACACCCAGCTCCAGACGGCCATCAGCACCGTGGAGCTTCAGATCAAATAATCGGACGCGCGCGACGCGTACGATAGGAATCTCTAATTTACAATCTTTATGGAATTGCCGGAGCCGCGGATTTTCTCTGCTTTTGAACCGGATATCCGGATAGGAAGGTGCGCCGTGAAAAAACCCACCACCGGCAGCTTCGAGCTGATCAAAAGCCTCAACACCGACTGCATCCTCAGCATGATCCGCGTGGCGGGGCCGATTTCGCGCGCGGACGTGGCGCGCGGCACGGGGCTTACGCCCGCCACGGTTTCGAACATCACGGCGGAACTGATGGAAGTCGGCCTGATTGAGGAAACCGAACGCGGGGAATCCAGCGGCGGCCGCAAACCGGTGCTGCTTTCCATTGCGCGGAACGCGTGCTATTTCGGCGCGCTTTACATCGGTTCCACCCGCGTGGAGGCCGCCGTTACCGACGTGGAGGCCGGGCTGTGCGGGAGGCGCGTTTCCCCTCTGCCCAAGGGCTCCTCGCCGGAGGACGCCGTGCGGCTCTGCCTTTCGCTGCTGCGCGCCGTGCAGAAGGAAACCGGCGCGGATGCTCTTGCCGGAATCGGCGTTTGCACCCACGGCCTGGTGCGCACGGAGGAGGGCCTGCTGGCGTTCGCCCCGAACCTCGGCTGGCGAGGCGTGCACCTGGGCGCCATTCTGAACGAGGCCACGGGCCTCCGCGTCGTGGTGGAAAACGACGTGCGCGCCATGGCGCTGGCGGAAAGCTGGCGCGGCTGCGCCCGCGGCGTGAAGGATTACGTCTACCTGTTCGTCGGCCCCGGCATCGGCGGCAGCATCGTTTCGGGCAGCGAGCTGTACCGCGGCGAAGGCGAGTTTGCCGGCGAGTTCGGCCATGTGACGCTGGAGCCGGACGGGCCGCTTTGCACCTGCGGCAACCGGGGCTGCCTGCAGGCGCTGGCTTCCGAAACCGCAACCCTCCGGCGCTTTGAAGCGCGCGTACCCGCGCGCGCGGGGCTGGATTTTCCCGCGCTGCTGCAGGCGGCGAAAGGCGGCGACGGCGACGCCCGCGACGCCCTCGCCGAAAGCGTGCGGTATATCGGCATTGAAGTGGGGAATATCATAAATACGCTCAGCCCCTCCCTGCTCATCGTAAACGGTTCCATCACGGAATTCGACGCGATGCAGCGCCTGCTCAACGAGGAGATCCGCCGGCACTGCCTGCGCGTCCCCGAGGCCGATTCCAAAATCGCTTTCTCGGAGCTTGGCGCGAACGCCCCCATTTTCGGCGCCGCCACCTGCATCATCCGCCAGATGTTCCGCTCGCCGCAGGCGTTTCTCTCCGCGCGCCGGGGCGCGTAAGCACGGCGCGCGTATCGCTTGACAACCGGGCCGCGCGCCGACTATAATAGTCTTTATATTGCAGCCCTTTTGCTCCGCCGCCGGCGTTTTCGGGCGCCGCCGGGCGGGGACAGAACGGCTGCCGCATCCATTCGGCGCGGCGGGGTACGCCCGCGCCGGGTTTTCCAAAACCGCACAAAGCCGGGAGCGTAAAGATGCTTCCGGCGCGCAGCGGCCCTCCCGCCGAAAGAGGCGCGGCCGCCGGCAACCTGGGCGCCGCTCTATGCAGCAGGCGCTCATTTTGCAGTTGTTTCGCATCGGGGCTGCACAAAGCGCCCCGTTTCCCGTCTCGCAGGGCAGCCTTTGCAGGGCGGCCTTCGCGGGGCCGACACGCCGGGCCTTCCGGTATCAACATATGCGGCTTTCGCCGCCAAAGGAGTGCGTGAGACATGACAAAGCAGGTGGTTTTGACTGCGGACGGCCTCAAACGTCTGGAAGAAGAGCTGGAAACGCTCAAAACGGAAAAACGCAAGGAAATTGCCGAAAAGATAAAAGTCGCCCTTTCCTTCGGCGACCTCTCCGAAAACAGCGAATACGACGAAGCGAAAAACGAGCAGGCTATGATCGAGGCGCGCATCGTGCAGATCGAGGCCATGCTCAAAAACGTCAAAATCCTCGACGACGACGAGCTCAACACCGATACCGTCAACGTCGGCTCCAAAGTGCGCGTATTCGACGCGGAGTTCGGCGAGGAGACGATCTTCTCCATCGTCGGCTCCACCGAAGCGGACCCGGATGAGAACCGCATTTCGGACGAATCCCCCGTGGGGCGCTCCCTCATCGGCCACTGCGTGGGCGACACCGTGGAGGTGGAAACCCCGGGCGGCTCCATCTCGTTCCAGATTCTTGAGATTTCAAAATAACGCATGTAAAAGCGGCACAGCTTTTTTTCAGTTGAATACCCGATGTAAAAGCATTCGCTTTAGCGGGGAATCGCAGGAAGCGCTGTAAAAAAACAAAGGACGGTCCGATTACACATGGCAGAGGAACAGGCGCCGGGCAGAAATACCCCGGCACAGCAGGAAGACGAAAAAGAACTCATCCGCATTCGGCGCGAAAAGCTGCTGGAACTGCGGCAGACGGGGCACGACCCCTTTACCCTCACGGTTTATGACCGCGACCACCGAAACGACGAGATCACCGCGCACTTCGACGAGCTCGACGGCAAGGACGTCCGCATTGCGGGCCGCCTCATGAGCCGGCGCGACATGGGCAAGGCGAACTTTATCGATCTTCACGACGTATCGGGCCGCATGCAGGTTTACGTGCGCATCGACGACGTGGGCGAAGAGGCCTTCGCGGCGTTCAAAAAATGGGATATCGGCGATCTCGTCGGAATAAAGGGCCGAGTGTTCCGCACGCGGCGCGGCGAAATCTCCGTGCACGCCACGGAGCTGACGCTTCTCTCCAAATCGCTGCTGCCGCTGCCCGAAAAATGGCACGGCCTCAAGGATACCGAAACGCGTTACCGCCAGCGCTACCTCGACCTCATCGTGAACCCCGAGGTACGCGAAACGTTCGTGCGGCGCAGCCGCATCATCTCCGAAATCCGCGCGTTTCTTGACGCGCGCGGGTTTTTGGAGGTGGAAACGCCCGTCCTCAACACCATTCAGGGCGGCGCCACGGCGCGCCCGTTTGTTACGCACCACAACGCGCTGAACATGGATCTGTTCCTGCGCATCGCCACCGAGCTGCCGCTCAAGCGGCTCATCGTGGGCGGCATGGAAAAGGTCTACGAGCTCGGGCGCATCTTCCGCAACGAGGGCATCGACGTGAAGCACAACCCGGAATTCACCTCCATCGAGCTTTACCAGGCTTACACCGATTACAACGGCATGATGCGCCTTACGGAAGAGATGGTGGCCGCCGTGGCGCAGAAGGTGCTGGGCACCGTGAAGATCTCGTACCAGGGCACGGAGGTCGACCTTACGCCGCCGTGGCGCCGGCTCACGATGCTCGACGCGGTAAAGGAATTCTGCGGCGTCGATTTCGCCCCATTGCGCGGGAACGACGCCGCCGCCGTGGCCGCCGCGCGCGCCGCGGGCGTGGAGGTGCCGGAAGGCAAGAGCTGGGGCGAGGCCCTTTACCAGATGTTCGACGAAAAGGTGGAGGAACGGCTGATACAGCCCACCTTCCTCCTCGATTACCCTGTGGAGGTTTCCCCGCTCACCAAGCGCAAGCCCGGCTTCCCGGAGCTGACCGAACGGTTCGAGCTGTTCATTACGGGCCGGGAGCTTGCAAACGCCTATTCGGAGCTCAACGATCCCATCGACCAGCGCGAGCGCTTCCTCGACGAGGTGCGCCAGCGCGAAGCCGGAAACCTTGAGGCCGGCATGATGGACGAGGATTTCGTTACGGCGCTCGAATACGGCATGCCCCCCACGGGCGGCCTCGGAATCGGCATCGACCGGCTCGTGATGCTGCTTACCGACAGCGCGTCCATCCGCGACGTGCTGCTTTTCCCCACCATGAAGCCCAAAGAGGCTCCGCCGGCAAACAATTAACGCTTTTCTCCGATTCAACTCGAGCGGATCGTGATCCGCACGTTTCTCGGAGCATGGCATGAGCCCCGGGCCCGCGCGGCCCGCGGCTGCGACTGGAGCGAACCCGTGAGCAAACAGACTTTTCAGAAAAAATGGGAGAATTACTGGTACTATTACAAGTGGCACACCTTGGCCGCCGTATTCGTCATCATTGTGGTGGCCATCACCGCGCGCCAGTGCGCCACGCGCGTGGACCCGGATATGTCCGTGGCCCTCGTGACGAAATCCGTCGAAGTTCCGCAGCAAACCTGCGACCAGCTCGCGGGCGTGTTCCAAAAGTACACGGCGGATGTCAACCACGACGGACGCAAGGTCGTGCAGGTGTATAACTACGACCTTGCCAGTACGAATCCGCAGGTTCAGGAAGCGCAGAGCGCCAAGCTGATGGCGGATCTTTCCGCCGGCACCAACGTGATTTTCCTCACGGACAGCGACGCTTACGCCTACCTGGAGAAATCCGGCCCTCTTTTCGCAAGCCTGAACACGTTGGTGCCGGGCGCGCCTTCCGCAAACCGGATCGCGCTCACGAAGCTGCCGCAGCTGCGCTCCGCCGTGGGCGACGCGGCGGCCTCCAAATTCTCTCTTTCCTCGTGCGGCAAGAGCACGGTGGCGGCCGTGGCTTCCGGGGGGAACAAGCGCGCCTATGAAAACGCCGTGGCCGTGCTTGCAAGCCTGCTCAAGGCGAACGGCGCCGTGAAGTAAACAGCGGCAGAGCGAGCCTCCGGTTCGTATTCCCATGCGCCGGAGCCGGAAAGGAAGGATTGTCCATGCGGAGCGATTCCATCAAAAAAGGACCCGAGCGCGCCTCGCACCGCGCGCTTCTCAAGGCGCTTGGCCTCACCGACCGCGAGATCTCCCGCCCGTTTGTGGCGGTGGTGTGTTCCCAAAGCGATTACGTGCCGGGGCATATGCACCTGCGCACCATTGCGGACGCCGTGAAGGCGGGCATCCGCGACGCGGGGGGCGTTCCGTTTGAATTCGAGACCATCGGCGTATGCGACGGCATTTCCATGAACCACAAGGGCATGAAGTATTCGCTCTGCTCGCGCGAACTCATCGCCGATTCCATCGAGGTCATGCTCACGGCGCACCCGCTCGACGCCGCCGTGTTCATCCCCAACTGCGATAAGATCGTCCCCGGCATGCTGATGGCCGCGGCGCGGCTCAACCTGCCCAGCATCTTCATCAGCGGCGGGCCCATGTTCGCGGGCAATTTCCGCGGAAAGCGCGTGGGCTTCAACGACGTTTCGGAAGCCGTGGGCAGCTACGCCGCCGGCAAGATCAGCGGCGAGGACCTCCACGAGCTGGAGGAAGCGGTCTGCCCGGGCTGCGGCTCGTGCTCCGGCATGTATACGGCCAACTCCATGAACTGCCTCACCGAGGCCGTCGGCCTGCAGCTTCCCGGCGGCGGCACCGCGCCGGCCGCCACGGCCCGGCGCCTGCGCCTGGCCAAAGAGGCGGGCTTCCGCGTGATGGAGCTTTACGAGCAGAACATCCGCGCGCTCGATATCCTCACGCCGGACGCCATTGAAAACGCCATCCGCACCGATATGGCGCTGGGCTGCTCCTCCAATACCGTACTCCACCTGCTGGCCATTGCGCACGAGGCGGGCTGCGACATCGAAATGAGCCTGTTCGACAAGCTCGGGCGCACCACGCCGCAGCTTTGCAAGCTGAACCCCGCGAGCGACGTGTTCATCGAGGACCTCGACCGCGCGGGCGGCATCCAGAGCGTGATGAAAGAGCTCACCCGCACCGGCCTGCTGCACACGCAGGCGCTTACCTGCACGGGCACCGTGGCAGAGCGCATCGTCAAGGCCCCCGACGCGGACGGCGAAATCGTCCGCACGCTGGAGGCGCCCTTCCGCGCCGACGGCGGCCTCGCTATTCTGTACGGCAACCTCGCCCCCGAAGGCGCGGTGGTGAAACAGGGCGCCGTTGCACCCCATATGATGACCTTTGAAGGCCCGGCCCGCGTGTTCGACTGCGAAGAGGACGCAAGCTCCGCCATTCTGGGCGGGAAAATCCGCCCGGGCGACGTGGTCGTCATCCGCTTCGAGGGGCCGAAGGGCGGCCCCGGCATGCGCGAGATGCTCAGCCCCACCTCCACCCTGTGCGGCTACGGCCTGGGGGATTCGGTGGCCCTGATTACGGACGGGCGCTTTTCCGGCGCCACCAAAGGCGCGGCCGTGGGGCATGTGTCGCCCGAAGCGGCGGCCGGCGGCCCCATCGGGCTGATCCGGGAGGGCGACCGCATCCGCATCGACATCCCCGGCCGCAAACTCGACCTGCTGGTGGACGGCGAAGAGCTTGCCCGCCGCAGGGAAGCCGGCATACACGCTCCGGATCGCGCGCTTTCGGGCTACCTCAAGCGGTATGCCTCGCTGGTGACTTCCGGCGCGCGCGGCGCCGTTTTCCACAGCTGACCGGAACCCCAAATTGCAGAGATGCCGGCGGAGCCGCCGCGAATGCGCCAAGACGCGCTCGCGGCGGCTCCGCTTTTGCATCCCGCCGCGCGTTCCGCGCCGGCGCTGCGCTTTTCGGACGGCGGGCGGCATTGCTCCCATCTGATTTATACATCCGGTACTAAATTAGAAGAAAAGCCGTACTGTTGAATTCGAAGCCGCTTTTACATCGGGAGAATCGCCGCTTTGGATATTCTTTTAAGGTTTTGATAAAAAAACGTTTGCCAATTCCGACGTATTGTGTTACATTTATCGGTAGATTCCCTACGGCGTTCCCTTTAAAAAAACGGAAATCGGCCGCGCTTTTTTTCATGCCCAAAGCAGAATTTTCATGCGGCTTCGGCGGCGTTTTTATGGGGGGAGCTGCAGCGGAAAACGGCTAAAATCCGGAGCCCGAAGCGGACACGCAGGCGTTTTCGCCGGTTTTTCCCACCGGCGGAGCGGCTCGCTTGCGTCAGCTAAAAAGTTTTCGTTTCGGAGTGAAAAGGTGGTTATTCAAAATGGCTCTGGAAACAGCGGATAAATCCCAGGTAAAACCGGTGAACGCAGTCGTCCGGGTCGCCGTTGCGGCCGGCGGGCTGGAAGCGACGGTCTATATCGAGCCGCCGAAAGGCGGCGGGGCGGATGCCACCGCGTATGAAATCAACAAAGCGCTTGCCGCGGCCGGCGTAGCCCACGGCATCGACCGAAACGCATTGGAAACCCTTTGCGCCAACCCCAAGCCCCAGTACGCAAAAAACATCCGCATCGCGAGCGGCAAGCCGTCCATTCCCGGCGAAAACGGCTCCATCGCTTATCTGTTCAATGTCAAAACCGAAGCAAAGCCCAAAGAGCGCGACGACGGATCGGTGGATTACCGCGATCTCGGGCTGGTGCAAAACGCCAGGAGAGGGCAGATTCTGGCCCGGATTACGCCCGCCACGCCCGGCACGCCCGGCATATCCGTGCTCGGCAAACCGATTCCGCCGGTTCCGGGCAGGCCGGTATATTCCCCCGCGGGCCGGAATACGCAGCTCAGCGACGACGGCACCCAGCTCCTCTCGCTGGTGGACGGCCACATCAACTTCGCCGGTTCCCGCGTCAACGTTACGGATACTTACAGCGTGCCGCAGGATGTGGATACCTCCACGGGCAACGTCGTATCGGTGGCAAACGTTTCGGTGTGCGGCAGCGTGCGCGAAGGCTTCCTCGTGCGCGCGGAAGGCAGCGTGGATATCGGCGGCTCCGTGGAGGCCGGCTCCGTACACGCGGGCAGGGACGTCGCCGTGCACGGCGGCGTCGTGGGCCGCGGCATGGCCAGAATCGAATGCGGCGGGAATTTCACCACCTCGTTTTTGGAAAACTGCACGGTAAAAGCCGGCGGCAACATCAATTCCGGATACATCCTCAACAGCAATGTGGAATGTGCGAAGCTGACGCTGACGGGCCTGCGCGCGCGGCTCATGGGCGGCCGCGTGCTGGCGCGCGAGGGCGTGGAGGCGCAGCAGCTCGGCTCTCCCGCCATGCTGCGCACCGAGCTCGTGGTTGGCATGGACCCCGGCGCCGTAACGCGCCGCGACGCGCTGAAAGCCGAGCTCGAAAAGCTGGAGCAAAACGTCGGGAAGCTCAACCAGATCGTCGGGCTGCTGGAGCAGTACGAAAAGGCCGGCGCGCTCGCACCCGACAAGGCGCGCCTTCTGCTCAGCTCGCGCCTGAGCCTGCGCGGCTCCGTTGAAAAGCTGGAGAAGGACCGGCAGGAGCTGGATGCGCTCAACAAGGCGCTGGAGCAAACCGGCCGGGGCATGATCGTCTGCCGCGGGCCGATCTACCGCGGCGTCAAGATCACGGTGGGCTTCGCTTCCATGGAAGTCGACCACGATATGCCCGCGTCCTCGTTCTCCCTGGCGGATGGAAAGCTCCTCATCAAACCCGTTTCGCTCTATTAAGCGCCGCAGAATCCGAACAGATTCAGGGCCGCCTCCGGTTGCGCCGCCGCGCTTCCGTAGGCGGTTCGTTTTTTTGCCCCGGCGCGCATCTGCGCTTCTGTTTGAGAGCTTGGGGCAAGTTATGCCGCTTATGAGGGCAATCCGGGCATGAGGCCGGCCGCCGCCCCATATACATAGACAAGGCCGGCGGCGGGGCCGAGTACCCCGGAAGCCGGGCTTTTCCGGGAGCTGCGTTTCCGCGTTTGGCGGCGGAATTTTGGGAAAGGGGCGGGTGGCAGGTGGCGGAACTGGAGGCGCTGCTCGGCGCCGTGGCGGGCGCGGTTTGGGGCGGGCCGCTTCTGGCCCTGCTGCTGGGAACCCATGTGTTTCTCACCTTCCGCCTGCACTTCGTGCAGCGCCATACGCTGCGCGCCGTGCGCCTTTCGGTGACGAAGGAGCCGGGCGCGCAGGGGGAAATTTCGCCGTTCGCGGCGCTGACCACGGCGCTCGCCGCCACCATCGGCACCGGGAACATCGTGGGCGTGGCCACCGCCGTGGCCGCGGGGGGGCCGGGCGCCGTGTTCTGGATGTGGCTTTCCGGCGTGTTCGGCATGGCCACCAAATACGCCGAAAGCCTGCTTTCGGTAAAATACCGCGTGCGGAAAAACGACGGCGGCTTTTCGGGCGGGCCCATGGCGGTGATGGAGCGCGGCCTGCACATGCCGCTGCTCGGGCGCGCGTTCGCGTTTTTCACCGTTTGCGCGGCGCTCGGGATCGGCGCGATGGTGCAGTCCAACTCCATCGCGCAGGTGTTCGCCTCGGTTTTCCGCGTCCCGCCCTTGCTCACGGGGCTTGTGGTGGCGCTTCTGGCCGGGACCGTGCTGCTGGGCGGCATCCAAAGCATTGCGCGCGTGTGCAGCCTGCTCATCCCCGCTGCGGGCGCCGTGTTCGTGCTCAGCAACCTGGCGCTGCTCGGGCTGCACGCGCCGGAACTGCCGCACACGCTGGCGATTATTCTGCGCGACGCATTCGGCGGGCAGGCCGCCGTGGGCGGCTTTGCGGGAGCCACGGTGAAGCAGGCGATGCGCTTCGGCATTGCGCGCGGGCTGTTTTCCAACGAGGCGGGGCTCGGTTCCGAGCCTATCGTGGCCGCCGCCGCGCAGACGCGCAGCCCCGTGCGGCAGGCGCTCGTCTCCCTCACCGGCACGTTCTGGGATACGGTGGTGCTCGCCGCGCTCACGGGCATCGTGGTGGTGAATTCCGGCGCGTGGCAGGGCGGAAAAAACGGCGCGGCTCTCACGGCCGAGGTGTTCGGCGCGCTGCCGGGCGGAAGAATCCTGCTCGCGCTGTCGCTGTTCACCTTCGCGTTTGCCACCTGCATCGGCTGGTCGTACTACGCCGAAAAAGCGGCCGAATACCTGTTCGGGCGGCGCGGCATAGGCCCCTGCAAGGCGGCCTACGTGGCGCTCATGGTGCTCGGCGCCGTTTTTCCGCTCGGGGCCGTGTGGAGCTTTTCGGATATCGCCAACGCCCTGATGGCGGTGCCCAACCTGTTTAGCGTGCTGCTCCTAAACGGCGAGGTGAAGCGCGAAACGCGCGCGCATCTGGGCGAGGTATTGGAACAGGCGGGCGGCGGGAAAAAGCACCGCGGGCCGAACAGGCGCTTCCCCGCGGGCTGAGCATGGCAAACTTCTGTTTTGCAACATCCGCTTATGCACCCCCGGCTTGCCGGGGGGTTCTGACTGCATGCTTTGCGTATTCCGGTGAAAGCAAACCCCGCTGCGTGCGTACTTAAAGCCTGTAAAGGGCAAATCGAAGGGTGAACGGCGCCGAATCGCATAGCAAAAGCACCGACAAACGGCACAGTTACGCCGTTTATCGGTGCTTTTCCTGGTGGTCGAGGCGACAGGACTCGAACCTGCGGCATCCTGGTCCCAAACCAGGCACTCTACCAAACTGAGCTACGCCTCGGAATCAAACTGCTTCATTATATAACGGCCCTGCGCGCGTTGTCAAGGAAGCGGGAAAGCGGGCTCCGCAAAGGAGGAAAATGGCCGCAGGGCCGCGCAGCTGTTCCGAATCCGTGCGGCTCTGCCGCCCGCCGAAACCGGCGGCAATGGTTGGAAAAACGGGAAAATGGCGATGAATTTTACAATTTAGACACGGATTTGTGATTCTAGACAAGAAATGTATGATAATATTTCCGCAAAAAGCGGAAATTTATTCCCAAAATGGATTGCGGTGCGTTATTCATTACGTTATAATTGATGCGTTAATCTTTGTAACTTTTTTTTTGCTTTTGGTGTTAGAGGTATAAACTTTTCATCGGTTGTGCATGCTGCACAAAAAAGAAACGACTGTTTTGAAAAGAGGTGCGCGACTATGGGGGCCATCGATACGATTGCCACCGATGCGGGAACCAAAGCGCTGCAGGCGATGTGGGAGCGCGCGAACGTCATCTCCAACAATATCGCCAACAGCGATACCCCAGGCTATACCCAGGAAACGGTGGACTTTGAATCGCAGCTGCAAAGCGCACTTTCCGACAATACGCTCACAGCCACGGAGCTGAGCTCCGTCAATCCCGTGGTGCAGCAGGTTTCCGGCATTTATGGAGCCGATTCCAACGGCGTGGATATGGAGCAGCAGATGGTGGAGCTTGCGCGCAACCAGCTCCAGTACAGCTACCTGGAACGCGGCGTTTCGGACAACCTCGGCCTCCTGATGACGGCGGCGAAGGGGGGCAAATAATCCATGTTCCTCAACGCGCTGAACATCCCGGGCTCCGGCCTCGCGGCCGAACGCCTGCGCATGGATATCGTTTCGCAGAACCTCGCGAACGTGGATACGACCGGCGCAGCGGCCGGCGATACATACCGCCGAAAAACGGTGACGTTTGCAGAGCGCACGCAGTCCACGTTCGACGGCTACCTCGACGAGGAGCAGAACCAGCCCGGCGGCGTGCAGGTGACGCAGATCGGCGAAGACCCCACGCCGTTTAAGCTGGAATACGACCCGACGAGCGCAGCCGCCAACGCGCAGGGGTATGTGCAGCTGCCGAACGTGGATACCGTCACCGAGATGACGGATCTGATGGAGGCGTCCAAGTCTTATTCGGCGGACGTCACCGCCTTCAACGCACTCAAAACCATCGCCAGCACCGCCCTGCAGATCGGCAAGTAAGCCGTCCACGGGGCGGCGCGTCCGTTATGGCGGTGCACGGTCGAAAACGGGCGAAACCGGGCGATTCGGATCGGAAAGGAATAGAAACACGATGGATATTTCCTCGATCGCATCCCTTGCGCAGAACACGAACATCCCTTCGCTTCTCGCGCCGCAGAGCGGAAACGGCCAGAACGGGACGGCGATGTTCCAGGATATTTTCGACAATCTGGTGGGCCAGGTCAACTCGACCGATTCGAGCCTCAACGCGGATATTCTGAAGGCCTCGGAAGGCGAACTCGATAACCCCGAGCAGCTGTTGGTGGACAGCACGAAGGCCAATATCGCCATCACGCTTGTCTCCAATGTTCGCACGGCGGCGCTCGACGCATATAACGACATCATCAAGATGTCCGTATGACGCGGCGCCGCCCGCTTCCGGTTCGGCCCGCGGAGGGCCCGGCGCCCGCACGCAGTTTGCGGGTTGTTTGGAATTGCAGCAGGTAAAGGAGTCAACGCTTAAAATATGGATGAACGACTGAAAAAGCTTGCCGGGAAAGCGGCGGGTTTTTGGAAGGGCCTGAGCAAACCTAAGCAGTTCGGGCTTTTGGCGGGCCTCGTTGCTCTCCTTGTGACGGTGGCTCTGATTACGAGTCTTTCCACAGCCACCCATTACGAGCTCCTTTACAGCGGAGGGCTCACCAGCACCGAGGCCGCGCAGGTCTATAAGGCCGTGCAGGGCAAGGGCGTTGCCGTGAAGGTGAGCGGGGACGCGATCTATGTGAAAAAGGGCACGGCCGACGCGCTGCGCATGGAGCTTGCCGAAAGCGGCCTGCCGCAGGGAAACCTTCCCTACGACGTGTACAGCTCCAGCGGAAATACCTGGGCGGAAACCGACCAGGACCGCAACATCAAAAACATTCAGCAGGATCAGAACCGCCTGCAGGATTCCATCTGCACCATTACGGGCGTGCGGCAGGCCATCGTCACCGTCGCCCAAGGGAACAGCGACACGTATGTGCTGGAAAGCGACAGCCAGCCCACCACGGCCAGCGTGGTGGTGACGATGCAGCCCGGCTACGAGCTCACCCAGGGGCAGGTGAACGCCATCATCCAGATGGTGGCGCACGGCGTCCCGGGGCTTTTGGCGAGCAACGTGGCGGTGACGGATGAAAACGGTTCGCTGCTTTCGGGCTCCGGCGGCGGGGATTCCGACACAGCGAGCCAGTTCCAGCTCCAGACGCAGTACGAGAACACCGTAAAGGCCAAGGCGCTTTCGCTGCTCAACCAGATTTACGGCAAGGGCAACGTGGACGTGGCCGTTACGGCGAACCTCGATTTCAGCAAGCAGAGCACCGTAACCACAAGCTATTCCTCCAAGGGCACGCCCAGCAGCGTTACCCAGAGCAGCTCCGTTACGGTAAACGGCGGAACCGCCTCCGGCGGCACGGTGGGCACCAACGGCGGGCAGGTCACCTACCCGGCCGCCTCCTCCGGCAGCGGCACCGTTACGAGCGCGGATTCCAATTCGCAGACGACCTACGCCGTGGGCAGCGTCCAGCAGCAGATCGAGCAGCAGGGCGGACGGCTGCAGAAGCTCTCGGTGGCGGTTATCCTCAACTCCGGCAACTCGGCGGCCGCTTCGGCCAACACCGCCACCCTGCGGCAGACGCTGGCGAACGCCCTCGGCACGGACGCAAACAATATCAGCGTGAGCCAGATGGGTTTTTCATCGGCATCGTCGGCACCCGCATCGTCGGGAGCCGCGACCGCCGGCCTGTTCCCGCTGCCCAAGGGGAACGCGATCTTCCTCTATGCGGCAATCGGCGCGCTGGTGGTTCTGGCCGCTTTGCTGGCGCTTGTGCTCACCCTTCTGCGGCGGCGGCGCAAAAAGGCGGCCGCGGCGCAGCAGGCCGAACTGTTGGCCGCCATGCAGGCCACGGAGGCGCAGAAGCAGGCCGGACAGCCCGGAAAGCCGCTTCCGCCCGGCATACCGGGGAAAGCATTTCCTCCGAGACCTGCGGTTAAAAGCATTGAGGAAACGATCGCCGAGGCCGCGAAGGACAGCGTCAAATCTCAGATTGAGGAATTTGCCGATAAGAAGCCCGAGCTGGTAGCTCAGATTCTGAAAAACTGGCTGAAAGACTGATTCAGCTCCTGTGCGTTCGGAATAACGAAAAACCGTTTTTTGGGGGGAGAAAATTGCCGCAGACGGAACAGAAGTTTACCAACAAAACGAAAGCCGCGCTCGTGATTATTTCGCTCGGGCCGGAAAAAGCGGCAAAGCTTTACCATTACCTGAAGGACGACGAGGTGGAACAGCTCACGGTGGAGGTCGCCTCCATCCAGCGGGTGGACGCGGAGAAAATCGAGGCTGTGCTCAACGAGTTCTACGAGCTGTGCCTTGCGCAGAACTACATTTCGGAGGGCGGCATCGATTACGCCCGCGAGGTGCTCGATAAGGCCTTCGGCGCCAAAAAAGCGATGCAGCTTATCGGGCGCATCACCGAAACGCTGCACGCGCATTCCTTTGAATTTCTCAAAAAGGCCGATCCCAAGCATCTGCTCACGTTCATCCAGTACGAGCATCCGCAGACCATTGCGCTCATTCTGCTGTACACCACGTCGGAACAGGCCGCGGCCATCCTTTCGGAGCTGCCGCGTGAAAAGCAGATCGACGTGGCGCAGCGCATCGCCACCATGGACCGCACGTCGCCCGAAATCGTCAAGGAAGTGGAAAACGTTCTGGAAAAGAAGCTTTCCTCGGTGGTGACGAGCAACCTGACGGAGATCGGCGGCGTCAAATCCATCGCGGAAATCCTCAACCGCGTGGACCGTTCCACCGAGAAATACATCCTCGACGGCCTTTCCCGCACCAACCCGGACCTCGAGGAGGAGATCAAACGCAGGCTCTTTGTGTTCGAGGACGTCATCTACCTCGATTCGCGCGGCATCCAGCGCTTCCTGCGCGACGTCAACACCAAGGATCTGGTGGTGGCGCTCAAAGGCGCCAACAAGGAAGTTACGGATCTCATCATGGGCAACATGACCAAGCGCATGCAGGATACCATCAAGGAAGAAATCGAGTTCCTCGGGCCGATCCGCCTGAGCGAGGTGGAGGAAGCGCAGCAGAAGATCGTGCAGACGATCCGGCGGCTTGAGGAGGCCAACGAGATCGTCATCAACCGCGGCGGAAAGGATGAGGTCCTTGTCTAACGTCATCAAGGGCTGCCGCGTCGCTTACTCCGACGTGCCGCAGGTTCTGAGCATCCAGCCGGCGGAGGCCGCCCCGGACGACGGGGTGGCGGATACCGTCCGCCAGGCGGAGGAGTTCTCCGAGAACGGAAGAATCCAGGCGCTGCGCTGCTTTGTGGAAGAGCAGAAAAAGGGCCTTGACCTCGGCTTTGCCGAAGGGCAGGAGGAAGGGCTCCGGGCCGGCCGTGCCCTCGCCAAGGGGCAGATCTGCCGCGCGGCGGAGGCTCTTGCCGCGCACGCCGCCGCGCTGGACGCCGATTTCGCGCTTCGCCGCGCGCGCAGCAGGGACGCATGGATCGAGACCGCGTTTTCCCTGGCCGGGCTGATTCTGGGAAAGACGCTGGATAAAGACGCCCCGGAATTCCGCACGGAGCTGGATGCCTTCCTGCCAAGCGCGCCGCGCCGCGCCGCGTTTTGCGTGGACGGGCGGGAATATACGTTTCAAACTATGCGTCCGGAGCTGCTCGCGGGCCTGGCGGCCGACGGCGGCTCCGTCGCGCTGCGCGTGGAGGATGCGGCGGAGCCCGCAGACGCTGCCGCAGAGACGGAGCCGGAATCCATTTCCGTAGCGGAGCAAGAAGAAAGCCCGCTTGCGGCGGAGCCGGCGGACGCTGCCGCAGAGACGGAACCGGAATCCATTTCCGTAGCGGAGCAAGAAGAAAGCCCATTGGCTGAGGAACCGGAAAAGGTTTCGGAAGAGGTTCCTGCGGAGAACGAAACGGAAGCGGCCCCGGCGCTGCGCGAACCCGAAAAAGCGGAGCCGGAAAACGGGCCTGAAGAGGCCTTTTTCAGCGGCGAGCGCATGGCCTATCTGCGGCCGGAGGTGCGGCCGGCAAAAACGCCGGGAACCCTGCGCTTTTCGGATATTCCCCTCCTGCCCGCCGCGCGCCTGCGCGCCTTTTTCCGCCGTGCGCAGCCGCAGACGCTTGCCGCCGCGCTGTGCGGCGCGCCCGAGGACGTGCGGGAAGCTTTTCTCTCCGCCTGCCCGCGCAGCCGCAGGGCCGCGCTGAGCGACGGGATGCGTTTTCTGAGGCCCGACGACGCCGGCGGGGCGGCGGCGCAGGAAGAGCTGCGTCTCCTGGCCGTTTCCCTGGTGCAGGAAGAAGGGGACCGCGGCGATGTTTGAGGCGGAGAAAAAGTCCCCCGCGGCGGGCGGCATTTTGGATGAAACCAGGGCGGCCGTGCGGAAGCTGACGGAGAGCTCCAAACAAAAGGGCTTTGAGGTGGGTTATTCCGCGGGGCTCGAGCAGGGCCGTGCGGAGGGCCGGCGTCGTGCGGCGGAGGAAGCGCAACCCGCGCTGCGCGAACTGGAACGGCTCGGGTGCGGGCTTGAGGAGCTTTACGCGCAGGAAGAGCCGGAACCGGAGCGGAATATTCTGGAACTCGCGCGGCGCTTGGCGGAGCTTGCGCTTGCCGCCGACGACGAGGCTTACCTTGCGTTGTTTGCCAAAGCGGCCAGGCATTTCGGCCGTGCCGCGGAGGCGAGGCTCCACGTGGGCGGGCGCGGCGGCGCGCTGGCGCGTGAAAACCCGGAGCGGTTCCGCAGGCTGCTCGACGGGCTGGAGCGGTTCGAGGTGGTTGCCGAGGGCGGAAACGGCCGCTGCGTTCTGGAAACGCCCGAGGGCTCGGTGGACGCGAGCCTGGAAACGCAGTTTAAGCGCGCGCTCGCCATTCTGAATCCGCAGGACGGCGCCGCGTAATACGGCAGAACGTGCGTTTACACAAACAGAAAGGAGGTGTGGGCCGTGGGCCTGATGCAAAAGATGGACGTGCTGAAAAAAGCGGACCTGACGGCCTGCACCGGCATCGTCACGCGCGTGGTGGGGCTTGCGGTGGAATCGCTGGGCCCTCCTGTGCGTATCGGCGAGGTGTGCGATATTTATCCCTCCGCTTCCCGGGAACCTGTGCGCGCCGAAGTGGTGGGCTTCCGCGACCGGAGTATGCTCCTGATGCCCTACGGCAACCTCGAGGGTATCGCTCCGGGCAGCCGCGTGGTATCCACGGGCCTGCCGTTCACCATTCCCGTGGGAATGGGCCTGCGCGGCCGGATTCTGGACGGCTTGGGCGTTCCCATCGACGGCGGCGGCCCCGTGGAGGCCGAAACGTATTACCGTATCGACGGCGCGCCCCCGAACCCTCTGGGGCGTCCGCGCATCACGGAGCCGATCTTGCTGGGCGTGAAGGCCATCGACGGCCTGCTCACCTGCGGGCGCGGGCAGAGGGTGGGCATCTTCGCCGGGAGCGGCGTGGGCAAATCCACCCTGCTCGGAATGATCGCCCGCAACGCCGACGCCGACGTCAACGTCATCGGCCTGGTGGGCGAGCGCGGACGCGAGGTACGCGATTTTATTGAGCGCGATCTCGGCGAGGACGGCATGAAAAAATCGGTGCTCGTCACGGCCACCTCCGACCGCCCCGCCATGGCGCGCCTCAAATGCGCGATGGTGGCCTCCACCATCGCCGAATACTTCCGCGACAAGGGCCTTTCGGTGATGCTCATGATGGATTCTCTCACGCGGTTCGCCATGGCCCAGCGCGAGGTGGGGCTGGCGGCCGGCGAGGCTCCCGTTTCGCGCGGCTACACCCCGTCGATCTTCGCCGTTTTGCCGCAGCTTCTGGAGCGCTCCGGCAACTTCGAAAAGGGTTCCATCACGGGCATCTACACCGTGCTCGTGGAAGGCGACGATATGAACGAGCCGATCGCCGACACGGTGCGCGGCATTTTGGACGGGCATTTCGTGCTCACGCGGGCGCTCGCCATGCAGAACCATTACCCGGCGCTCGACGTGCTGCGGAGCATCAGCCGCCTGATGCCCGAGGTGGCGTCCCCCGAACATCAGGAGCTGGCGGGGAAGATGCGCAGCCTGATGGCTACCTACGAAAACTTTGCGGATCTCATCGCCATCGGCGCGTACAAGGAAGGCTCCAACGCCGCGGTGGATACCGCCATCCGCTACCACGACCGCATCGACGCGTTCCTGATGCAGAAAACCGACGAATTCATAAACAGCGGCCAGACGATCGAACAGATGAAACAGGCTCTGGCCTGACCCTATAACAGGCCGAACGGCGGGAGGAGGGTGACCATGCGATTCCGGTTCCGGCTGCAGACGGTTTACGATCTGCGCCAGCATGAGGAAGAGGAGCAAAAGAACACGCTTTCCCGCGCGCGCGGGCGGCTCGTCGAGCTGGAGGAGGCCGAGCGGAGCCTGCGCAGCGATAAGGACCAGTGGTCCCGCCGGTATATGGAGGGCGCGCGGGCGGGCTTTCTGCCGCAGGAGGCCGCCTGCATCGGCGGTTACCTCGAGGACCTGGAGCTCCGCATCGGGCAGGCCGCGCACGGCAGGGAACAGCAGGCGGCCGTGGTGGAACGCGAACGCCTGGTGCTGATAAGCCGGATGCAGGCCCGCAAGACGCTGGAAAAGCTCCGCGGCCGGCAGTTCGAGCGCTTTTCCTACGGCGAACAGCGCAAAACCGAGAAGGAAATTGAAGAACTGATCGTCTCGCGGCGCGGCGGAGCCTAAAACTGTAGAGAGCGTCGGCTTCAAGGTCGGTTTGACCTCATAAACTTAAGAAAACAACGGTTTTATCCGATTGCGATTTGCGATTCACAGCTTATGATTCACGATTTTCATTGAAAGGAGGTGAGAACAATGCAACTGACATCCATCGCATTTGCCAAAACGCCGGGTAAGGCGGGCAAGACGGGCAAGGCGGATTCCCCGAGCTCCGGAAGCGCAGCGCAGAAGGACGCGGGGTTCGACAGCATCCTGCAGGGGCTGGCGGGCGCCGCAGCGCTCTCGTTCGCGGCGCCTTTGCAGCAGACGCCCGGCACGGCGCTCCAACAGGGCGCGGCGCAGGCGGAAGGCGGGCAGGCGCAATCCGGCGGAACCGGGGCGCAGGCGGCGCTTTCCCTGCAGGAGCTTTTGCCCATGCTGCGGCTGGGGCTTACCGCCCGGCAGCAAACAGCCGGGCAGGCGGTTTCGGCGCAGGATACCGCGGTTTCCGCGGGAATTGCCGCGCAAGGCACGGGCGCGCAGGACGCGGGCACGCAAAGCGCGCTTTCGCCTTCGGCGCAAACGGCGGCGCAGACGGTTTCCGCAAAAGCGTTCGCGCTCTCATCGGACGGCGCGTCTTCTTCCGTGCAGCCGGCGGTTCAGCAAGCCGTTCAGCAAGCCGCACAGCAGGCCGTGCCGCAGACGGCGCAGGGAAAAGGGCAGCCGGCCGTTTTGCAGGCCGCGCAATCCGGCGCGCAGGCGCAGGGAGCGGCACAGACGCAAACCGTTCCGGCGCAGACCGCGCAGCTCGCGCAGCAGGCCTCCGGCTCTTTCGGCACGGGCAATTCCGCGGCGGGCAGCTCCGGTGTCCGCGGCTTCGGCGCGGACCTATCCGCAACGCCGCTTTCCGGCGTGCATGCGTCCGGCACGGGCATTTCCCAAACCGGTTCCCCGGGAACGGGTTCCTCCGGGCCGGGTTCCTCGGGAACGGATTCCTCGGGAGCGGGTTCCTCCGGCGCCGACGCATCCCAGACTGGGCCCTCGGGAACGGGCGGCGGCTCGGCGGCGCAGAGCACGCCGTGGGGCGCGGTATTCGGCGTTTCCGCGCAGGCGGGCGCATCCGCGCAGACGCAGGCGGCCGATTCTTCCGGCCGAGCAGGCCTCGCAAACCAGGTGGCGGACGGCGTGAAACAGGCGCAGCAGGAGGGCCGCAGCGAGCTTCGGCTCCATCTGAGCCCCGAGGAGATGGGCGGAATCAATATCCGCCTCGTTTCGCAGGGCGGCGTGCTTTCCATTCAGATCACGGCGGATAATTCCGGCACCGGGCAGCTTCTGGCCTCGTCCATGCACGAGCTTTCGCAGGCCATGCAGAGCCAGGGTCTCAACGTCGGAAAATCCGAGGTACTTACCGCATCCTCCGGCGGAGGCGATCTTTCTTCCGGCTCGCAGGGACAGCAGTACCAGCAGTTCCAGCAGAGCCAGCAGGGCTGGCAGGCCGCGCAGAGCTTTGGCAAAAGCGCTTCGCAGGGCTTTATTCCGGCATTCGTGCGGCAGGAAATCGTGGCCGCGCAGACAGGTTCGCAGCAGGCGTCCGTTTCGGAGGCTTCCGGGCCGGATACCGGCGGCATCAGCATTCTCGCCTGAACGCTTTTCGGCGGAGAAAGGAGGCAAACGCGATGTCCCTGAGCATTTCGCAAATCGGCGACCTGAGCAGCGCGACTGCTTCGAGCACGTCTTCTTCCAAAGGCTCGTCGCTCAACATGGACGATTTCTTCAAGCTTCTCGCGGCCGAACTCCAGTATCAGGACCCCACGAACCCCACGAGCAACGACCAGTTCATGGCCGAAA
This sequence comes from Bacillota bacterium, assembly GCA_023391535.1. Classification (GTDB taxonomy): domain Bacteria; phylum Bacillota; class Clostridia; order Oscillospirales; family Ethanoligenentaceae; genus JAEWAU01. The sequence goes on along the minus strand of JAEWAU010000053.1, from coordinate 6,299 downwards.
TGGCGCAGTACAGCACGCTTTCCGCCATCCAGGGCCTCGAAAAGCTCACCAATTACTCCATGGCCTCGGGGCTGATCGGCAAAACGGCCAGCTATGAGACTTCGGTGACCTCGAACGGCAATACCACGCAGGAGACCGTTACTGGCGAGGTGGAGGCGGTGGATTTTTCGGGCGACACGCCCCAGTGCTATCTGGTGGCCGCGGTGGACGGCAAGAACTACGGCGATTGGGTGCCGTATTCCCAGCTTTCGCGCGTTTACGCCCCGGATGTGAACAACGACGCCTATTCCTCGGGCACTTCGGGCTCCGGCACATCCGGCACTTCCGGCACATCCGGAACGTGAGGAAAGCGCGGGAGCGCATGAGAAAGGGGATTGGTTTTTCATGTCCGGCATCCGCATAGGGCCTGTATTCCCGCAGCCCGTTTCGGGCGGGCGTACAGCGGCGCCGCAGGCGGCGGGCAAAACGGGAAGCAGCTTCGACGAGCTTCTCACCCGGGAACTGGGCGGCGATACCGGCGTTTCTTTTTCCCGGCACGCGGCGGCGCGGCTTTCGGAGCGCGGCATCGAGCTCAGCGGGGAGGACCTGCAGCGGCTCGGCGGCGCGGTGAACGAGGCTTCGCAGAAGGGCGTGCAGGATTCCCTCGTGGTCATGGACCGGCTCGCGTTCATCGTGAGCATTCCGGACAGGACGGTCGTGACCGCAATGCCCGTAAACGAAGCGGGCGCTACCGTATTTACGAATATCGACGGGGCTGTGATTGCATAACCGGTCCTCTTGAGGAGGTTATCGGGCTTTGACTGGCTGATAAGCCCGCACAGCCGCGCGCGGCGGGCGCCGTTTGGGCGCTTTGCCAAAAAGGAGGAAACAGCAGCTATGATGAGATCTCTTTCGTCTGCCGTTACGGGCCTGCGCTCCCAGCAGACAGCAATGGACATCATCGGCAACAATATCGCGAACATCAACACCACGGGCTTCAAATCCAGCGTCACCAATTTTGAGGATCTGTTCTACCAGACGCTCAACGGCGGCACTTCGAACGTCAACCCCTCGCAGATCGGCTACGGCGCGCAGGTAGCGGGCGTGAGCAAGAACATGACCGGCGGCGGCGCCACCACCACGGATAATCCCACCGACCTCTACATCAACGGCGAGGGCTATTTTAACGTGAACACCAAAGCGGACGGGACGGGCACCACCTATTACACCCGCGTGGGCGATTTCCACTTCAACTCCAACGGCTACCTGGTGGATGCCAACGGAAATTTTGTGATGAACAGCGGTTTTACGGGTACGGGGGCCGCCGGAAGCGACTTTGCCGTTCACCTGAGCACGACGAGCACGACCGCGACGCCGGCCGATCCTACCACCAGCACGATCTCGATGGTTGCGAACGACGGCAGCGGCACTGTGGGGATCCCCGAGGGCAAGGCGGCCAGCATCACCAACATCGCCATCAACAACGACGGCACCATCACCGGAACGTACAACGGAAAGACCGGGCTCATTTCCAACGGGGCGACGAACACTAATATCGTGGGCCTTTCCACTTTCCCCGATGAGGCAGGCCTGACGCAGGTGGGGGACAACTACTACGAGGCGAGCACCGCTTCGGGCAAGCCGGCGTATACCACAGCGGGCGGCACCAACACCACCACACTGCAATCCAGCGCGCTGGAGATGTCCAACGTGGATCTTTCGCGCGAATTCACCAACATGATCGTCACCGAGCGCGGCTTCCAGGCAAACTCGCGCGTCATCACCGTTTCGGACACCATGCTGGAGGAACTGCTGAACCTGAAGAGATCCTGACGCGGGGTAATCCCGGCACAGGATACGACGGGAGCCTGAAACCGCTTTCCGTTCCCGCCTGCTTAAGCGGGAGCGGAAACGGGCAGGCAGAGATTTTGAGGAGTGAGCGGGCATGATCAAGGTCACCAAACTGAACGGCGAGCTGTTTTATGTCAACCCATTTGAGATCGAGTTCATCGAGGAAACGCCCGACACCGTTGTTTCCCTCAAAAGCGGGAAGAAGGTTCTTGTATCCGAGAAGGCGGAGACCGTCATCGGACGGATGGTGGAATTCTACCGTCTGATCAACCGGATGCCGGTTCTGGGGGCCGCGAATCTGGATGTCGGGCCCGAGGCGGATACGGACGACGACGGCGACGACGACGGGCAGCTTTCCTGACGCCGTAACGGCGTGCGCCGGCGCGGCGCAGAAATTCCGGGAGGTTGTGCCATGTCCTTTCTGTTCGGGTTCGCGCTGTGCGCCTTAGCCGTCGCGCTGCTGGCGCTGCACGGCGGAAGCGCGGGCGTTTTGTGGAGCCCGCCCGCCCTGGGGCTTGCCCTGCTCGGTATGGCGGGGTTCTGCCTGCTGACAACGCCGCTGTCGGTGTTGCGCGCGAATCTTAAGGCCGCCCGCCGCGCGCTCCATACGCGCGTCGATTTCGGCGGGATGTCCGAATATCTGCTCGCGCTGGTGCAGACGGCGCGCCGCGAAGGCGTGCTTGCCATCGAGGGCCGCAGCGACGGCACGAAGGACCCTCTGCTCAAAGCGGGGCTCGATCTTGTCGCCGGCTCGGCCGACCGCGAAACCATTCTTTCCGTGCTGGGCGGGCAGGCAAAAGAAGCCGCGGAGGAAGAAAAGGCGGCGGGCGATTTTCTGGAGCGTCTTGCCGCCATTCTGCCCGGCATCGGCGTGCTGGGAACTCTTGTGGAATTGGTTCAGATGTTTTATACTTATAAAGGGCCGCAGACTCTGGCTCCGGGGCTTGCAAAAGCCCTGCTGCCGGTGGCCTATTCGGCTTGTGCAGCCTACCTTTTGCTGATGCCGCTTTCCGCCCGCGTGCGGGCCGGTTCCGCCAAGCTCAAGCGCTACCGGGAAGAGATTCTCCAGGGTGTGCTGGCCATTCAGGCGGGGGAAGCCCCGTTCATCGCAAGGCAGCGGCTCGCGGTTTATGAAATACAGCCGTCCCGAAAGGGGCGGAAACGCCGGTGAGGCGCTCCGCGTACGCGGAGCCCGCCGGACACCTGGAAACGGAGCGCCGGGCTGCCCCGGCATCCTCCATGGAAAGGAATGGTTTGTTCGCATGGCAGAAGTCCTCACGCAAAACCAAATAGACGCGCTGCTGAGTTCACTGAAAAGCGGCGAGATCGGTGTGGGCGAACTTGAGCCGAACGCGTCGGAGAAAAAAGTCCGGCCGTACGATTTCAAGATTCCGAAAAAGTTCACCAAGGATCAGATCAAGACGCTGAATATCATTTACGAGAATTACGGCCGCGAGCTTTCCTCTTTCCTTACGGGCATGCTGCGAAACTACTGCGAGATCGAAGTCGCCACCATCGAGGAGCAGCGCTATTTCGAGTATTCCAACGCCCTGCCGGAGAACATCCTGATGGGCGTGGTGGAGATGGCGCCTCTGGAGGGCTCGTCCATGATCACGCTGAGCCAGTCCATCGCGTTTACGATTGTGGACAGGCTTCTGGGCGGGCAGGGGGACGCCTACGAGGTGGACAGGGAATACACCGATATCGAAGTCGCCCTGCTGCAGCGCGTGCTGCGCGATATGAGCAACCTGCTCAAGGACGCATGGTCCAACGTGTATGAGATCGATCCGCATTTCCTAAGGCTTGAAAACAATTCGAGGCAGACGCAGCTCGTTTCGCCCAACGAAACCGTGGTCATCATCATGCTGGACGTCAAGATCAAGGACGTGCAGGGCGACGTGAGCTTTTGTATGCCGTATGAGATATTGGAACCGGTGCTCGAGCATCTGAACACGCGTTACTGGTTTACCGAGCGCAAATCTTCGGAGCACGACCGGGAGGAAAGCCGCCGATCGCTTATCTCCAAGGTCAAATCCATTCCGCTGGAGCTGAATGTAGTGCTCGGCAAGAGCCATGTGACGCTTTCCGAAATCATGGGGCTGCAGCCGGGAGACGTTATCCGGCTGGAAACCCGGGTGGGGGAGAAGACAGTCGTTCAATCGAACAACAACGTTTGGTTCTGGGGAACGCTCGGTACCGTCCGGAACCATGTGGCAGTTAAAATCGACCGAGTATTGCTGGAGGGTGGAGCACTGAATGGACGACAATCAGGGTAAATTCACACTTTCGCAGGATGATATCGACATCATCGGTGAAGTCAGCAACATCAGCATGGGTTCCGCGGCCACGGCTCTCTCCAACATCATGGGGAAGAAAGTCGTCATCACGTCCCCGCATGTGGAGATCGGTTCGGAAGAATCGCTGATGAAGCTCGAACAGGTTCCCTCTCTGGGCGTCATCATTTCCTATACGGAAGGCGTGGTCGGTCAGGATTTCCTGATCATCCGCCAGAAAGATGCCACGGAGATCGTCAAGGCCCTGATGGGGGATATGGGCGGGGAGGAAGAGTTCGGCGAGATTCAGATCAGCGCCATCGCCGAAGTGATGAACCAGATGATGGGCTCTTCCGCCACGGCGCTTTCGAACTTCCTGGGCCGGACGGTAAACATCTCCCCGCCCACCGCGTTTGTGCTGACGGAGGAGAACAAGAAGGAGAAGCTGGACTTCATCTACCGCAAGGTCGATGAGATCGTCCTGGTCCGGTTCCTGTTCACGGTGGAGGAAGTGCTGGAAAGCGAACTCTACATGATTATGACGCAGGACTTTTCCCGCGAGCTCGTCGAGGGCATGATGAGCAACCTCAACATGACGATGGGGGACGGCGACGGGGAAGCGCCGGCGCCCGCTGCCGGGCCCGAAGAGAGCGCGCCCGCGCCGGAGCCCGGCGCGTGGCCGGCTTCCTCCGGGCCGGACGCCGGAGAGATTCCGGAGCCCATGCCTTCCGCTCCGCCGGTGTACGAGGCTCCGCCCGCGGCCGCGCCGCAGGCAAACCCCGAGCCGCAGCCGGCGTACGCGTACGCTCCGCCCGCCCCGAGGCCGCCCGCGCGCGAAACAGCTGTTACCAGGCAGCCCGCGCCCATGCAGGTGAGGCCGGTGCAGCTCGCCAGCTTCGACAGCCAGGCGCCGGTGATGACGGGCGCGGAGCAGTCGAATTTTGAGTTAATCCGGGATGTTCCGCTCGAACTTTCCGTGGAGGTGGGCAAGGCCCACAAGCTCGTGAAAGAGATCATCGATTTTTCCGTGGGCTCCATCATCGAACTGGACAAACAGGCGGGCGACCCGGTGGATATCGTGGTAAACGGGCAGCTCATCGCGCACGGCGAGGTCGTTGTAATCGACGAAAGCTTCGGCGTTCGTATTACGGAAATCATCGAGCCAAAAAATACAGGGAAATAGCGGGGGGTTGTTCAAGTGCCGAAGAAGATTATGATTGTGGACGATGCCGCATTCATGAGGATGATGCTTAAGAATATCCTGACCAAGGGCGGCTACGAGATCTGCAATGAAGCGCAGGACGGCGTTCAGGCTGTGGAAAAATTTATGGAAACGCCGCCGGACCTGACGATCATGGATATCACCATGCCGAATATGGACGGTATCGAGGCTCTGAAAAAAATCAAGGCGGCGAACGCCGGGGCCAAGGTGATCATGTGCTCCGCCATGGGGCAGGAAGCCATGGTGGTGGAGGCCATCAAATCGGGCGCAATGGATTTCATCGTGAAGCCGTTCCAGGGCGACCGCCTGCTCGCTGCAATCGCGCGCGTTCTGCCGAACTGAAAAGGAAGGCCGCCTGCCGGCTGTGCGCGTTTGCGCACGGCCGGAGCAGCTGTTGCCTTGCGGCGCGCGAAAAGGCGAAAAACGGGATTTTCAGGCAAGAGGAGGTCGGCGTATGGACGGCTGGATGATTCTGCAGGTGTTCGGCATTCTGCTCTTTATCGCGCTGATTTTCTTTCTCGCGTGGTTCATTACGCGCGCGGTTGCCGTAAACGGCGGCTTCAACGGGAAGACGCGCCATTTTACGGTGCTGGAAAAATACCCGCTTTCCAAGGACAGCTATCTTCTGCTCCTGAAAAGCTTCGATAAGCTGCTCCTGGTGGGCGTTACGCCGGGCGGAATGCGCGTTTTACAGGAGATCGACCCGAAGAGCGCGGATTTCACCATGCCGGAGGACCCGGTGCAGCGGCAGAGCTTTGCCGACGTTTTGAAAGTGACGCTGGGCGACGCGTTCCCGGAAGGCGGCGCCGTGCGCGGTGCGTACGAAAAGCTCCGGGGAAAGAAGAAAGACGGAGGCGGCGATGCTTGAAGTTGTGGCCCGCGGAGGCCGGACGGCCGGGCGGCCGCAGGCTGCCCCGGAGCAGATAAAGCCCGGCGGAAGGCCCGCCGGCCGGCATCGGCGCGCGCGCAAGCGC
>JAEWAU010000018.1 GCA_023391535.1 Bacillota bacterium | reverse complement strand
TGTTTTCAACCTTTTCTCCGATGAAAAGGGAGGTCGAAATCCGCGGCAAAGGCTTTCCGCGTGGTTTTGGCGCGGATTTTATCCGCAGGTTTATCGGAGAATCGTACCGGGCGGCCGCAGAGCTTCGCCCGCCCCGCGGGCAGGGCTCCGTTCCCCGGCAAAAAACCGTTTGGGAGGAATCGGGCATGGCGAAAAAGATGTACGACGTCGTCAAAATGGAATACGACGACATCCTGGTGATGGACACGGTGGCGGATATCCAGGAAGCGGATCAGCTCGTGGACAAATACAACGCGGCCCTGACGGGGCGCGAAAAGCGCACGGTTTCGTATTACATCCGGCCGTATTGCGAGGAAGATGAAAAATAAGCGCCGGGCGCGCGGGGGCTGCTGCGAAGCGGGAAGTTTTGCGGCGGCCCCTTTCCGGTTTTTCCGGCGGAAACACACTTGATCAAACGGAGGTTTTGCGTATGGACGGCAGGCAGGCTCAAATCGAACGCATCGTCGCGGCGCAGCGCGCCTATTTCGGCACCGGCGCCACGAAATCCCCGGAGTTCCGGCTTGCGGCGCTTCAAAAACTGCGGGAAGGCCTGCTGCGACGGGAAAAGGCCCTGTGCGGAGCCCTGCGCGCGGACCTCGGCAAATCGGCGTTCGAATCCTACATGACGGAGCTTGGCATGGTGCTCGACGAACTGCGCTTCGAGGCCGCGCACCTGAAACGTTGGGCAAAGCCGCGCACGGTGCGCACGCCGCTTGCCCAGTTCCGCTCCAAGAGCTTCGTCTGCCCCGAGCCCTACGGCGTGGCGCTCATCATGGCGCCGTGGAACTACCCCCTGCAGCTCAGCCTGGAGCCGCTCGTGGGCGCCTTGGCGGCGGGCAACTGCGCGGTGCTCAAGCCCTCCGCCTATGCGCCGCGCGTTTCACAGGAGCTGGAAGAGCTTCTCGCCGAATGCTTCCCGCCCGAATACGCGGCCGTGGTGCAGGGCGGGCGCGAGGAAAACGCCGGGCTGCTCGCCCAGCGGTTCGATTTCATCTTTTTCACCGGGAGCGTAGCGGTGGGAAAGCTCGTGATGAAGGCCGCCGCCGAGCACCTGACGCCCGTGAGCCTGGAGCTCGGGGGCAAAAGTCCCTGCATCGTGGATTCCACGGCCGACCTGCGCCTCGCGGCGCGGCGCATCGTGTTCGGCAAGTTTTTAAACGCGGGGCAGACCTGCGTGGCGCCCGATTACCTGCTCGTGCAGGCGGACGTGCAGGACGAGCTGACGCGCCTGCTGGGAGAGGAAATCCGCAAGCAGTTCGGCGCCTCGCCGCTCGAGAGCGCGGAGTATCCGCGCATCGTGAATGAAAAGCACTTTCACCGCCTGCTGGGCCTCATGGAGGGCACGCAAATTCTCGCGGGCGGCGAAGCGCGCGAAAATACGCTCCAAATCGCCCCCACGCTGCTTTCCGGCGTTACGGGCGATTCCCCGGTGATGCGCGAGGAAATTTTCGGGCCGCTTCTGCCGATGCTGCCGTTTGGCACGCTCGACGAAGCCGTTTCGTTCGTGGCGGGGCGCGAAAAGCCGCTGGCGCTCTACCTGTTCACGGGCAGCCGCGCCGTGGAGCGCCGCGTGCTGCGGGAGCTTTCGTTCGGCGGCGGGTGCGTCAACGACACCATCATCCATCTGGCCACACCGTACATGGGCTTCGGCGGCGTGGGCAGCAGCGGGATGGGCAGCTACCACGGCAAAAAGAGCTTCGATACCTTCAGCCATGAAAAGAGCATCGTGCGCAAATCCACGCGGATCGACCTGCCCATGCGCTACCACCCGTACACGGAGGCCAATTTCCGCCTGCTGCGCCGCTTCCTGCACTGAGGTGCGGCAAAAGAAAAGCGCGGGGATTCTTGCCTGCGCGCGGTGAACGGAGGCGAAAAGCGGCGTGAAAATCTGCATTCTCGGGTACAGCGGCAGCGGAAAATCCACGCTGGCGCGCTGCCTTGGGGATTTCTACGGCATCCCCGTCCTGTTCCTCGACACCGTGCAGTTCCTGCCGGGCTGGTTGGAACGGGACCGCGACGAGGCGCGCGCGCTGGTGCGGGAATTTTTGCAAAACGGCTCGTGGGTGATCGACGGCAACTACCGCGCCTTTTTGCAGGAGGAGCGGCTGCGCCAGGCCGACCGCATCCTGATTTTACAATTAAACCGCTTCGTCTGCCTGTGGCAGGCGTTCCGACGCTACCGGCGCTATAAAAACATGGTGCGCGAGAGCATGGCCGACGGCTGCTGCGAAAAGCTGGACGCGGAGTTTATCCGGTGGCTTCTGTTTGACGGGCGCACGCGTGCGCGCCGCGCGCATCTGCGGCAGATTGCGGCGCAATACCCCTCCAAAACCCTCGTTTTCAAAAACCGGCGCGCGGTGAACGCGTTTACGCGCGCGCTTTCGGCGCCGGGCCCGGAGGCGGCCGGGCGGCCCGAAACAAACCGTAAATAACAGATTACAAACGGGGAAGTATGGTTATCTCTTTAAAACAGTTCGGAACCCAAGCCGGACGCAGGCTCGCGGAGCTGGCGAGCCGCGAGCCGTTTTTCTTCATCATCGCCGTATGCACCATAGCGCTCTCCTTTTTTTCGCGCCCGCACTTTTCCGCCGTGCACTGGGATGTCATCGCCACGCTGTTTTCGCTGATGCTCGTCTGCCAGGGGTTCGAGCGGTGCGGCCTGCTCGGCTCGCTTGCCGGCGCGGCCGCCGGGATGTTTCGCACGCAGCGCGCGCTGGGCGCGTCGCTCATCGCCGCCACGGGCCTGCTCGCCATGTTCGTCACCAACGACGTATCGCTGTTCACCGTGGTGCCGCTCACCATCGCCATCGCCTCCGCGGGCGGCGAAGACCCGTTTCTGCTCATCATTCTCGAAACCGCGTCCGCCAATGTCTTTTCGGCGCTCACGCCGTTCGGAAACCCGCAGAACCTCTACCTCTACTCCTGTTTTCACATTTCTCCGGCCGGGTTCTTCCGCGCCACGCTGCCGTTGTGCCTGTTCGGCGGCGCGCTGCTGTTCGGCATCAACGCCGTATGGAACCGCGGCGGGATGCACTGCACGGAAAAGCCGGAATTCGAGATCTCCGACCGGATACTGCTGTTCGGCTCGGGCGCCGCGTTTCTGCTGAACACGCTTTCGGTGCTGCGGGTGCTGGATTTCCGCGCGGCCCTCGCGGCCACCGCAATTCTCTTCCTGCTGTGCGCCCCGCGCCTGTTTTTTAAAGTGGATTATTTTTTGCTGCTCACCTTTGTGCTGTTCTTCCTGTTCACCAGCAGCATCACCGGTATTCCGGCCGTGCGCGCCTTTTTTTCGGGCGCGCTGCGCTCGGGCACGGCCGTGCTGTTCTATTCGGCCGGGCTTTCGCAGGTACTCAGCAACGTGCCCGCGGCGGTGCTGCTTTCGGGCTTCACCTCCCATTGGCGCGAGCTGCTCTGCGGCGTTTCGGCCGGCGGCCTCGGCACGCCGGTGGCGTCGCTCGCAAGCGTCATCTCCTACAAGCTTTACGTGCGCCGCTACCCTTCGGGCGGGCGCTACTTAAAGGTGTTTTCGGCGGTGAACTTTTCCGTGCTGCTGCTCACGCTGGCGGCCCTTTGGGCGCTCGGGCGCTTCGCGCCGGGCTGGTAAAACCGGGCGCGCACCCGAAACGGAGAAACGCGGCCGGTTTTGCTCGGACAGCTTGCATTCCGGGTTCCTTTTGCATATAATAAAAAAGAACGAACGTTCTTTTTTATTATATGCTTTTTTTTGTTGCGAAAAGGAGGATTTCCATGCCGAAGGTAAGCCGGGAGCATCAGGAGGACCGCAAAAGCCAGATCATCGACGCGGCGCGCCGGTGCTTCGCGCGCAAAGGGTTCCATCAGGCATCCATGCAGGATATCGTCGCCGAATCGGGGCTCAGCCCGGGGGCGATCTACCTGTACTTTCGCAGCAAAGATGAGATCATCCGGGCCACGGCGGATATCCGCCATGAAAACGAGCGGCGGCTGTTTGCCGAAATTCTCTCGGGCTGCGGCGCGCACACCGCGCTGAGCCGCATTGCGCGCCACTTCTTCGATTCGCTGCAAAACCCCGACGTACGCGAGGAACGCCGGCTGGACGTGCAGCTCTGGGGCGAGGCCATGGTGAACCCCGCGGTGCGCGCCGTGGAGGCCGAAGGGGTTGCGGAAACCGCGCGCGTGCTGGCCGGGGCGATCCGGAACTTTCAGGCGCAGGGCGGGCTTGCGCCGGAACTTGCGCCCGAGAGCGCGGCGCGCGTGATGCTCGCGCTGTTTGAGGGCTTCGTGCTGCAGCAGCAGCTGGACGGCGGGCTGGACGCGGAGGGCTATATCCGCGTGGTGCAGGCGCTGATCGACAGCCATTTCGAGCAAAGCGGGGAGGGCGTGCGCGATGAAAGCGGAAATCTTTGACGGCATGCAGTATTTCTTCGGGCGGTTCAACGACCACCAGATCCGCGCCCGGCTGGAATTTTGCGGGGAGCTGGATGCAGAGCGGCTCGAACGGGCGGCGCGGCTTTCCGCGCGGCGGATTCCGGTGCTGGGCTGCCGCTTCGTTCCCGGCGCGGCGCGCCCGCGCTGGGAGCCGGCGGGCGGCGCGGACGCGCCGGAGCTGTTTTCCTTTATGCGTGCGGACGCGCGGGACGCCGAGGCGCAGGCGCAGCGGTTTTTAACGCAGCGGCCGGACGAGCGCTTCGCGCCGCAGGTTCGCGTGCGGCTGCTCCGCGCGCCGCAGGGCGATATTCTCTGCGTGCTGATGAACCACATGGTGTGCGACGGGGCGGGATTCCGGGAATATCTCTGCCTGTTGGCGGAGCTGTACGCGGGGAACGCGGACGCGCGGGCGAACGTGGAGGGCGCGCGCGGCGTGGAGCAGTTATTCCGGCGTTTTTCGCCTGAACAGAAGCGCGCGGCGTTCCGGAAGAACCCGGCCGCGCCCGCGGGCAGCCCGGCGCGTTTCCCGCTCGCGCCCCGGCAGCCGGGCGCAGCCCCCCGTATCCTGACCTACACGCTCCCGCGCGAACGGTTCCTGCGCCTGAAAGCCTACGGAAAGCGCCGGGGCGCCACCGTGAACGACACCGTGCTCACGGCCTGCGCGCGGGCGCTCGAGCGGATGCCGGGGCTTGACCGGAACGGGCCGCCCGCCCTGCCGTGCATGGTGGACCTGCGGCGCTACCTGCCGGGCGGGAAGGCGGAGAGCGTGTGCTGCAACCTCGCCTCCATGGTGGTGTGCGCCGTGGGGGAAACCTCCGGCGAGGGCTTCGACGCCACGCTCGCGCGCGTGCACGCGCGCATGGCGGCGCAGAAAAGCGGTTTTCCGGGCCTCGCGGGGCTGTACGCCCTGCGCGCCGCGTTCGCCCTGCCCTTTCCGCTTACCTGCGCGCTGCTGGGCCGGTTTTACGCAAATCCGCTCATCGGCGTGACGAACATCGGCGTTCTGGACGAAAAGCGGCTCAATTTCGGGGATATCCCGCTCAAAAGCGCTTTCGCGGCGGCCTCGCTCAAATACGCGCCGTATTTTCAGCTCGGCTTTACCACTTTCCGAGGCGACGTGATCTTCAGTGCGGGGCAATACTGCGGCCCCGGCGACCGCGAGGCGATCGAGCGCTTTTTCGGGCTGCTCGGCGAGGAGCTCGCGCGCGCCGACGACGGCGCGGCCGACGGCGGCGGGAACAGCGGCGGGAACGGCGCCTGATTTCCGATGCTCCTGCGAAGAAAACCCGCGGGCAAAAAAAGGGACTGTTGCAAAATGAATTATAATTCATTTTGCAACAGTCCTCTTGAACTGCGAGCGCCAAAAGAACACGGTTTTGCGTAGCAAAATGGGGCGGAACGCCCCAAGCGTTCTTTTGGCCGGGTGTTGCAAAACGCATCGTTATGC
>JAEWAU010000001.1 GCA_023391535.1 Bacillota bacterium | reverse complement strand
AAAATAAAAACAAATAAATTTTCAACGGCCCCTCTTGAACTGCGGGCGCCAAAAGGGCGCGGTTTTGCGGAGCAAAGCGCAGCAAAACGGGGCGCCGCACGCACGCGGAAAACGCCCCAAGCGTCGGTTTGGCCGGGTGTTGCGTCTTTTCCGCCCCGGGCGGCCTTAAACTCGCAGAGCGCGCATAACCGCGCCCGAAACGGGGCAGACTGAAAACCGTATACCCAAACGGGCGGGGAACCGGACGCGACAATGGGGTCGCGCGCGGCTCCCCGCCCGTTTTTGCCGCCAGCGGCCTCAGCCGCAAGTGCCGCAGCCGCCTACATCAGCGGCGCGAACAGCCGCAGGAAGACGGCGGCCAGCCGGCCGGCCAGCGGGCGCTTTTTCCACCGCGCCGGGTCGATGCGCAGGGAAACGGCGAAGGTCTTTTCAAAATCCTCGGCCAGCTCCTTCGCGAGAGGGCCGCCGCAAAACCATACGGCGTCCTCGTACTGCAGATAGAAGCTGCGGAAATCCATGTTCACGGAGCCGACGAGGCCGCAGAGCCCGTCGCTGAGCACGGTTTTGGAATGGATAAAGCCCGGCGTGTATTCGTAAATACATACGCCCGCCTCCATGAGCTGCGCGTAGCTTCCGCGCGTCACGGCGTGCACAAAGCGCTTATCCGCCACGTGCGGCGTAATGATGCGCACATCCACGCCGCCGCGGGCCGCGTTGCACAGCGCGAGCACGGTTTCGCTGTCCAGAATCAGGTAGGGTGTCATAATATACAGCGTGTGGAGGGACGCGCCCGCTAGCTCCAGAATCGACCCCTGCGCCGCGTTGCCCAAAAACGGGCTGTCGTGGAAAGGCAGCAGAAAGCCGTTTTCGGGACGCGGTGCGTCTGCCGGGCACGGGGTGAAATACGGGGCGGTTTCCTCCGTTTTGCCGCAGGCGGTGCCCCACATCTCCAGAAACATGTCCGTCAGGCTCCGCACGGCCTCGCCGCGCAGCTCCACGCCGGTATCCTTCCAGTGCCCGTGCAGCTCGATGCGGTTGACGTATTCATCCGCGACGTTCATGCCGCCCGTGAACCCCACGGCGCCGTCGATCACCACGATCTTGCGGTGGTCGCGGTAGGCCATAAACTTATCGAGCACCGGCAGAAACGGGTTGAAGGCCGCCGCGCGGATGCCGGCGCGCGCGCATTCCGAAGCAAAGCCGGGGGGCAGATCGTCCATGCAGCCCGCGTCGTCGTATAAAAGCCGCACCTCCACGCCGTGCGCCGCGCGGTCGCGCAGCACGGCCATCAGCTCGTCGAGCAGGCTGCCCTGCGCGAGAATGAAAAATTCGAGAAAAATAAAACGCCGCGCGCTGCGCAGCGCCTCGAGAAGCGCGTCGAAAAACGCCTCGCCGGGCGTGAGAAGGCGCGCTTTTCCGCCGCAGTACAGCGCCCGGCCCGTGAGGGAGCGCAGAAACAGCGCCTGCCGCGCGCAGGAGGGGCAAAACTCCCGCAGCGCGCGCAGGGCGGCCCCGTCGCGCGGTTCCGGGCGGCCCGCGGCGCGCAGATTCCGCTCCGCGCGGGCTTGCCGCCGAAGGCGAGGCGAGAGGGACGGCGTGCCGGCCAGCAGATAGATAATCACGCCGAAGAGCGGAAACACTAGGATGACGACGATCCACGCGAGCTTGTACGAGGGGTTCTCGCGGCTGGAGATCAGCAGCACCACGGCCAGAATGCTCAAGCCTTCCATGGCCCCGTAGGCCGCTCCGGTGGAAGCCCCGAGCCGCCACGCAAGCCCCAGCAGCAAGGCAAGCTCCAGCGCCAGCAGCGTGCCGATAACCAGCGTTTTGCGCAGTTTCCTTGTACCCAGCTTCATGTTCCCGCCCCCTCTCGCTTCTTCTGTTCCGCTCCGCTTCCGTTTCGTTCCGAAGCCGCCGGTCCCTCTGGTTCCCGCCCCGCGGTGCTTACTCAAAAATGCGTATCAAAACCGAAAGGACGAGGTTCATGCGCTTTCATCGCGCCTGGCAGAGCTTTCTTGCGCGCAACCGCTACGCGGTGTGCTGCCTGCTCTCGGTTTTCGCCGGGCTGCTCGGCTTCGTCAACCCCGTGCTCTCGAGCGCGCTGGCCGCGATATTCCGCCGCCGACTGAGCCTGAAGGCGGCGATCGCCACCTTCGCGGCCATGGTGCTGGTGAAGGGGCTGCGCATGTTCCTGCGTTCGCGCGTCACTTTGGTGATGCGCGGCCACATGCGCGCGCCTTACGTCTGGCTGCGGCAGCGCATCGGCAGCCGGCTTTGGTGGATCGAACCGATGGTGGCGAGCTGGGGCTGGGCCGGAACCGTGCTCACGCGGCTTTCCGGGCCGCCGGGCATCTCCGCGCAGGCCGCTGCGGCCCTCGCCTCTACGCTCACCGATACGCTCGACGCCGTTGCGGCGTTTGTGGTTTATTATTTCACGCAAAGCGTCGTTTTATCGCTGCTGGCCTCGCTGGCGCTGCCGGCGCTGGCGGTTTTTCCGTGGGCCACCCACCGGCTGCACCCGGAACGCGGGCAGCGGCACGTACGCCCCCCGCGCGCGCGGGCGGCCGGCGCGCGCTTCGGCGCGGCGAAAAGCCCGCGGCGGTAACATATTCCCGCTTTGCCACTATAATGGAACGAAACCTATGCCCCGCGCGGCCGCCTGCCCGAGCAAAGCGCCGCGCAAACCGGGATTCCAGGAAAGGATGGTTTTGAAAATGCCGTTTAGCAATCGGGAGCTGTTTGCGCGGCTCATCCAGTGCGAGGCCGGCGGCGAGGGCGAGGACGGCATGCGCGCGATGGCTTCGGTGGTGATGAACCGGGTGAAGGTCCCCTACGGAGAGTACTTGCGCGTGGACCAGGGCGACCTGCGCCGCGTGATCGAGCAGCAGGGGCAGTTCGACTGCCTGCGCGACGTGGTGGGCGGGCAGCCCAACGCGCAAACGGTATACAATATGAACCCCGAGGAGATCCATTACGAGATCGCCGACTGGGCCATCGGCGGCGGGAGCCTCGGGGCGGTGGCGAACTCGCTGTGGTATTACAATCCCTACAGCCCCTCGTGCGCTCCCTATTTCCCTTACAACGGAACCGGCGTCGTCCAGAATCGCATCCACAACCACTGCTTTTACATTCCCACCGCGAAATATGCGCAGACCTGACAACGCCTCAAACGCGCGCGCCCCGCACCCGCGCGCCCAACCGGAAGGAGAGGACTCTTTTATGAACTGCAGCTCCTGCTTTCCCCAGCCGTTTGCAGACCCGGCCGCCGTGTACGGCGGGGCCGGGTACGGCGAAACCGCGTACGGCGAAGCCGTGCAGACCATCCAGCCCATGACGCCGGGCG
>JAEWAU010000078.1 GCA_023391535.1 Bacillota bacterium | reverse complement strand
CCCCCAAACCCCGCGGTATAAACATCAAAACGCGCCCCCCAAACCGGCACCCCCGGCCGGCGGGCGCGCTTGTTTCAACCTTTTTGGCCTATCGTTCGAATCCGTCCCAATCGCAGGCTTCCTCGATAATGCGCGCGGCCCGCTCCATAAGCGCGGCATCCGCGGCGCCGAACCTTTCGGGGAAGGGGCTGTCGATATCCAGCACGCCCACCACGCGGCCCGCGCGTCGCAGCGGCACCACCAGCTCGGAACGGGAATCGGCGTCGCAGGCAATGTGGCCGGGAAAGAGGCGCACGTCGGGCACTACCTGCGTTCGGTCCTGCGCCGCCGCCGTGCCGCATACGCCCCGGCCCATCTGGATATGCACGCACGCGGGCTTTCCCTGGAACGGCCCGAGCAGCAGCTCGCCGCCCGAGACAAGATAGAACCCCACCCAGTTGATTCGGTTCAGAGACATCCACAGCAGCGCGGCGGCGTTTGACAGGTTGGGCACGGAGCTCCGTTCGCCTTCGAGCAGCGCGGCGAGCTGGCGCAAAAGCAGCGGCGACCCGGCGGCCGTGGCTTCCGGCTGCGCGTCGGGATTTTCGCGTACGTTATCGTTCATACCTATCCCCCTGGCATTAAGCGAACGGTTCCATATCGGTATTGAAGATTTCCAGCCGGCGGGCCTGCTCGAAGCGCGGGGCGAACGCGTATTGCTCGAACGCCTGGGCAAAGCAGGAGGGGTTCAGATTCTGCGCCGTTCCCGCCGGCAGCACTGCCGTGACGGCGACCGTCCCTTCGCGCACCTCCACCGTCCCATTTTTGAGGTAAGGGAGCACGTCGACGGGATAGCTGCCGCGCTTGGTTTTTTTCTCTACGGAGAGCTCCTCGCGCTGCAGCAGCGCGTCCACGGCCTGCTGCAGCGTCTCTGCGGGAAGGCCGCCGAAATCCAGCTCGGTGAGGTAGGAGGCGTAGGCGATCTCGGTGAGCTTCATCCGAGGCGGCGCCACGGAGGTGACGGTAATGCCGTCCGGCATCTGCGCGTTCAGGCGCGCCCGAACCTCTTCAAAAGGCATATCGGCGTCCAGACGCGCATCCATGCATTCGCAGTCGCTTTCGTAAAAAAGGGAGAGCGGCAGCGCAAACACGAGGTACGGGTGCGGGTTGAAGCCCTGCGTCCTCCAGATGGGGATGTTCGCACGGCGCAGGGCGCGCTGCATCACGCGGTTTAAATCGAGGTGCGAAATGTAGCGGGCGCGGCCCTCTTTTTTAAAGCGCACGCGAATGGCAAGCATCGCACACACCTCCCGTCAGTCTGGCGGCCCCGCAGCCGCCGCACTGCTCGCGGCAGTTCGGCGAGGTCTGCCCGGAGAGCGCCTTTTCGCTTTCCCGCACGAGGAACTTTTTATCGATGCCGAAATCCAGATGATCCCACGGGAGCAGTTCTTCGTAAGAACGCCGGCGGTTGGCGTAAAAGGCGGGGTCGACGCCGGAGTCCTCGAACGCCTGTATCCAGAGGTCGAAGCGGAAGTATTCGTCCCAGCTATCGAAATGGCAGCCGCTGCGCCACGCGCGTTCGATCACATCCGCCAGGCGCCGGTCGCCGCGCGCAAAAACCGCTTCGAGAAAGCTGGTGGTGTCGTCGTGAAAACTGACGCTGATCTTTTTGCTGCGGATGCACGAGCGCAGATGATGCTGTTTTTCGGCCACCGTTTCGCGGCTGTCCTGCGGTTCCCACTGGAACGGCGTGAACGGCTTCGGCACGAATGTCGCCACGCTGATGGAAACGTTCACCGCCTTGCCCTTCTGGCGGTTCGGCATGGCGTAATAGGCGTCCACGATGCGCTGCGCGAGATCGGCGATGCCCTCCACGTCCTGCATGGTTTCGGTGGGAAGCCCGATCATGAAATAGAGCTTCACGTTGGTCCATCCGCCCTCGAAGGCCAGGCGGCAGGTCTTGAAGATTTCTTCTTCGCTGACGTTTTTGTTGATGACGTCGCGCAGGCGCTGCGTTCCGGCCTCCGGCGCAAAGGTCAGCCCGCTTTTGCGCACCGACTGAATCTTTTCCATCAGCGAACGGGAGAAGTTATCCACGCGCAGGGAGGGAAGGGAAAGGCTCACGCCCTCCCGGTCGGTCCACTCCATCAGCTCCGGCACCAGCTCTTTCAGCTCGCTGTAATCGCTTGTGGAAAGGGAGGAGAGAGAGATTTCGTCGTAGCCGGTGGAATCGCAGAGCGATTTCGCCTGCCGCTCGAGCACCGCGCGCGATTTTTCGCGCACCGGGCGGTAGAGAAAGCCAGCCTGGCAGAAACGGCAGCCGCGCACGCAGCCCCGGAACAGCTCGACGATGGCGCGGTCGTGCACGATCTCAAGCGTGGGAACGATAAAGCTCTCCGGGAAATAGGCATCGTCCATTTCGCGCACCACGCGTTTTCGGGCCCTTTCGGGAGCCTGCGTGCAAACCGGCGTGGTTTTTTCAAGCGTGCCGTCGGGCAGATAGGAAGGCTCGTACAGCGAGGGGACGTAGATGCCGTCAATCCCCGCGGCAGCCTCCAGAAACGCGCGCTTCGAGTATTTTTCGCTCCGACACTTTCTGTAAAGCTCAACGACTTCACACAATGCTTCTTCGCCCTCGCCCAGGCAGATCAGGTCCGCGAAAGGCGCCACCGGCTCCGGGTTGCAGGTGCACGGCCCGCCGAAAATGACGAGCGGCGCGGTTTCCGTGCGCTCACTGGCCCGAACGGGCAGCCCTGCCAGATCGAGCATGTTCAGAACATTCGTGTAGCTGAGTTCATACATCAGCGAAAAGCCGATGAAATCAAACGTTGAGATCGGGTCGCCGCTCTCCAGGCCGTAAAGGGAAATGCCTTTCGTGCGCATCTGCTCTTCAAAATCCGGCCACGGGGCGTAAACGCGCTCGCACCACACGCCCTCCATGCGGTTGAGCACTCCGTACAGAATCTTCCCGCCCAGGTGGGACATGCCGATCTCGTAGGTATCGGGAAAACAGAACGCGAAGCGCACATCCACTGCGCGCGGGTCCTTCACCACGCTGTTGCGCTCGCCGCCCGTGTAACGGGCCGGCTTTTGCACCAGACGCAGGGCTTCTTCTATTTTTTTCTCCAAAACGCGACCTCCTGCTTTGAACAAAAAGACGGACTTCGTCTTGCGCAGCCCATCCGCACGGGCCCGGGAGCTTCCGCTGCATTTCCGCAGAAAGCCCGCCCGCGCGCCTTCGTCTATTCTACAACGGAAGACCCGCTTGCGCAAGTGCGGTGCGGAATTGCGCGCGAATACGCGCGGAGAATCGATCGCTTATTAAGGAAAGAGAGTGTTTTACGCACCGCTTTGAAAGCCTGGGGCAATTCCATAAAAGATTGGGAGGCGTTGCTTTTTTCTATTCGCCTCGCTTGATTTGGCGAAACACTTCGGAAGGTGTCGCTCTTTTCCGGAAATGCTGTAAAAACTGCATATTTGCGCGGAAAGGTAAAATTCGCCTCTTTTATTGAACGTTTTCTCTTGCGCATGCCGCTTTTCCGTGATATACTATATAGGCATTTGACACAACTCTGCTTCGGCAAGGGTTGCGCATTTCTTTTTGAAGTGCGTTCCGCCGCACGGCTTGCGCCGGGTGGTGGGGTTTAATGGCCGGCAAAACGGCAATTAAAACAGGCAGTCCTCTGCCGATTCCCGGCACGAATGCCTATCCGGAAGGAGTGGAACCAGATGGATGCTATGAAAACTCTGGTGGGCAGCCAGTTGAAAACCGAGCTGCCGCAGATGAGCATCGGAGATACCGTGAAGGTATCGGTCAAGATCAAGGAAGGCGACCACGAAAGAATTCAGCTTTTTGAGGGCACGGTGATTGCCCGCAGAGGCGGAGGCATTTCGGAATCGTTCACCGTCCGCCGCATGTCGTACGGCGTCGGTGTGGAGAGGGTTTTCCCGATCCATTCGCCCAATGTCGACAAGGTCGAGGTCGTCCGTCACGGCAAGGTGCGCAGGAGCAAGCTGTATTATCTGCGCGGCCGCGTGGGCAAATCGGCAAAAGTCAAAGAGCAGCTTTGAGCAAGCAGGTAAAAAAGGGACTTTGGTCCCTTTT
This sequence comes from Bacillota bacterium, assembly GCA_023391535.1. Classification (GTDB taxonomy): domain Bacteria; phylum Bacillota; class Clostridia; order Oscillospirales; family Ethanoligenentaceae; genus JAEWAU01. Next base: position 81,552 of record JAEWAU010000078.1, on the reverse strand, counting down.
TTGCTTTTGTACCCGGTAGCCGCGGAGCGCCTGCCGCCCCGCGGCTTTTTTCACAGCTATTTTTACCCGCCCGCCGTTTACGTCCGGGCGCCGGGTTTTGCGGGAGAAGCATGATGGAGAACGGTTCGTTTCAAACCGACAGGTTTGTGGTTCCCGGCGGGGCGCAGAAGCGCGGCGCCGCCGACGAAGCCTACGATTGGGCGGAATCGGTGGTTTTTGCGCTTGCGGTCGTCGTGCTGGTTTTTACGTTTCTGCTCCGGCCTATCGTCGTCAACGGCCCATCCATGGAGAATACGCTTCACAACGGCGACCGTGTGATCATCACGGATCTCGGTTATACGCCGCGCCAGGGGAATATCATCGTGCTTTCCACGAAAGCCGTGGAGGAGCCGATTATCAAGCGCGTGATTGCGGTGGGCGGGCAGACGATCAATATCGATTACGCGAAGAATCAGGTGCTCGTGGACGGCAAAGTGTTCCCGGCCCCCATCAAGGAGCCGATGCGCGCCATCAGCAGCGATGGCGACGGCTACGGAATCCTCCCGCTGCCGCTGAAAGTTCCGGCGGGCTGCGTGTTCGTGATGGGCGACAACCGAAACGACAGCAAAGACAGCCGTTTTACCGAGGTGGGCATCATTCAGGATAAGTTTATCATCGGGCATGCGGTATTCCGCATTCTTCCGTTTGACAGCTTCGGTCTGCTTCATTAAGAAGCGGCATGACGGGCGTCCGTTCGGGCCGCGCAGAAGGGGAGATGGCCGTTTTGGGTTTTGCATATCCGGAACAAAATCCGGGCAGCCCCGCGCCGGAGGCCGCGCGGCAGGAGACGGATTTCCGCGAGGATCTTTACGAATGGGCCGGAGTCGTCGTTTTCGTTCTCGCGTTCGTCGTGCTGCTCAACGCGTTCGTGGCGCGGCAGGTGGTCGTCAGCGGGCCTTCCATGGAAAACACGCTGCAGGGCGGAAACCGCGTTCTCGTTTCGGATTTCCGCTATACCCCGCGCCAGGGCGATATCGTTGTGCTCTACGCTACGGGAATTCATACGACGATCATCAAGCGGGTGGCCGCCGTGGGCGGGCAGACGATCGATATCGATTACGCGCACAACCGGGTGCTGGTGGACGGCAAGACGTTCAGCGCGCCCATCAAGGAACCGATGCAGTCCATCGGCGCCGACGGCGACGGCTACGGAACGCTCAAACTGCCGCTCACGGTTCCGGAAGGCGACGTGTTCGTGCTGGGCGATAACCGCAACATCAGCAAGGACAGCCGCTATGCCGAGGTGGGGCTGATTCCGGTTCAGAATCTCATGGGCCGCGTCATGCTCCGCATCGCGCCGTTCACACTGTTTTCACGGCAGATGTAAGCACCGGAGCACGCCCCTTACGGCGCCGCCTAACCGGCCCGCCGGGGGGAAAATGCGCGAAAGACGCGAAAGAATAGAAAGGAAACTATGTCCGAACCAGTACCGATCCAGTGGTTTCCGGGCCATATGGCGAAAACCCGCAGGCTGATCGCCGAAAGCCTGCCGCTCATCGACTGCGTAGCCGAAATCGCCGACGCGCGCATCCCGCAAAGCAGCCGGAACCCCGAAATAGACGCGCTGTGCAGCGGCAAGCCGCGCGTGCTTATGCTCAACAAAGCGGACCTGGCGGACCCTGCGGCGACCGACGCGTGGGTGGCGTGGTATGCCGCGCGCGGCGTACCCGCTTTGCCGGTGGATTGCAAAACCGGAAAGGGGAGCGCCCGCTTCCTGCCGGCCGTCAAGCGTCTGCTGCATGAAAAAATAGAGCGAAACATTCAAAAGGGCATGGCGGGGGCCAAGCTGCGGATCATGGTGGCGGGCGTGCCGAACTGCGGGAAATCCACCTTTATCAACCGTATGGCGGGAAGCAGCCGCCTGAAGGCGGAAGACCGCCCGGGCGTGACCCGCGGCCGCACATGGCTGGACCTCGGCGGGGGAGTCGAGATGATGGACACCCCCGGGATGCTCTGGCCGAAGTTTGAGGACCCTGCCGTTGGAGAAAAGCTCGCTTTCTGCGGCGCGGTAAAGGACGAAGTGGTGGATGGCGAACTGCTGGCCCGCCGCCTGCTGGAACTGCTGGCCCGGCAGTGCCCACGTCTTCTGGCGGCGCGCTACCGGCTGGAAGAACCGCTTTCCGGCGACGGAGAGGCCCTGCTGCGCCGGGTTGCGGCGCGCAGGGGGATGCTGCTGCCCGGAGGCGTGGCGGACGAGGAACGTGCGGCCATTCTGGTGCTGGATGAGTTTCGCGGCGGAAAGATCGGCCGCGTCACGTTGGAACTCCCCGCTATGGAAGGGGAAACGCGCGTCGGATCGCCCGCAGCGAAGCATGCGAAAGCGGAAAATTCCGAAACGGAGCGTTCCGAAACCGAAACGGAAGAAAAAAAGCGGAAGGTCTGAACGCTTTCGTGTGTGAGGGGAGAGATCGGGAATGCCAAGACAGCCCCGGGAGCCTCTGAACTTTTTTTATGAAGAAGAGCAGCGCGCGCTGGGCTATGCGCATGTCTGCGGCGTGGACGAGGCGGGCCGCGGCCCGCTGGCCGGCCCGGTGTTCGCCGCTGCCGTTCTCCTGCCCGCCGGCCTTGTGCTGCCGGGCCTCAACGATTCCAAAAAACTCACGCCTCAAAAGCGGGAAGAACTCTACGATCAAATCGTGGAGCAGGCCGTATCCTACGGCATTGCGCAGGCGGGCGTGGAAGAAATCGAAACGCTCAACATTCTGGGCGCGAGCCTGCTCGCCATGCGCCGCGCGGTGGAGAAGCTCAGCCCCCCGGCGCAGGCCGCGCTGGTGGATGGAAACCGCGACCCCGGACTTTCCGTTCCCACGCGGTGCATCGTCCAGGGGGACGGCATCAGCCCTTCCATCGCGGCTGCATCCATTCTGGCCAAGGTGAGCCGGGACCGTCTGATGCAGGAACTCGACGGCGCCTACCCGCAGTACGGCTTTGCGCAGCACAAGGGCTACCCCACAAAGCTCCACTATCAAAAATTGCTGCAATACGGCCCTTCGCCCGTGCACCGGCCGAGCTTCCTGCGGAATCTCAGTGAGAAGGCGAAGTTGTATGACAAAGAGTGAATCGAGCGGGGCGATGGGCGAAAGCCGTGCGGCAGACGCCTATCTCGAACGGGGTTACGAAATCCGGGAGCGGAATTTTCGCTGCCGGTTCGGTGAAATCGACATCGTGGCGGAAAAAGGCGGCATCCTCGCGTTCGTGGAGGTCAAGACGCGGAAAGCGGGCTCACTGCTGCTCCCGCGCGAGGCGGTGGACCGCCACAAGCAGGCGCGCCTGATCAAAACGGCCTCGGTGTATCTCGCCCGCAACCCGGAGCTGCAGCTCCAGCCTCGTTTCGATGTGGCGGAGGTCACGATGCTTTCCCACAGCATGACGGTGGAAATTCTGGAAAATGCGTTTTCGCTCGATTGATTCGCTTCTCTGAGCCCATTCAGCTTCGGTTGTGCGCGTTCCGCTTCAAAAATCAATGAGCAAAGTTTTTGGCGCGGATTTTTGCATAAAATCTTCACAAAACCGTAAAGCAGGGTTTTGCTCGGTTATATATTACGATCTCCATCGAAGAGCGGCATCGGGCAAGCAAAGCGTCGGATGCGCCCGTTCCGGCCCTTTTTTTGAAAAACGGTTTTGACATGGCGCGGAAGATGTAATACTATACTATATGGAAGCAATTTCGAATCCGGCCCGCAAAAGGCGGTTTGCATTTTACCCGATTGTTTCCTGCAAAGCCGCGCAATGTGCGCGGGCATCCCCCGCCGGGGAGTTTTTTGAACGGCAGCGGTAAGCCGCTGTGCCTGGAACACGGAGGATTGGAATCATGAAGTATAACAGCACGAGGAACAGCGGCGTTTCCGTTTCGGCCGCGCAGGCCATCAGCCGCGGCATCTCAGCCGACGGCGGGCTGTTCGTCCCCGAAAGCATGCCGTGGCTCTCCTACACCGATCTGAAGCATTTCGCCGAGCTCGATTACGTTTCGCTCGCGGCGGAGCTGCTCGGGCGCTTTTTGGAGGACTACACGCGCGAGGAACTGCAAAGCTGCGTCTCCAAGGCGTATACGCGTGAAAAGTTCGGCACGGAGAGCATCGCGCCGCTTTATATGCTGGAGCCGAAAACCTATCTGCTGGAGCTTTGGCACGGCCCGACCTGCGCGTTCAAGGATATGGCGCTCCAGCTTCTGCCGCAGCTGCTGCCGCTCGCAGTGCAGAAATGCGGGGACGACAAAACGACGGTGATTCTCGTGGCAACCTCCGGCGATACCGGAAAAGCCGCTCTGGAGGGCTTCCGCGACGTGCCTGGCACGAAGATCCTGGTGTTCTACCCCAAGGAAGGCGTCAGCCCCATGCAGAAGCTGCAGATGACGACGCAGCCGGGCGCAAACACCTATGTATGCGCCATCGATGGCAATTTCGACGCGGCGCAGAGCGGGGTGAAGGCGATTTTCGGCGACGAGAAATTCGGCGCCCGCCTCGCGGAGAACGGTATGGCGTTTTCCTCCGCAAATTCCATCAACTGGGGAAGGCTTGTCCCGCAGATCGTCTATTATGTTTCCGCGTACGCCGACCTCATGCGCAACGAGCGCATCACCTGCGGCGAAAAGATCAATGTGGTGGTGCCCACCGGCAATTTCGGGAATATTCTCGCCGCGTACTGCGCCAAAAAGATGGGGATTCCCATCGGCAAGCTCATCTGCGCCTCCAACTCCAACAACGTCCTCACCGATTTCATCAAAACCGGCGTGTACAACCGCAACCGCGCGTTCCACACCACGATTTCACCCTCCATGGATATCCTGATCTCCAGCAACCTGGAGCGTCTGCTTTACGACCTTTCCGGCTGCGACGACGCGAAAATCCGGACATGGATGGCGGAACTGGCGCAGACCGGCCGCTTTGAGGTGGACGAAAGCGTCCTCACCGGCCTTCAGGACTATTTTTGGGGCGGTTTCTGCGACGACGCCGCCACCCGATATACCATCCGGGATATCTACCGGCAGTACAGCTACGTCTGCGACCCGCACACGGCCGTGGCCGTCAACGTGTGCCGGCAGTACCGCGCCAAAACCGGCGACACCTCCAAAACCGTCATCGCCTCCACGGCAAGCCCGTTCAAATTCGCCGGCAGCGTGCTGGATGCGATTTGGGAGGGGCAGGAGCCACAGGGCGGCGTGCCGGAGGACGAGGCGGAGCGGCTGCGCGCTCTCGCGGAGCTCGCCATGACGCGCCCGCCGCGCCCGCTGGAGGAACTGTTCCGGCTGCCGGTGCGCTTTTCCGATTCCTGCGCGCGCGGCCAGATGGAGGATACCATCGCACGCGTGCTGGGAATCTGAGCGATTTCGCAAAAGGCTGCAAAATCCGGCGGGCCGCCCGACCGAATTCGGCGTAATTTTGCGGAAGTCCATACAGAAAGCCGCCTTGCGGCGGCTTTCTTCGGGTGCTGCAAAACGAACTCATACGAGTATCCGATTAAAAAGCAAATAAAATCCGCAGCAGAAGATTTCCTCTATGGGGTTTGATGCGGATTTCTATCCACAAAATTATTGGATATTCGTGTTATTCGCTTTATTGCACCCCGTTCTGCTTAAAGGTGGAACATACGGTATCCGTGCTGTTTTCCGCATAAGCGGGGCCGACGCGAATTTGGTTTGCGCTGCACTTCCCGTTGGGGTCGTGAAAGGTGCAGTTGGCAACGTCGCAATGAATCCCCCAGATGTGCTCCTTATGCGAACTGCGTTCATTGAGTGAATCGATCCATTTCATGGCAGAAACCATTCCTTCCTGGCGCTTGAGAGGCGGAATTAAAGTTTTCCGCGGCTCCCGCTGCTCGCTCGCGGCGGGCGGCTGTAACGGTATTTGCAAGATGACGGAAACGACGGCAGCCTGTTTCGCGCAAGCCGGCAGTTCCGGCTCTTTCTCGCGTGCTGCACGAAACGATAGTATTTTTCCCCCGCAGGCGCTAAAATTATCGCGACATTTCCTGGCATCACGGCCATTTGTTTTTACTGCGGCTCTTGGGTAAAATTATGGATCTGCATTTGCATCAAAACCCACGGAGAAAATGTTTTGCGCGGGCTGTTATCGACTATTTGAATCGGATGCTCTGAAAATTTGCGAATACGGCCGACGCCGGTAAATGCGGCGCCGTTTTACTTCCACGGGCTCGCCGTTTAGCTGCCCGCGCTTGCCCGATTCTGCCCCGGCCGGCAGGGAAAGGATGATTGGAAACCATGCCGCTGTTTGCCATCGCCGACCTGCATCTTTCCTTCGGCGCAGATAAGCCCATGGATGTTTTTCGCGGGTGGGAAAATTATACGAACCGCATTGAAGAGAACTGGCGCGCCTGCGTTTCCCCGGAGGACACGGTCGTGATTGGGGGAGACGTTTCGTGGGCGATGTCGCTTGGTGCCGTCGCTCCGGACTTTCGGTTCCTCCAGAGTCTGCCCGGGCGCAAGCTGATCGTAAAAGGGAACCACGATTACTGGTGGGATACCGTGACAAAAATGAACCGCTTCCTCGGGCAGCAGGGCTTTTCCAGCATTGCGTTTATCCACAACAGCGCGCAGGCGGCGGAGGGCGTTGGCATCTGCGGCTCGCGCGGGTGGTACAACGACGGCAGCGAGGACCGCAAAATCCTGTTGCGGGAGGCCGGCCGGCTCGAAACGTCCGTTTCCGCCGCGGAAAAGCTGGGGGTGGAGCCGGTGGTTTTTCTGCACTATCCGCCGTTTTTCGGCGGCGCCGAGTGCCCCGAGATCATGGGAGTTCTGCGGCGGCACGGTATCCGCCGCTGTTATTACGGCCATCTTCACGGGCGAGCGGCGGCGGGCGCCGTGGAGGGCATGTGGAACGGCATCCGGTTCCGGCTCATCGCCTGCGACCACACAGGGTTTGCTCCCGTGCGCGTGGAAACGCCGCTTTTGCCCGAAGTGCCCGGCATCGGGTGAGCAAGCCGGAAAGCCGCAAGTCAGGCGGAAATTTTCCGCGATAAGGCGTTTTGGTCCGTTGAATGAACGGAAAAATCGGCGGCATCGCGGCCTTCATCCCGGAAATTTCGGAATGTTTTCCGCTTTTCGGGCATCAGATGGTTGGGGTGCGGAAAAATGCGCCGGAAACACGTCCGCGTACCGCCTTCGGAGTCTTGCAAAAACGGGACATATCCGGTATACTGATTTCGACTTGCGTTGACGCGGAACATACAAAAAAAGCCCCCTGTTCGATCAAAAACCGGAAATGCCGAAAATTGCGTGAGGAGCGAATGGAATGGAACAAGTCTTGTTTCTGCTGAAATCCATCCTGATGGGCGTTGTAGAGGGCGTCACCGAATTCCTGCCGATCTCCTCCACAGGCCATATGATCCTGGTGGGCAGCCTGATCCAATTTAACGACAAATTCGCCAATCTGTTCGAGGTGGTCATCCAGCTCGGCGCCATTCTCGCCATCGTGGTGCTGTACCGCCAGAAGATCTTCCATTCGTTCAAAACCCTGCACCGCGGAGGCTTCGGGTACAAGCTGTGGTCGGGTATCCTGCTCGGCACGATTCCCGCGCTGCTCATCGGCGCGCTGGATAAAGTAGTGATCAAAAAAGTCCTGCATAGAGACATCATTTCCGACGTGATGATGAAGCCGCTGCCCGTTTCGCTGGCGCTCATCGGGGGCGCATTGTGGATACTCTACGCCGAAAAGCGCTACCGCAAGAGCGAAAACACCGCGCATATCGAACGCGTCAGCCTCCGGCAGGCGTTCGCCATCGGCCTGTTCCAGTGCATCGCCATGGTGTGGCCGGGCTTTTCCCGCTCGGCGGCCACCATCATCGGCGGCTGGGTGGTGGGCCTCGCAACCCCCACGGCGGCCGAATTCTCGTTTTTCCTCGCCATCCCCGCCATGTTCGCGGCAACGGGCGGCGATCTTGTCTCCACGCATATGGCGCTTACGGGGATGCAGATCGTGTCGCTGCTCATCGGGTTTGTCACGGCCTTTGTGGTGGCGCTGTTTGTGGTGCGTGGGTTCGTGGAATACCTCAAGCGCAAGCCCATGAAGGTGTTCGCCGCATACCGTCTTGTGATTGGCGCGCTGTTCCTGGTGCTTTCGCTTGCAAATATCGTGAAGGTTTCCGCGTAAGCGCCGCGTAATGCGGATTTCCAATAAATTTGCGAAAATACATATAAAAAAGGGGTGCTGCAGCCGCACGGTTTTGCAGTGCCCCTTTTTGGCTCCTGTTAAGCGGGCCGTGTCAGCCGATCTGGCCGCCGCGGCATTTTTCAATATATTCCATACAGTATTCGTCGCGCCCGGCGATGACCTCCGAGGCGGCCGCAATTCCCATCAGCTCGCGGTTGAGCGGGTCGGCAATGGCGGCGTCGAGCCCCGCCACCACGGCGGCCGCGAGGAACGCCTGCCCGAGCAGCCGGCGCTTCGGCAGGCCGAACGACAGGTTGGAAAGCCCGCAGGAAATGTGGCAGGAGGGGTATTCCGCGCGCAGACGGCGGATGGTTTCCAGCGCGTCGAGCGCCGCGTTCGGTTCCGCGCCCACCGGCCCCAGCATCGGGTCGAGATAGATGCCGTCCTCCGCAATACCCATCGCGGTGAGCCGCTTAACGAGCACCTGCGCGGCGCCCAGGCGGTTTTCCAGCGTGTTTTCTTCCCCCAGGTTGGGTGAGCAGAGGGCCACCACGCCGCACCCGTAGGAAACGGCAAGCTCACCCATGCCGGAAAGGCGCGTTTCGTCGGTGGTTACGGAATTGATCAGGTGGCCGCGTGAACTTGCCGCTTCCAGCGCCGCGCGCGCGGCGGGCACACTGGGCGTATCTACGGAAAGAGGCATGCCCAGCGCCTCTACGGTGCGCGCCAGATACGCAAGGTATTCTGCCTCTTTAGCCAGAAAAGCACCTGCGTTGATATCGATGAAATCCGCGCCCGCCTCGCGCTGCGCCTTGGCGAGGGCGCAAATGGCGTCGTCGTTCCGCGCTTCGATGAACGCTTTCGAGGCGGGAATGGAGCTGTTGATTTTTTCGCCGATGAAAATCATAGGAAAACCCCTTGCTTCCATAATATAGGTCGGTTCGCGTCCGACGCGGAAAACGAACGCCGCGGGCGGCGCTGGAATTCCGGCGGGGCTGCTGAAAGCCCTGTGATAGTTGCACTATACCACGGCGCGCCCTTTTCCGTCAAGCGCGGTGCACGGACGTTTCGCACGGCTGAACCGGTTGCCGGAGTTTGGCATCTATGCTATAATAGACGCAATCATTCGGAAAACCGTTCCGCGCCCCTATGTCCGGGCCGCTTACGGAAATCAAATTGCCCGCCGGGGCGGAAGGACTGTTGCAGTATGATTATTTTGGGTGTGGACCCCGGTTATGCCACCATCGGGTACGGGGTATTGGACTATTCCGGCTCGCATTTTACCGTGCTCGATTACGGCGCAGTAACGACGCCGGCCCACACGCCGTTTCCGCAGCGCCTTGCACAGGTGTACGACGGCATCCGCGAGCTGGCGCAGCGGTATCATCCGCAGGCGCTTTCCGTGGAAAAGCTCTTTTTCAATACGAACACGACCACGGCCATCGACGTGGCGCAGGCGCGCGGCGTCATTGTGCTGGCGGTGCAGCAGCTCGGGGTTCCGGTGTTCGAATACACCCCGCTGCAGGTCAAACAGGCCGTGGTGGGCTACGGGCGCGCGGAAAAGCTCCAGGTGATGGAGATGACGCGCCGCATGCTGAACCTGCAGAAGATGCCGCGGCCGGACGACGCCGCCGACGCGCTGGCCATGGCCGTCTGCCACGCGCACTGTTCAGGCTCGCTGATGGCGGGCCTGCAGGCGAAGCTTGCGGGCCACTGAAAATACCCGTTTCGCGCGGCCCGCGGGCGCGCTTTTTGCCCTGCCGGATACAATAGAAAGGACGCCTGTTTGGGATGATTTACAGCCTGGAAGGAACGGTTACGCATCTGGAACCCGGCTTCGCCGTGGTAAGCTGCGGCGGCGTCGGCTTCAAATGCCTTACGACCGTCCGCACGGTTCAAAAACTGCGCACGGGCGAAAAGGCTCTTTTATACACACAACTCAACGTGCGCGAGGACGCACTGGACCTGTTCGGCTTTGCGGACGAGCAGGAGCTCGCCTGCTTTCGGCTGCTCATCTCGGTAACCGGGGTGGGGCCCAAGGCCGCGCTCTCCATTCTTTCGGAGGCATCGCCGGAAAAGCTGGCTTTGTATGTGGCCTCCGGGGACGCAAAATCGCTGACCAAAGCGCCGGGCGTGGGTATGAAGCTCGCGCAGCGCATCGTTTTGGAACTTAAGGATAAAGTGAGCGCCGAGGCGGCCGCGCTGGGGCTGGAAACCGTTCCGATTTCGGCTTCCGGCAACGCGGAAGAGGCGGTGAGCGCGCTGATGGTGCTGGGCTACTCGCGCAGCGAAGCGTCCCTGGCAGCGGCCAAGGCGGACGCCGCCGCGCCGGTGGAGGATATTATCCGCGCCGCTTTGCGGGAACTGGCAAAAAAGTAGCGGACGGCGTAAGAGCGTGAAAACGTCAGGCGGGAGGACCCGCGGGCCGCGCCGGGTTCGGGCGGACCGCGTTTGGTGAAAATGCAAATGGAAATGGACTATGAAAACCGCATCGTCACGCCCGAGGCTTCGCCCGAGGAGGCGGAGGCGGAGCTTTCGCTGCGCCCGCGCCTCCTTTCGGAGTACATCGGGCAGCGGAAGGCGAAGGAAAATTTAAAAGTGTTTATCGAGGCGGCCAAGCAGCGCGGCGAGGCGCTCGACCACGTGCTGCTCTACGGCCCGCCGGGGCTCGGAAAAACCACGCTGGCCGGGGTTATCGCGAACGAGCTGGGCGTGAATTTACGCGTCACGTCCGGCCCGGTGCTGGAAAAGCAGGGCGATCTCGCCGCGCTGCTCACCAATCTCGCGCCGCACGACATTCTGTTCATCGACGAAATTCACCGGCTGCCCCATCCGGTGGAGGAAGTGCTCTACACGGCCATGGAGGACTACGCGCTGGATATCATCATCGGCAAGGGGCCCTCGGCGCGTTCCATCCGGCTGGATCTGCCCAAATTCACGCTGGTGGGCGCAACGACGCGCGCGGGGCAGCTTTCGAGCCCTTTGCGCGACCGGTTCGGCGTCATTTCGCGGCTCGAATTGTATACACTGGAAGAGCTGAGCTGCATCATTCAGCGCAGCGCAGGGATTCTCGACATCGTGTGCGGCGAAGACGGAGCGCAGGAGATCGCGCGCCGCTCGCGCGGGACGCCGCGTATCGCCAACCGCCTGCTGCGCCGTGTGCGCGATTTCGCGCAGGTGATGGCGGACGGCAAAGTGACAAGCGAGGTTGCGCGCACGGCGCTGGACCGTCTGGAGATCGATCCGCTGGGGCTCGACTCCATCGACCGCCGCGTGCTTTCCACCATGATCCGCAATTACGGCGGGGGGCCGGTTGGCGTTGAAACCATCGCGGCCGCCGTGGGTGAGGAAACCGTAACCATCGAAGACATGTATGAGCCTTACCTGATGCAATTGGGATTTCTTAAACGGACGCCGCGCGGGCGCTGTGTGACGCCGGCGGGGTATCGGCACCTGGGCATCGAAGCGCCGGACGACGGGCAGCAGACGCTGCTGTAAGCGAGGCCGCGCGCGGTTGAAAACGGGACCGGGGCACAACGGTTTATGACGAACAGCGATTGCGCTTCAATCTTTTAATAGTGCTGCGTTGAAGACGGAAAGGCGGAAAACAGAGTATGGGTAGACTGTTTGGCACCGACGGCGTACGCGGGGTGGCAAATACGGAGCTGACCTGCGAACTGGCTATGAACTTAGGGCGCGCGGCGGCCGTGGTCCTCACGGAGGAAACGCACCATCGTCCCCAGATCATCATCGGGAAGGATACCCGCATCTCTTCGGATATGCTGGAAGCGGCCATGGTGGCCGGCATCTGTTCGGTGGGAGCCGACGCGCTCCAGCTCGGCGTGGTGCCTACGCCGGCGGTGGCGTTTCTTGTGCGCAAGCTCGGCGCGGACGCAGGCGTGATGATTTCGGCGTCGCATAACCCAATGGAATACAACGGTATCAAAATTTTCAGCGGAAGCGGCTACAAGCTCTCGGATGAGCTGGAGGACCGCATCGAAGCCATCGTGCTGGGGCAGGAGGCGCTGCCCGCACCCAAATCCGGTTCCGCGCTGGGCCGCGTGATCCGGCCGAAAGCCGCGGTGGACGATTATGTCGCCCATCTGCGCTCCACGGTGGATTGCCGCTTCGACGGGCTGCGCGTGGCGGTGGACTGCGCCAACGGCTCCGCGTCGCTTACGGCGCCCCGCCTTCTCAAAGATCTGGGCGGCGAATTCGAGATTGTGAGCGCGCATCCGGACGGGCTAAACATCAACGCCGACTGCGGCTCCACGCATCTGGAAGCGCTGTGCAAAACGGTGCGGGAGGGCGGCTTCGACCTCGGCATCGCGTTCGACGGCGACGCCGACCGCTGCCTCGCCGTGGATGAGACGGGCGCCGTGGTGGATGGCGATAAACTCATCGCCGTGTTTGCGGCCTCCCTGAAAAAGCACGAAAAACTGCGGGGCGACGCCGCCGTGGTGACGGTGATGTCCAATTTCGGCTTCTTCCGGTTCGCGGAAAAGTTCGGCATCCGCGTGCTGACCACGCGTGTGGGCGACCGCTACGTGCTCGAAGAAATGGTGAACAACGGGTACGTAATCGGCGGCGAACAGTCGGGCCACATCATCTTTCTGGAACACGCCACCACGGGCGACGGCGAGCTGACGGCGTTGCAGCTGCTGGCCGTGATGAAGCGCTCCGGCAAGAAGCTTTCGGAGCTTGCCGCGGTGATGGAAAGTTACCCGCAGGTGAACCTCAGCGTGCAAACCGGCGCGGCGGACCGCGAGGCGCTGCTCCGCAGCGCTTCCGTTACCGAAACGATGGAACGCGCAAAGGGCGCTCTTGCCGACGATGGGCGCGTGGTAGTGCGCGCTTCCGGCACCGAACCGCTCATCCGCGTGATGGTGGAGGGCAAAAACGAACCGATGATCCAGGCGCTGGGGCGGGAGATTGCCGGCGCGGTGGAAGCGGAAATGTCGCGGGCTGCCGAAACCGCCGCGGGTTAACCGCCGGGCGCGCACAAAAACAGCAGCAAGCTTCCCGGCCGTGCTGCCAGGGAAGAACGGAAAATACGAAAAGCCCCGGCGCAGGCCGGAATGGAGCGAAACGGATGCGGATTGCGGAAAACTGGAAGGATTACGGGATTCTGGATACCTCGGACGGCGAAAAGCTGGAGCGGTGGGGGAAGTATGTCCTTATTCGCCCGGACCCGCAGGTGATTTGGAATACGGAAAAGAAAGACCCCCTCTGGCGGCAGGCGAATGGGCGCTATCTGCGCTCCTCCGAGGGCGGGGGGCATTGGGAGGAGGGCGCCGGCCTTCCTCAGGTGTGGCAGATCGGCTACGGAGCGCTGCGTTTTGCACTCAAGCCAATGGGATTTAAGCACACAGGGCTGTTTCCGGAGCAGGCGGTGAACTGGGACTGGATGGCGCGCAAAATCAGCACGGCGAACCGGGAGGTGCGCGTACTCAACCTGTTCGCCTACACCGGCGGCGCGACGCTGGCCTGCGCCGCGGCCGGCGCGCAGGTGGCGCATGTGGACGCCGCGCGCGGAATGGTGGCGTGGGCCAAAGAGAACGCCGCGCTCTCAAATCTTGCGGAAAAGCCCGTGCGCTGGCTGGTGGATGACTGCGCCAAGTTCGTTTCCCGCGAAATCCGGCGCGACAGCCGGTACGATGCCGTGGTGATGGACCCTCCTTCCTACGGGCGCGGTCCGGGCGGGGAGGTCTGGAAGCTCGAACAGGAGATTTTCGGCCTGCTTGAGCTTTGCGCGAACGTTTTAAGCGAAACCCCTTTGTTCTTCGTGCTCAATTCCTACACTACGGGGCTTTCGCCTTCGGTGATGGCCTACCTGCTGGGCGTGACGGTGCAAAAACGGTTCGGCGGGCAGGTGAGCGCCGACGAGATCGGCCTGCCGGTGCTCGACACGGGCTTCGTGCTTCCCTGCGGCGCCACCGCGCTTTGGGAAGCGGAAGGTTCCGCGGCCGCCGCAGGAAAACAGGAGGCGGAGTATGGCGGACACGGAGCGTAAAACACCGGCGCTGGAAACGGCGGAGCTTTCGTTTGCCTACCCCGCGCTGGAAGAGAGCGGCGAGGAGCGCAAGGTGCTCGACGGCGTAAGCCTGAAGATCCCGCAGGGGCAGTTTCTGGCGGTGCTGGGGCGAAACGGCTCGGGAAAATCCACGCTGGCCAAGCAGTTCAACGCCGTGCTGCTGCCCACGGGCGGCAAGGCATACGCGTTCGGCATCGATACGTCTTTGGAGGAACGCGTGTACGATATCCGCCAGCAGGTGGGTATGGTGTTCCAGAATCCGGATAACCAGATCGTCGCCACCATCGTGGAGGAGGACGTCGCGTTCGGGCCGGAAAACCTCGGCGTCCCTTCCGACGAGATCCGCCGCCGGGTGGATTGGGCGCTCAAAACGGTGGGAATGTACGAATACCGTGAGCACGCGCCGCACCAGCTTTCGGGCGGGCAGAAGCAGCGCGTGGCCATTGCGGGCATCCTCGCCATGAAGCCGAAATGTATCGTGCTCGACGAACCCACGGCCATGCTCGATCCGCGCGGCCGGCGCGAGGTGATCGAAACCGTTTTGCGTCTAAACCGCGAGGAGGGCATCACCGTGGTGCTCATCACACACTTCATGAACGAGGCGGTGCAGGCCGACCGCGTGGTGGTGCTCGAGCATGGCGGCGTCATTCTCGACGGCGCGCCGCGCGAGGTGTTCTCGAATGTCCCGCTGCTCAAATCGGTGGGATTGGACGTTCCGCAGGCGGCGGAGCTTGTGTATGAGCTTGGCAAATGCGGGCTTCGCCTTCCCGAAGGCGTGCTCACCGCAAAAGAGTGCGTGGACGCGCTCGCAACCCTTCTGGAGGAATCACAGTGCCGCAAAACCCCATCCTGACGCTTGAACATCTTTCCTATATATACAGTGCCGGAACGCCCTTTGAAAAGAAGGCCGTGGACGACGTTTCGCTCGAAATCGGGCAGGGCGAGTTCGTGGGTCTGATCGGGCATACCGGCTCGGGCAAATCCACGCTGGTGCAGCAGCTCAACGGGCTGCTCAAACCATCCTCGGGCCGCATTCTCGTGGAAGGGCAGGATATCTGGGCAAAAAAGGCCGACCGCCGGGCGCTGCGCTTCCAGGTGGGGTTGGTTTTCCAGTATCCGGAATACCAGCTCTTCGAGGAAACGGTCGCGAAGGATATTGCATTCGGGCCCAAAAACATGGGGCTTTCCGATGTCGAGGTGCAGGAGCGTGTGCACGAGGCGGCCGGTCTGGTGGGCCTGCCCGAGGAGCTTTTGCCCAAATCCCCGTTCGAGCTTTCGGGCGGGCAGAAGCGCCGCGCGGCCATTGCGGGCGTGATGGCCATGGAGCCGCGCGTTCTGGTGTTGGACGAGCCTGCGGCGGGGCTCGACCCCTTCGGGCGTGCAAGCCTGCTGCGCCGCGTTTCGGATTACCGCAAAACGAAGAACGCCACGGTGCTGCTGGTTTCCCACAGCATGGAGGACGTGGCCGAATACGCCACGCGCGTGCTCGTGATGAATCAGGGCCGTGCGGAGCTGTTCGGCACGGTGCCGGAGGTGTTCGCGCACAGCGAGGAGCTTGTGCGCATGGGCTTGGATATCCCGCAGGTGACGCAGGTGTTTCTCGAGCTTCGCCGGCGCGGCTACGGCGTTTCCTCCGGCGTGTATACCGTGGAGGCGGCGAAGCGCGAGCTGCTGCGCTGCCTGAAAGGGGGCGGCGCCCCGTGCTGAAGGATATCACGCTCGGCCAGTATTTCCCGGGCAAATCCATCGTTCACAGGCTGGATGCGCGTACCAAGATCATCTCCACCGTAGCCTATATGGTGGTGCTGTTCACAGCGGGTAACGCCGCGTCCATGGCGCTCGCGGTTGTGTTTTTCCTGTGTGCGGATATTCTCTCCCGCGTGCCGCTGCGCCAGATGCTGCGCGGCGTGAAGCCCATTCTTCCGGTGCTGCTGCTTACGGCGCTTCTCAACGCCTTTTATCAGCCGGGGAATACGCTGTTCCAGCTCAACCTCGGCTTTTGGCAGATGCGCGTCACCTGGCAGGGGCTGGAGTTCGCCGTGTTTATCTCTATTCGCCTGGTGTTCCTCATCGTGGGCACCTCGCTGATGACCTATACGACTTCCCCCATCGCGCTTTCCGACGGGCTCGAAGGGCTGCTGGCCCCGCTGGGGAAACTGCGCGTGCCGGTGCACGAGCTTTCCATGATGATGTCCATCGCGCTGCGGTTCATCCCCACGCTCATCGAGGAAACGGATAAGATCATGAGCGCGCAGAAGGCGCGCGGCGCGGATTTTGAAACCGGCTCCCTCTGGCAGAGGATGCGCGCGCTGCTGCCGATTCTGGTGCCGCTGTTCGTTTCGGCGTTCCGCCGGGCCGACGAGCTGGCTCTCGCCATGGACTGCCGCTGTTACCGCGGCGGCGCGGGGCGCACCAAGCTGCGCCGCCTGCGTTTTGCGGGGCGGGATTACACCGCTCTGGGAGTTATGGCGCTGCTGTTCGCCGCCGTGCTGCTGCTCAACCGTCTGCTCTGAACGGGGCCGCGTACGTATAAAAAGAGAGGAAAACGATGCGGAATCTGGTTTTGCACCTGGCCTTTGACGGCGCGCGCTACCACGGCTGGCAGGTGCAGGGGAACGCGCCTACCGTGCAGCGAGCTTTTCAGGACGCCGTGGAAAAGGTGTTCGGAAGCCGCTTGCCCGTTACGGGCTGCAGCCGCACGGACGCGGGCGTGCACGCGACCGACTACGTGTGCGCCGTAAAAGCAGAGTCGGCGATTCCGTGCGAAAATATTCTGCGCGCCCTCAACGCGAACCTGCCTTCCGATATCGCCGTGCTCTCCTGCGCCGAAGCGCCGGAAGATTTCCATCCGCGCTACACCGCGCACGGCAAGGAATATCTCTACCAGATCTGGAACGCGCCGGTGCGCAGCCCGTTTTTGCGCGGGCGCGCGTATTTTTACCCGCGCCCGCTCGATATATCCGCGCTTTCCGCGGCGGCTGCCTGCCTTACGGGCCGGCACGATTTCGCATCGTTTTGCGCGGCCGGCTCGGATACGGGCGCAAGGCTTCCGGAAGACGGCAGGGAGCCGGAAAGCGCCACGGTGCGCACCATTTTTACGGCGGATGTGACGCGTGAGGGAGAGATGGTCCGCCTGCTCGTCAGCGGCGACGGGTTCCTCTACCATATGGTGCGCATCATCGCGGGAACGCTGCTTCTGGCGGCCCGCACCCCGGGGTATGACGTACGGACGGTGCTGGCTTCCCGCAGGCGGGAACTGGCCGGGCCCACCGCGCCCGCCTGCGGGCTTTATCTCAGCCGCGTGTTCTATCCGGGCATGCGGGAGCAGGGCATGGAAGCAAACAGCCGCGCTTCAGACCGCGGGAAAGGATGTCCGGACCTATGAGCAGCAAAAGACCGCCGGAACCGGGCACGGAAAAAAGGCCGGCCGGAACGCGGCACCATTTGTATACCAATGCGCCTTTGCCCGGAAGCGGGCAGGCGGATGCGGCGGACGGAAACGGAAGTGTCTCTACGGAAGAAGACGAGCTGGCGCTCTACCGGGAAAAAAGGGAACGGTATCAGCGCCGAAAGCGGGCGCGCCGCAGGTTTGCCGCCGTGGTGCTGCTTCTGGCGGTTTTAACGGGGCTTGTATGGCTCAATGTGGGCACCCTTGCGCCGCAGTCCGTGGCGGACCGCACGGAAAATCTGCTCGACGGCATGGGATGGGGAAAGAGCCTGTTTCCCGTTTCGTTCAATCAGGGCACGTTTCAGGCGGCGGTTCCGGTAGGAAACGACCTCGGGGTGCTTACCGACACGACGTTCCTGCTCTATTCCCAGAACGGCCGGTGCCTGGCCGCGCGCCCGCAGGGGATGACGGACCCCGTGGCTGTTTCCTGCGGTTCCAAAGCGCTGCTCTACGACCGGAGCGGCAAGCAATTCCGGGTGGAGACGCGGTTCGGGGAGCCGTTCACCGCCTCGGCAAACGAGCCGATCACAACGGCGGCGGGCGCGCAGAACGGCTCTTTTGCCATCGTCACGCAATCGGAGGATTATCTCAGCGAGCTTAAGGTTTACGACAACGCCTATAAAAACATATTCCAGTGGGACTGCGCGCAGGGGCGCATTCTCTGCGCCGCACTGAACCCCGCGGGGAACAAACTCGCCGCGGTGGTTGTGGGTGCGCGCGGCGGCGCGCTGTTCTCGGATATCTATTTTTTCCGGATTGGCAGCGCGAAGCCGTTCGCCGTGAAAGCCTACGACGGCGAACTGCTCTACTCCATCCGTTACCGCTCGGACGGAACGGTTTCGGCCGTGGGGGAAAGCAAAACCGTTTTTTTGAAAGACGGACGGCAAACGGCCGTTTACGATTACGGCAGCCGTGAACTGCTCAAGAGCAGCAACGCAGAGCCGCTGATTCTGGTGTTCGGCGGTGTCAACGGGCAATCGCAGGCCGTGTCGCTGAGCGCATCCGGAAAGCTTCTCGGGCAGGCCGGCCTGCCGGGAACCCCCGTGGCGGTATCCGCCGGCGGCGGGTACGCGGCGTTTATTTCGGGCGGCAGGCTTTATGCCTCTCCGCAGAGCCTGAAGGGGCTGAAGACGGTTTCCGCCGCGAACGGCGTGCTCGGCGCCGTAACCATGCAGGGGAAAGCGTTTCTGTTCGGAGCGCAGTTTGCGCAGCGCCGTGCGCTGGGTTAATCGTCTTTTTCCGCTCGGCCGGAAAGTGTTTGCGTGCAAAGGAAAAACGGGAGGTGCCCGCCATGAGTCTTTTTCTGGATGTCCTTACGATCGCCGTTCTGGTATTTACGGTTTACCGCGCTTTCCGGAGGGGCCTTTTGCGGGCGGTGATTGAGCTTGCCGGCAGCATCGCCGCGTTTCTGTTCGCGGGCTGGGCCAGCGCGCACGTCGGCGCGTGGCTGAACCGCGCGTTCATGAGCCGGTATGTCCACGGCACTCTGAAGCAGGCCGTTTCCACTTATGCCGGCGCGGGCAAGGAAGCTTTTCTTCAGAAGCTGGTAAGCCAGCTCACCGGCGCGTTTACCGAAACCAAGGCGGCTCACGCGCTCGCCTCTTTGCATCTGAACGTTGCGGATGCGGGCAAGGAGATGGTGAGCACGCTTTCCATGCCCTTGGCGCAGGCGCTTTCGGATACGCTGGCTTTTTGCGCGGTGCTGGCGCTCTGCTTTGTTGCGGTGGGGATTCTGGCGCGCTTTTCGGACGCCGTGTTCCACGTTCCGCTTATCGGCCCGCTCAACGCGCTGGCGGGCGCGGCGGCGGGCCTTCTGGAGGCCATGCTGCTTTTGTTTTTCATCAGCACGCTGGTGTCGCTTTCCCTGTCTTTTCTGGCCCTGGGTAAAAACCCGCCGTTTACCGAAAAGCAGGTGCAGGCGACGCACGTCTATAAATATGTTGAACAAATCAATCCCGTCACGCATTTTCTGAGCGGAAAATAGGCGTGCGGCGCAAACAAAAATGGAAACAGCTTACCTTTTTGAAATCCTGATGCGCGAGTGTTGTGAAAAAAATAATTGTATGATATGATATTAGTACCCGAAAGGGCAGGCTGCCCGGCATTTTAGCGCGGAAGCCGCCGCCTGCGGCGGAAAAGGCGTTTCGAGCGCTTGCAAACGTTGATTTTGCGCGAGGGTCCGCACGGGGGAGTGTGGGCGGTTCGATTTTCCAATGCTGCGCGGACAAGGCGCCGGGTGGGGAGGAGCAGATTTCATGACGGACAAATGGCTTGGAGGTATCAAAAAATTCGGGATACCGAATCTGCTGTCTGTATTCCGCCTTGTGCTCATCCCTGTTTTTATTCTCGTCTATTTGGGAGGAAGAAAATATTCGGGGCCCGTGGCGGCGCTTGTGCTGTTGATTTCGGGCCTGACGGACATGGCGGACGGCACCATCGCCCGACATTATCACATGATTACCCGTTTGGGCTGTATTTTGGACCCGCTGGCGGATAAACTGACGCAGGCGGCAATTTGCGTGAGTCTGGTCATCCGCATCCACCGGCCGGAATTGGATTGGATTCTGGTTTTGCTGATCCTTAAGGAAGCCGTCATGATCGGAGCAGGTGCGAATATAATCAGAAAAGGCAGGGCGATGATGCCTTCGCGGTGGTTTGGGAAAATGGCGACGGTGGTTTCCTATTCCGCCATGATGCTCATCATCGGAGCCGAACTTCCTCCGGTTGCCGTAAACGTGCTGCTCTGGGTCGTTCTGGGGGTTATGATTTTTTCGCTGCTGATGTATGCGCCGTTCTTTTTCCGCATCATCCGCACACCCGCGGTGTTGGAACCGAAGCGATTCGGGCGGCAAAACGCCGATCTTCCGTCCGGCCGTGACGCCGGCGCCCCGGGGGATTATCCGGAAAAGGAGCCGGCTCGCCGCAGCGCCGCAGGCAAATAGCTTTGAACGCAGCGGCGGATTTCAGGTTCGCTGTTAAAACGGGTATCGTTTATTAAAATGAGTATCATCCATAGTATTGGGTTTTTTATAAATCGGCGGAAGCTAAGGAGCTTTGGAGCGGGAAACCGCAGGCTGCGGCAGGCTTTCGCGGCTCGCAAAGAAGGGATTTAAGAATGATTTGTTCACGCTGCAAAAAGAGGATCGCCGTTGTGTTCATCACCCGGGTGGAAAACGGCAAAACCATCAACGACGGGCTGTGTATTCAGTGCGCAAGGGAATTGGGCATCAAACCGGTGAATGACCTTGTGGAAAAGATGGGCGTTACCGATGAGGACCTCGAGAATATGGGAAACGAACTTGAAAATATGATCGCCCAGGAAAACAACGGGAACGATGGGGAAGACAACGAAAATTTCGAGCCGGGCGGTTCGGCCACCTTTCCGTTTCTTCAGAACATGTTCCGGCAGGACGATAACCAGGGAAACAACTACAACAACAACGAACGCGTGCGGGATAACCGCGCCAAAGAAGTGCGGAACCAGAAGCACAAGTATTTGGACAATTACTGCATCAACCTCACCGGAAAAGCCCGCAGCGGCGGTATCGACCGCATCGTAGGGCGCGATAACGAAATTTACCGCGTGGAGCAGATTCTTTGCCGCCGCACCAAAAACAACCCCTGCCTGATCGGCGAACCCGGCGTTGGCAAAACGGCGATCGCGGAAGGCCTGGCACTGCGCATTGCAAGCGGGGAAGTGCCTCCGCGCCTTGCGGACCGCGAAATCTTCCTGCTGGACCTGACGGCCCTGGTGGCCGGCACGCAGTTCCGCGGGCAGTTCGAAGGCCGCATCAAAGGACTCATCGACGAAGTCAAAAAGGCCGGAAACGTTGTGCTGTTCATCGACGAGGTGCACAACCTGGTGGGCACGGGCGACGCGGAAGGTTCCATGAACGCCGCTAACATCCTCAAACCCGCACTTTCGCGCGGCGAGATCCAGGTGATCGGCGCCACGACATTCGAGGAATACCGAAAGTACATCGAAAAGGACGCCGCGCTGGAGCGCCGCTTCCAGCCGGTGAAGGTGGAGGAGCCCTCGGTAGAGGATACCGCCAAGGTACTGCTTGGCATCAAGGATTATTATGAGCGGTATCACGGCGTCCGCGTGGCGGATGATTTTATTCCCAAAATCGTGCGGATGTCGGAGCGCTATATCACCGACCGCTTTCTGCCCGACAAGGCCATCGACCTGCTCGACGAGGCCTGCGCCTGTGCCGCGCTGCGCAACAAGGCGGCCTCCGAGCTTGCCGGCGTGGAACGCCGCCTGGCGGGCCTCAAAGCGCAGGAGGAGCAGCTCTCCCAGGCTGAGGGGCAGGATATCTATAAACAGCTTGCCGACGTGAAGGCGGAGGAATGCCGTCTGCTCGCCAAGGCGCAGGGCCTGCGCGACGCCGCGGGCGATATTGCGGTGACGGAGGACGATCTTGCCCGGGTCATCGAATTATGGACGGGCATTCCCGCCAGCCGCGTGCGCGAGCAGGAGTTCAAACGGCTCGCCGATCTGGCGCAGACGCTGCGCAAGAAGATCGTGGGGCAGGACGAGGCTGTGGACGCGGTGGCGGCCGCCATCCGGCGCAACCGTGTGCAGATCAGCCCGCGCAGGCGCCCCGCGTCGTTTATCTTCGTGGGCCCCACGGGCGTGGGCAAAACCGAGCTTGTGAAGGTGCTGGCCGGCGAACTGTTCGATACGCCCGACACACTCATCCGGCTGGATATGTCGGAATTTATGGAAAAGCATTCGGTTTCGCGCATCATCGGGGCGCCTCCGGGCTATGTCGGCTACGACGAGGCCGGCCAGCTCACCGAAAAGGTGCGCCGCAAGCCGTATTCCGTTATTCTGTTTGACGAGATCGAAAAGGCGCACCCCGATGTGCTCAACATCATGCTCCAGATTCTGGACGACGGGCGCGTGACCGATGCGCACGGGCGCACGGTCAACTTTGAGAACACCGTGATCGTGATGACCTCCAACGCCGGCTCCGACCACAAGGAGAATTCGCTCGGGTTTGCCCGCGATACCGGTACGATGGCCAAAGAGAAGGCGCTCAAGGCGCTTTCGGACTTTCTGCGTCCGGAATTTTTAAGTCGCGTGGACGAGATCGTCGTGTTCCGTCCTCTTTCGGAAACGGATTTTGCCAAAATCGCCGGGCTGATGCTTCAGGAGCTGAAAGGCTCACTGGAACTCAAGCATATCGATCTGCGCTGGGACGACGCGCTGGTGCAGGCGTTGGTGAAGAAGTCCTTCGGAGGCAAATTCGGCGCGAGGGATCTGCGCAAGAACGTGCGCAAGGAAGTGGAGGACCGTATTTCACAGCTTCTGGTGGACGCGGCCGGCAACCCGATTTCGGTCATTTCCCTGAGCGCCGACGAGCAGAAGAACGTGACCGCGGCGGCCATGTAAGCGTTCCGCCGCGGAAGATCAGCAATTTTTGCCGGATTGCTTGACACGAGGCGGATGCTATGGTATAATAGCATCCGTCGCGTGAAAAGCAGTCCTGTCTATTCCGGCCGACGGCCGGTGGTCAGCCGTTTTATGCCGGATCGTGACGAACGTGCGGCATGGTGCGCGGGTGTAGTTCAATGGTAGAATTCCAGCCTTCCAAGCTGGCCGCGTGGGTTCGATTCCCATCACCCGCTCCATTTTGTCTGCCGGCAATCCGGGACGGCTCCCGCAGGCAAGGAAATGCGCCTGTAGCTCAGGTGGATAGAGCAACTGCCTTCTAAGCAGTGGGTCGGGAGTTCGAGTCTCTTCAGGCGCACCAATATGGTGGGTATAGCTCAGTCGGTTAGAGTGCCAGGTTGTGGCCCTGGAGGTCGTCGGTTCGAATCCGATTACCCACCCCAATGGGAAGGACGCGCGGTTTGTCCGCGCGTCGGTGCGATGGGATGTAGCCAAGGCGGTAAGGCAACGGACTTTGACTCCGTGATTCCGCAGGTTCGAGTCCTGCCATCCCAACCAGTCCCACGCAGGTACCGGTTGGAACGGCGATTCCTTTTGTTTTGTTCGCGCGGCGTCGCGATTCGATAAGAGCCATTAGCTCAGTTGGCAGAGCACTAGACTTTTAATCTAGGTGTCCGGAGTTCGAGCCTCCGATGGCTCACCACAAAAATAGCCCATGAAGTTAGGCGTAACGCCGCTTCACGGGCTGTTTCGCTTTATATGGCATTTCCGGTTCGGGAGCGACGCTCTTGCACAAAGCCTGCTCCCGGCGCGGCGCAGGCCGGATCGCGGCCGTGTTCTTTTTGCAC
The DNA here is from genome assembly GCA_023391535.1 of Bacillota bacterium. GTDB lineage: Bacteria > Bacillota > Clostridia > Oscillospirales > Ethanoligenentaceae > JAEWAU01. Next base: position 57,677 of record JAEWAU010000078.1, on the reverse strand, counting down.
GGCACCGCTCAAAGCGGCGTGGTCGGTATCCTCCGCCGGCTGTGCGAGCAGGGCATAGAGGTTGCCGGGTATACGGCACTTTTTAATTTATATAATCTATATGCAAATACTTGACTATTTTTATTCCGCCTGTTATCATATACCAAGGATACTGCAAACCCATTGAAGGAAAGAGTACGTCTGCGCGGCTGCTTTTTCAGAGAGCCCTGGTAGATGCAAAAGGGCAAACGGCGGCGGGCCGAACATGGTTCCGGAGGGTTGCATCGAGGCGGCGCCGTATAGCGTCCGCTCAGGTTGCGACGGGTGCGCCCGTTAAAGCGCAAGAGTATTTCCGGCTTTTGCCGGCGTACTTGTTAAGGCCTGTTCCGCGAGGAGCAGGCGAATGGAAGTGGTAACACGGGTGCGCCCCGTCTTCTTGTTGCAGGAAGACGGGGCGCTTTTTTTCTGCGGAAAGGGGATATTTGCATGGAACTCAGCACACTTTGCGTCCACGGCGGGGATAAACCTGCCGATTGTACCGGTTCGCTCTCGGTGCCCATCTACCAAACGGCCACGTTCGCGCACCCCGGTTTCGGCCAGGGGACGGGCTACGATTATGCGAGGGTGCAGAACCCCACGCGGGAGCATCTGGAAAAGACGGTTGCCGCCCTCGAACACGGTGCGGATGCCATCGCGTTCACTTCCGGCATGGCTGCAATCGCCGCCCTGATGGAACTGTTTCGCATCGGCGACCGCATCGTCGCCTCCGGCGACCTTTACGGCGGTTCCATTCGGCTTTTTCGCACAATTTCGGAGAAAAACGGCCTTTTATTCGACTATATAGACACATCGGACCTTTCGCGGCTTGAAGAGAAGATCACACCCGCAACCAAAGCCGTTTTTATCGAAACACCCACCAACCCGATGATGCAGGTGACGGATATCGCCGCCGCCGCGCGCATCGCGCACGCACATGGCCTGCTGCTGGCAGTGGATAACACCTTCCTTACCCCGTATTTTCAAACGCCTCTTCTGCTTGGGGCGGATATCGTCGTGCACAGCGGCACCAAATACCTGTGCGGGCACAACGATACGCTTGCGGGCTTCCTCGTGGCTGCCGATACGGCGATTGCGGCAAAGCTGCGCGAAATTTATAAAACGACGGGCGCTTGCCTTTCTCCTTTCGACAGCTGGCTGCTCATCCGCGGCATCAAGACCCTCGGCATACGAATGGAACGCCAGGAGCAGAACGCGCGCCGCGTGGCACAGTGGCTCTGCGGCCAGAAAAAGGTCGGGCGCGTGTATTTCCCCGGTTTGCCCGGCAGCCCCGGCTATGAGGTATCGAAGCGGCAGGCTTCCGGCTTCGGCGCCATGATCTCTTTCGAGGCCGATTCCGAAGAGACGGCCCAAAACTTGCTCGGGCGGGTAAAACTCATCCGCTATGCCGAAAGCCTGGGCGGAGTGGAATCGCTGGTCACCTACCCGTCCACACAGACGCACGCCGACCTTCCGCCCGAGGAGCGGGAAGCGCGGGGGATCACGGGCCGCTTGCTGCGCCTTTCGGTGGGGATCGAAGCAGCGGACGACATCATCGCCGACCTCGGCCAGGCGCTTTCGGGAGGGAAAAAATACACGCGGATATCGTCTTCCCGGGAGGACGGCATTCTGTTTTCGCGTCGCTGAAGCCCGAATACGCCTCCTGCTCGGTAACCCGCACCTCGCCGAGCAAGACTTTCAATCGGACCGGTTTGCGGATTTCCAACATTTTCATTCCTAACCGGGAACTGCGGCTCCGCTTTCAGGAAGAGGCCGTACGGGCCGGATATTCGCAGGCCGGCACCTGCCGCATCTCGTTTGCAATGCGTTTTTGGCAAGGAGTATTTCTTCGGATCGTGCAAATAGATTATAATTCCGCTTATAATACACATAATTTTTGAGCAATCGATTCAAATTGCCTAAACGAGCTTGCATTTTGCCGTGCTTGGAGTATAATGAACTCTATTCTATTAAATATAATTTAATAGATAAAAATAATAATATTTATTTTCGGGGCTTTTCGCTCTGTTTCGGCAATTAACGAAAGAGGAGTGAAAACTTGATTCGCTATGTACTCAAACGCTGCGCGCAGGCTGTCCCTCTGCTCCTGCTCATCACAATCCTCTGCTTTGCGCTGATTCAGCTCGCGCCGTACAACGTGATCGACTCCCTGATCACGCCGCGAATGTCCGCTCAGGCGATCGCGCTCATCAAGGTGAAATACGGCTACAATCAGCCTGCTTATTTTCGGTACCTGGCATGGCTGAGCGACCTTCTGCACGGGAACCTGGGGTATTCGCTCGTCACCCACGCCAGCATCGCGCAGGATCTGGCGGCCCGGCTTCCGGCCACCATCGTGCTCGCACTCCCGGCGGATCTCCTGGCCACGGTGCTCGCTCTTCTGCTGGGGCTTGCGGCAGGTTCCCGGCGCGGGAGCCTTGCGGACCGCATCATCGACGGCGTCTGCTCGGTGGGTATCGCGGTGCCGGGCTTCTGGCTCGCCATGGTTTTTATTTTCCTCTTTGGCTACAAGCTCGGAATCTTCCCCATTATCGGCATGCACACAGTGGGAAGGGAACACTCCATCTCCGATTTCCTGCTGCATTACGCGCTGCCGTTCACGGTTTTGACGCTGGAATTCCTGCCCGGCCTCGTTCGCTACGTGCGGGCCTCCGCCATCGGCCAGATGAAGGAAAATTATGTGACGGTGCAGCGGGCATTCGGGGCGGGCCCCCGGGAGATTTTGCTGCGGCATGTGGCGCGGAATGTGCTGCTCCCGCTGCTCACGGAGTTCGGCATGTCGCTCCCAATTCTTGTGACAGGCGCCGTTATCACCGAAACGGTGTTCGACTGGCCGGGTGTGGGCCCCTATTTCGTCAAGGCGGTGCAGGGGCTGGATTATCCGGTGGTCATGGATATTCTCCTGTTTTCAGCGGTGCTCGTCATTCTGGGGAATCTTCTGGCCGATGTCCTCTACCATGTGGCAGACCCCAGAATCAAGCAGACGAGATGAGGAGTCAGAGGGGTTATGAAGCTTTCAAATAATCCGGGCAGCCGGAGAGTCCGGGCGGTAAGGGAAGAACTGCGTCGGAATACCGGCACGCTTTTCTGCATCGGGTTCCTGCTCATCGTTGCCGGCTTTTCCGTTTTCGCTTTCCTGCTCCCGAACCGGCCCAATACGATCGATACCTCCCATATCTTTCAGGCTCCCACGCTCCGGCATCCCTTCGGCACCGATGAACTGGGGCGCGATTACCTGACCAGAACGATCTATGGAGGGCGCATCTCGCTGCTGATCGGCCTGCTTTCCATGTGCCTTTCCACGTTCATCGGCGTGGTGGCGGGCACGGTCAGCGGCTATTTCGGCGGCGTGATCGACAATGTCCTCATGCGCCTTGTGGATGTGATGTCCTCCATTCCCCAGCTGATCCTCATTATTGTGGCAGGCGTTTTTCTCCGGCCGGGGTTCCAGACCATTTGCCTTGTGATCGGCTTGCTGAGCTGGATGGAGATGGCAAGGCTCGTCCGGGCCGAAACCCTTACGGTGAAAGAGCGGGAATACGTCCTTTACGCCGTCGCGTCGAGCGAACGCGCGCCGGCCGTTATTCTGCGGCACATCATTCCGTCGATTCTGCCCACCATTCTGGTCTGTTCCACCACCAGCATCGCAAACGCAATCCTCACGGAGTCTTCGCTGAGCTTTTTGGGGCTGGGGGTGCAGCAGCCCATGTCCTCCTGGGGGAGCCTGCTCCAGAACGCGCAGCAGAACCTGCAGTCGGCTCCGTATATGGCCATTCTGCCCGGGCTGCTCATCGTGCTCACCATATTTTCGTTCAACCGCCTGGGCGAGCTGCTGCGCCTGATTGCGGAACCGCAAACGGCTTTGCAGAAAGGGTAGGGCATGGAAAAGACAATTCTGGAACTGAGCGGGCTGCACGTGAGCTTCGCGCTGCACGGCGGGCGCGCGGAGGCGGTGCGCGGAATGAATCTTGCGATGGCGGATGGCGAAGTGCTTGGGCTTGTGGGCGAATCCGGGAGCGGCAAGAGCGTCACCATGAAAGCGGTGCTCGGCATTCTGCCGGGCAACGCCCGAATCGAGGAGGGTGAAATCCGTTTTTGCGGGAAGGACCTTCGACGGATGGAAGAGCGGGAACAATGCCGGCTGCGCGGCTCCGAAATCTCCATGATTTTTCAGGACCCCATGTCGTCGCTGGACCCGCTGCGGAAAATCGGAGCCGACCTCTCCGAGATTTTGCTCCGGCACCGCGTGGTGCCCAAAGCGAAGGTGCGGGCGGTTTCGCTGGAATTGCTGCGCAGCGTGGGTATTCCTCTGCCCGTAAAGCGGCTGGAACAGTATCCCCACGAGCTTTCCGGCGGCATGATGCAGCGCGTGCTCATCGCGATGGCGCTTGCCTGCCAGCCGAAGCTCCTGATTGCGGACGAGCCGACGACGGCGCTGGACGTGACCGTTCAGGCGCAGATACTGGCGCTGCTCCGGCAGCTGCAAAGCAAGCGCAGGATGTCCATCATCCTGATTACGCACAACCTTGGGATCGTGGCCAGCATGTGCGACCGGATCGCCGTGATGTACGGCGGGATGCCGATGGAGGAGGGCACCGCGGACGAGATCTTCTATTCCCCGGGCCACCCGTATACGAAGGCGCTGCTCGCCTCGATCCCTTCTGTAGGAAGCGGCCCCCGCGAACGGTTGAAGCCGATCCGCGGGATGGCGCCTTCCATTCTGCGCGCAAGTGCGGGCTGCCCGTTTGCGGACCGATGTGACCGGGTTCTTCCTTGCTGCCGCACGCAGCTGCCGCCGGTTCGGCGGTATTCGCCCACGCACAGTGCCCGGTGCTTTTTAGAAAAGGGGGACGGCCATGAACCAAACGAAAACGCCGGACAGCCTGATTGAAGTCCGCAATCTTAAAAAATACTTTCCGGTGCGCGACGCGTTCGGCCTCAGCCTGAGTCGGCAGCTCCGCGCGGTGGACGACGTATCCTTCGATATCCGCAAAGGGGAGACGTTCGGCCTTGTGGGCGAATCCGGCTGCGGAAAGACGACGCTTGGGCGGTGCATCACGCGGCTGTACGATTTTACGGCCGGGGATGTGCGGTTCGAAGGCCGATCGATCGCTTTCCTGCACGGCAGGCAGCTCAAGCCATACCACCGCCGGATGCAGGTGATCTTCCAGAACCCGTTTTCGTCGCTCGACCCAACGTTTACCGTTCGGGAACTCGTTGAAGAACCGCTGCGCATCCATATGAAGCTCACGGCGCCGGAACGCGCCGAGAAGGTGCGGGCAATCCTCGCCAAAGTGGGGATTGCGGGAGAAGATATGGAAAAGTTCCCTTATGAGCTCAGTGGCGGGCAGTGCCAGCGCGTGGGCATCGCCCGCGCCCTGGTGGTCACCCCCGCGTTCGTGCTGTGCGACGAGCCGATTTCCGCTTTGGACGTTTCGGTGCAGGCCCAGGTCGTGAATCTGCTGGAGGATATCCAGCAGGAGATGGGCCTCACCTATCTGTTCATCGCCCATGATCTTTCCATGGTGCGGCATATCTCCCGGCGCATCGGCGTGATGTACCTGGGCAGAATTGTGGAACTCGCTTCCGGGGAAGAGCTTTACACCCATCCGCTTCACCCCTACACCCGCGCCCTGTTGTCCTCCGTTCCGGTGCCGGACCCGAAAACCGCGCGCGAAACCAAAATGCAGGTGCTTTCGGGAGACCCTCCGAGCCCCGTGGATCTGCCGCCCTGCTGCCGGTTCTGCACCCGATGTCCCCTCGCCGAAGCGAAGTGCCGGGCAAGCGAACCGGAACTGCGCGACGTGGGAGGAGGCCATTTTGTGGCCTGCCACCTGGAGGGGTGACCGCCGCCTCCTGCTTTGCCGTTCGGGGCAGAAACGAAACAGCTGCCGATACAAAAACCGATACAAAAACCGATACAAAAACGATACTGGAGGAATCATCTATGAAAAAGCGAAACATTGGTTTCCGGGCTGCGGCGGCCGCTCTGGCGGCGGTTCTGCTGTTCGCCGGCTGCAGCGCGAAAAGCGGTGGCACTTCCTCTTCCTCCTCCGCCGCATCCCAGCCGAGCAGCGCGGCGGCAAAATCCAATACGTACACTTATGGCATCGCGGGCGACCCCGGAAACGCGGTCAACGTCATTTCCACGAATGACCGATATGGCCTCACGGAGATTAAACTGCTCTATTCGCCGCTTTATATGTACAATGTCAATAAAGTCGTGTATTTTCTCGCGGAAAGTATGACGCCCTCCTCGGACGGCCTGACCTATACGGCAAAGCTGCGGCACGACGTCAAATGGAGCGACGGGCAGCCGCTCACGGCGGATGACGTCGTCTTCACCTATCAGAGAATGGAGGAGGATTCCGCCGCCGGCTGGGCCTACAGCCAGCTGGTATACAACAACAAAGCCGTAAAGGTGGAAAAGGCGGACGACTACACGGTGAAATTCACGTTCCCCGAAAAGAACGCGGATGCGCTGGAGCTGCTGGGCGATATCTTCATTATGCCCAAACACGTCTATCAGAACGAAAAAAGCATTGAAAACAGCCCCAAAAACGCCGCGCCGGTGGGCACGGGCCCTTATAAACTGGTGGAATACAAGGCGGGGCAGTATGTGAAGTTCACGGCCAACGAAGATTATTTCCTCGGCGCGCCGAAGATAGGGAACGTCGTGTTCCGCATCATCTCGGATTACGACACCAAGCTGCTGGCCCTGCAGAAAGGCGAGATCAATTCGTGCGAAGTCCAGCCGCAGGATGTCTCCAAGTTCAAGGGCAACGCGAACCTCGGCATTTATCCCTACAGCGAAGGCCGTATCGGCTACCTCGCCTTCAACCTCAAATCCAAGACGGTTCAGAATCCCGACTTCCGCAAGGCTGTACTGTATGCCCTGAACCGTCAGCAATTGCTCACGGCTTCGTTTTATTCCACCGATTTCGCCGTGCCGGCGTATACGTTCCTTCCCACGGAGAGCCCGTACTACACAACCGCCGGTGTGCAGAAATACGATACCGATACGGGAAAGGCGAAGCAGCTCCTCAGCCAGGCGGGCGTTTCGCGCCCCAGCCTCAAGCTCGCTTACGCGAACGGCAGCGTCGCCTATCAGCTGCAGGCAGCCGTCATCCAGCAGGAGCTCGGCGCCATAGGCGTCAATGTCACGCTGGAAGGCCTGGACGATTCCGCCATGAGCGACCAACTGGAAAAGCATACGGGCAATTTCGACCTTTATCTGGACGGATACATCATGGGGATCGACCCCTCCACGTTCAGCTCGCTGTTCACCACCGGCAGCTCCTCAAACTATCCCGGTCTCGCGGACTCGACCGTGGACAGCCTGTTCAGCCAAGGCGTGAACGAGCTTGACGTGAGCAAGCGCAGGGCGATCTACGCAAAGCTGCAGGCCCGCCTGCAGGACGACGCGGTATTCTATCCCATCATCGAGAACAAACGCGTGCTCGCCATCGATTCCGATATCGGCGGCATCCAGGACGCGAGCCTTGTTCCGGTCTATCATTTTGAAGATCTTTCGAAGCTCTTTTTCAAGTAACATGCCTAAGCCGCGATTCATGCAATAACCGGAACAGCCGTACTTTCCGTGCTTTCCGGAAAACGCAGAGCCGCCCTTATCGGAGTTTTCCGGAATGGGCGGCTCTGCGTCATGAGCGAGCGGGCTTCATTTTTGGTGTTCCTGTGCAAAAGTATCCGGTAAACGAACCGGGCCTTATGAACCACAGGAAAGAAAATACAGATTGGTTGACATTAATATGCAAACAGTATATACTCAATTCAAAAGTTATAATTTGCAAAAAATCCCGGCATGAATTGCTGTGTTTTCTGAAAAAACCGCAGGAGCTGTTTCGTTTTGAAAACAAAAGCTATCGATTCATTTGCCGGATTTTTTATGGCATAGTTTTTTTGCCGGCAAAAAATCATTTCTTTGATGCGTATTTTTGCTGCTTTTTATGGGGAAACAGAGCGAAAAACAGAAAAAAATAAGACCTTTGTTTGCGAATGCATATCGGAACAGCAGCCGGTTGCCGCCGAGCGGAAAAAAACCGGACGAAACTGCGGGCAGCCCGTTTAAAGCGCCGCCGGAGCAGCCGCTTTCGAATTGGCAGATGCAAACTATGCTGCGAAGCAGAGGAAATATTGTGAAATTTCAAAAAAACCGGCACAGGCTGGGCGAAATATTGCTTCAGCAGCATGTTATCAGCGAAAAAGAATTGGAAAAAGCGCTTGTGGCGCAGCAGAAAGATCATAAGCGAATCGGCGATTACCTTGTGGAAAACGGAATCACGACGGACGAGGAAATTGCCAATGCGCTCCATACGCAGCTTGGAATTGAAACGGTCAATCTGCGCGGAATGAATATCCCGCCGGAAATCGTCAATCTTGTTCCGGGTTCGGTTCTGAGAAAACATAACGTTTTGCCGCTGGGGTTCGACCCGGCGAACGCCCATCTTTTGCTGCTTGCCATGGCCGACCCGCTCGATACGGTGGCGCAGGACGATATTTCGATCATTACAAACCATTTGGTCGAGCCGCGGATTTCCACACGCAGCTCGATTAACGCGATGCTCGATAAATATTTCGGCGCGGGAGAGGCAATGTCCGCGGCGGAACAGTATGCCAAGGAGCGGGATCGGAATCAGGACACTGCGGAAGACGCCGCGCAGGAAGAAACGGAGCTCTCCACGGCGCCCATCGTGCAGCTCGTCCGCTCCATTATCGAGCAGGCGGCGCGCCAGAGGGCGAGCGACATTCATCTGGACCCGCTGGAGAAGCAGATCCGCGTCCGCTACCGCATCGACGGCGTGCTCGTGGAAAAGATGCTGTACGATATCTCCCTGCTCCCGGCCATCGTTACGCGCATCAAGATCCTTTCGGGAATGGATATTTCCGAAAAGCGCAAGCCGCAGGACGGCAGGATGACCGCCGTTGTGGACCGCGCGGAGTACGATATCCGTGTTTCCGCCATCCCCACCGCTTACGGCGAAAAGATCGTTCTGCGCCTTGCCGCGGCCAACGCGCTGACGCGCGACAAATCGAAGCTCGGCCTGCGCGACTGGGAGCTTGCGAAGTTCGACCGCATCCTGATGCGCCCGCACGGAATTTTGCTCGTTACGGGCCCAACGGGTTCCGGAAAATCCACTACTCTTTACACGGCCCTTTCGGAGCTGAACACGGAGGGCGTCAACATCATCACCGTCGAAGACCCGATCGAGGCGAACATCGCCGGCGTCAACCAGGTGCAGGTGAACCCGAAGGCGGACCTGACCTTTGCGAGCGCGCTGCGCTCTATTCTGCGGCAGGACCCGGATATCATCATGATCGGCGAAATCCGGGATTCCGAAACCGCCGGCATCGCCGTGCAGGCTTCCATTACCGGCCATTTGGTGGTGAGCACGCTGCACACGAACAACGCTGCCGCCACCGTTACGCGCCTGATGAATATGAATGTGGAATCGTACCTGCTGGCGGATTCGCTCATCGGCATCATCGCCCAGCGGCTCGTGCGGCGCCTGTGCACCTCCTGCCGCGCTCCCCGCGCCGCCACGGAGGACGAAAAGCGCATGCTCGGCGTACCGAAAGAGCAGGACGTGACCCTGTACGATCCGGTGGGATGCCCGCTTTGCGGCGGAACCGGCTATTACGGCCGCATCGGCGTTTATGAGATTATGGAGATCACGCCGAAGCTGCGGCATGTTATTTCCGAGCAGGGAACCACCGAGCAGATTCAGGATGCGGCGCTTGCGGAAGGGATGCAGACGCTGCGCATGAGCGCCGCGGAATATGTGCTGGAGGGTATCACCTCCATTCCGGAAGTGCTCAAGATTACATATGAGGAGTAGTGTGCCGAATGCTGACGTTTGACGAGCTGATTCAGGCGGCGATGGCGCGCCACGCCTCCGACCTGCATCTTTCCAGCTCCCGCGAGCCGAGCTGCCGCATCGACGGCTCTCTCGTGCCCATGTCCGATGAAAAACTCAGGCCGGCCGATATTGAGGAAATCGCCTTTCGCATCATGGACGAGCGGCATATCGAGGAATTCCGAACGGCCGGGGAAGTGGATTTCGCCTATTCGATTGCCGGTGTGGGCCGGTTTCGCGTCAACGTCTTCCGCCAGCGGGGCAGCACGGCGCTGGCGGCCCGCATTCTGAACCTCGATATTCCTTCTCCGAAGGATCTGGGCATCCCGGAATCCGTAGTGAGGATGACCGGTAAAATGAGGGGTCTTGTGCTCGTAACCGGCGCCACGGGTTCCGGAAAATCCACCACGCTCGCCTCGCTCATCAACGTTATCAACCACAGCTACAGTTACCATATCATCACGCTGGAAGACCCCATCGAGTACCTGCACCGGCACGACAAATCCATCGTGAACCAAAGGGAGATCGGCAGCGATTCCAGAAGCTATGCCGCCGCGCTCCGGGCGGCCCTTCGGCAGGATCCGGACGTGATCCTCGTGGGGGAGATGCGGGATCTCGAAACCATCTCGATCGCGATTACGGCGGCGGAAACGGGGCATCTGGTTTTTTCCACCCTGCATACGATTCGGGCGGCCAGCACCGTGGACCGCATCATCGATGTTTTCCCGCCCTACCAGCAGCAGCAGATCCGCACGCAGCTCGCGGACGTTCTCGAGTGCATCGTTTCCCAGCAGCTTCTGCCCAAAATGGATGGAAGCGGCCGGGTGGCGGCCATGGAAGTTCTGATCTCCAACAGCGCCATCCGCAACTATATCCGCGAAGCGAAAACCTTTCAAATACCTTCGGTGCTCCAAACCAGCCGCAAAGCCGGAATGCAGACGATGGACGACGCCATTTTCGATCTTTTTGCAAAAGGCGACATCAGCGCGGATACCGCCCTTAACTATGCGCAGAACCGGGCGGATCTCGCCAAACGGCTGATGCTCTGATCCGAATATCCGATTCAAAAGCGGAAGAAATCCCCGGCGAAACGTTTTTTCCATGGGTTTTGACGCGGATTTTTTTACGCCAAACATATTACTGGAAATCCATATGAATCTTCTTTGCGCGGAGGAGTGAACCAGTTGCCAACATTCAGCTACACCGTGATCGACCTCGCCGGCAAGGAATCCAAAGGTTCCATCGACGCCGTAAACCTCGACCGGGCGGCGTCGGAGCTCAAGAAAAACGGCCAGTTCCTCGCCAGCATTTCGGAAGCAGGCAAACTGGATACGGAGCTCGACCTGAGTGTTTTCCGGAAAAAGCCGACTCCGCGGGAGATCGCCATTTTCTGCCGCCAGTTCGTCAGCATCATCGATGCCGGCGTTTCGGTTGTTTCCGCGCTGGACATGCTCGCCGAGCAGACGGAGAACAAGATTCTCGCCGCCGCGCTGCGGGATTGCAAAGTCAGCATTGAAAAGGGCGAAACCTTTTCCACCGCGCTGCGCCGGCACGGGGACATTTTCTCAAACCTCTTCATCGCGATGATCGAGGCGGGCGAGGCTTCCGGCAGCCTCGATATCGCGCTCACCCGCATGGCGGAACAGGAGGAAAAAGCGGCCAAGCTCAAAGCCACGGTTAAAAAAGCATCGATTTATCCGGCTATCGTGGGCATCGTGGCGCTTGGCGTCGTTACCGTTCTGCTCACGTTCGTCGTTCCCACCTTCGTTACGATGTTCGCGCAGATCGGCGGGAAAATGCCGGGTCTCACGCTGGCCGTCATCGCGCTGAGCAATTTTGTGAAGTCCTACTGGTTTGTGCTGGTCGCTCTTGCGGCCGCGCTGATTTTGGGAATCCGGGCGATGCGGAAAACCGAAACGGGGCAGCGCCTGCTCGGCGGGCTTACCATGAAACTGCCGCTGATCGGCAAGCTGACGGTGAAAACCGCCAGCGCCCGCTTTTCGCGCACGCTTTCCACGCTGCTCGCCGCCGGTATCCCGATGGCGGACGCTTTGCAGATCACCGCGGGAACCATGACGAATATCTTTTTCCGGGATGCGCTGATGGGCGCGCGCGACGAGGTCGTGATGGGGGAACCGCTTTCCGCTTCGCTCAGGCGCAGCGGGATGTTTCAGCCCCTCGTTTACCAGATGACGGGAATCGGCGAAGAGAGCGGCAACATCGAGAGCATGCTCACCCGCCTCGCGACGTATTACGAGGACGAGGTGGAGCAGGCGACCGCGCAGGTGATGGCTGCGCTGGAGCCGATGATCATCGTTTTCCTCGCGCTGATCGTGGGCACCGTCATCCTTTCCGTCATCCTGCCCATGGTGAACATGTATTCCGCACTGAACAACATTTAAACGGATATCGCTTTCCGCGTGTTTGGGGGATGCGCGGAAGGATGATATAGAAAAAAATCAACTTAAATCGGAAAAGCGAGGTAAGAAACATGCAAAAGGTTCTGGCGAAGTACAAGGGCATGGCCAAGAAGAAAAAGAACGGCGGCTTCACGCTGGTCGAACTGATCATCGTCATCGCCATCATCGCCGTTCTGGTCGCCATTCTGGCGCCGCAGTATCTCCAGTATGTGGAGAAATCCAAGGTTGCCGCGGATAACTCAACGGCGGATCAGATTCTGAGCGCGGCCAAAGTGGCGGCTTCGGATGAAGATACGAGTTTGGTTGCTAATGGCACTTATACTATCATATGGCAAAATGCAGACGGCGGCAAATCGTCAACCGTGACGATAAGTGCGTCTCCAAGTGGTACCGACATAACCAATCTGCAAAATGCATTGTGCAGCGCCCTTGGTATTTCCCCTTCGGCAAATCCTGCCACCCTTGCAAACGGCACAGTAATCAAGTCTGCCAAGTATAAGGCCGAAAAATATACCGTTCAAATTTCGGTTGCTGGTGATGGTAGTACATCACTTACAACGAATTGGGCTTGATTGCACGCCACTCGATAGTATGGATACATAACAAGGAAAAGGGAGCGTTTCATGATTGAGGCCGCGGCGCCGGTATTCTTCGTTGTTTTTCTGTTCGGAATCGTGGTGGGCAGCTTTCTGAACGTCTGCATCCTGCGCATTCCGGCGGGGGAGAGCGTCGTGGCCGTCCCTTCCCACTGCATGAGCTGCGGGAAACGTCTCCACTGGTTCGAGATGGTCCCCATTTTGAGCTACCTGTTTCTGCGGGGCCGCTGCTCCGCCTGCAAAAGCCGCATATCACCTCAATATCCCCTGATTGAGGCGGCGAACGGCGTGCTCTGGTGCCTGGCTTTTTCGCGCTTCGGCCTTGCGCCCGATTTTCTCCTCGCAAGCCTGCTGTGCTCGGCGCTGCTGATGCTGAGCGTCGTGGACGCAAGGACCCGTGAGATTCCTCCGGGGACGAACGTGTTCCTGTTCGCCCTCGGAGCGCTCCGGGCGCTGCTCCATTTCTCCGATTGGAAACTTTACGCAATCGGCCTGTTCGCCGTGAGCGTTCCGCTGCTTCTCGTCTATCTGCTTTCCAAAGGGCGTGCCATCGGCGGAGGGGATATCAAGCTGATGGCGGCGTGCGGGCTGTTTTTGGGCTGGAAGCAGATCGTCTTCGCCTTTTTCCTTGCCTGCGTGCTTGGAACGCTGATTCACCTTCCGCTTATGGCTTTGAAAAAAGCCGGACGCGAACTGGCCATGGCGCCGTATCTTTCCGCCGGCGTTTTTATCGCCCTTTTGTGGGGCGACGCCGTTTTCCGCTGGTATTGGGCGCTCTTTTGAACCGGAATTGATTTCGAAAAAACTGCATCGCATAAAGCGAGCCGAACATATGGGGGTAGCGCGATGGCCCAGACGGCCCAGAAGAACATTTTCACGAAGAATCGGAACCTGAGTTTCAACCCGAACCTGAGCCAAAGCCTGAGCGGCCTTCTTCCCAAAGGAAAGACGCTGAGCATCGAAGTGGGCGACCGCCTCACCAAGGTATGCGTTTCCGTAAGCGGCGGCGGCCGCCGTTCGGTTCGGAACAGCTTTCTGTTTCAAACTCCGGAAAAGGCCGTGGAGGACGGGCAGATCGTAGCTCCCGATGTTTTCGCCGCGGCGCTCCGGGAACAGCTCGGAGCTCACGGCCTGAAAGGCGTGCGGAACGCCGCGTTTACTGTTACCTCCAGTAAAATCGCCACCCGCGAGGTGAAGCTGCCCCCCATCCGCGACAACCGTCTGAAGGATATCGTTCAAACCAACGCTTCCGACTATTTTCCCGTAGACCTGAGCAAATACCACGTGGCGCACTGCCTGCTGGAGCGCGTGGAAAAGGGCGGGGACGCGGGCTGCCGTGTCCTTGTTTTCGCGGTGCCGTTGCAGCTTCTGCAATCCTATTTTCAGATGGCGGAAAAAGCGGGGCTGCGGGTGCGCAGCATCGATTATTCCGGGAACAGCCAGTATCAGCTTCTCCGCCTGCTCGACGACGGCCAGGCGACGCTCTACGTCAATCTGGAATCCGACAGCACCTGCATCACCTTCCTCAAAGACGAAAAGCTGCTGTTTCAGCGGACGTTCACCTTCGGCGGCGACGAGGTGGTGCGCGACTACATGGACGCCGCGGGGAAACCGGATTATCTCACCGCTCTGGCGGAAGCCTGCGGAGCGGGGAAACCGCAGCTTCCGGAAAGCCTTTCCCATCTGGTGGAAAACATCATCCGGAGCGCCAATTATTTCAACTCCAGCCACTGGGAACACCCCATGGAGCGGATGGTGCTTCTCGGGCCGTATTCCCGGCTTGCCGGCCTGCGGGAGCTGCTGGAAAAAGGAACCGGCGTGGATATTTCCTATATCGGCAACGATCAGGCGGCCCGCTTTTTCGCCCACGCCGCGGATTTTTCCGCTTATCTCTCCTGCGTGGGCAGCGTTTTTTCGCCGCTTGACCTGATTCCGCAGCAGTTCCGCGCGGAAAACCGGCTTCTGCGGAAGCACAGCGAGAAATCAGATCAAAACAGCGTGCGCGACGGCGCCGTCATTCTGGGAATCTGCCTCGCGGCGGCGCTGGCCATTTCCGCGGCCGGCCTGCTTCGGTATCATTCCGCTCTGGCGGATAAAGCCGCTATGCAAAAAGAAATCAAAGCGCTTTCCTATACGGAAGGCGTTTATAAATCGTATGCGCTTTACAAGGCGAACGAGGGCTCGCTTGTAACGCTTGCGGGAACGGTCCAATCCCCCAACGATTCCCTCACGGCGTTTTTCAGCGAGCTGGAAGCAAAAATGCCTTCCAAGATTCTCCTGCTTTCCGCGGCGTGTGACCAAAACGGCGTTACAATGAACATTACGGTGCCGGATTACAACGAGGTTGCCATGGTTTTGGTGCAGCTCCGCAGTTTCCAAAGCATCCGGAACATCCAGATCTCTTCTGTAGATAAGGAAACCGACCAATCGAACGGCAGCTATGTCAAGTTTTCGCTCACCTGCGAATACGGCGTCAACCCGTATCTGAACGGCGTCAACCCGTACGCGTCCAAGGCGAACGCGAAGGGGCAGGCTTCCACGGGCGCGAGCCAGGCTCCGGGCCCGGCTTCGGGCACGGCGCATTAATACGAATCTTTCATCCTAAGAGTGTGGGTAAAATCCGTTCCAAACCCCACGGAACAAAGGCTTTGCAGCGAATTTTTCCCGCTTTTTCATCGGAGATCGGTATAAGGAGAAACGACGATGACGATTCGCAAACGCGACATCAAGCTTCTGCTCATTCTCGCCGGCATCGTGCTGCTTGCCGTGAGCTACTTTCTGGTTTACCAAACCTACACAGCGAAGGCGCAGACAGCGGAAGCCGCCGCGCAGCAGCTGGCGCCCCGCCTGGCGCAGCTGCGCGGCTACGAGCAGAACCTGAGCCGCTACCGCAGCGAAACCGGCAAGGCCAAGGAAAGCATCGCGGCCCAGATGGTGCGGTATCCCACCGACGTGCGCCCCGAGGATATGGTGATGTACGCCCAAACCCTGGGGCAGACCTGCGGCCTTGACATCAACAAGATCGCGTTCGCGGACCCGGTTTCGGTGCTCTCGTTCAAAAGCGTCAACGCCAAGGGCAGCGGCACCAGCGACCTTACCGCGTATGAGCGCAGCATGACGATCTCCTGCAACCTGAGCTATCCGGGGCTCAAGCAGATGATCGATGCCGTTAACGGCAGCGCGCTGCGGACGACGGTGAACAGCGTCAGCGTGAGCTTCGATTCGGAAACAGGCCAGCTCACCGGAAACATCCAGCTGAACAAATACTTTATCACCGGCAACGGCAGCCCTTACACACCCACCACGGTTCCGAACATGCCGCTTGGCAAAAGCAATCTTTTCGGCACGGTATCGGCCGGCAAAACAGCAGGGAAGTAGCCGTGCGGGGTAAAAAACGCCCGAGCCGGTTTTCCAAACGAGGTGAGCTTTGTGAAACAGCATAATCCGTTGAGAAACAGCGAGGGCTTTTCGCTCGTGGAGCTGCTGGTTTCCGTCGCCATCCTCGGGATTATTGTGCTGCCCCTGCTCGGCATGTTTGTCACCGGCACCAAAACCGCCTCCAAAAGCCGGGTGACGGGCGAGGAGACCCTCGCCGCGCAGAATGTGGCGGAAGCGGTGCAGGCCACCGATTTGGGCAATCTCGGCAGCCTGGGAACCGTCACGGTTACGAACGATGCCTACAATCTGCCTTGTAAGTACCAAATTCAGATGACCGGCGTGGGGAACGGAAAATACAACGCGCAGGTTACACTGACGGGCGACGATCAGCAGGGTAACACGGTTTATACGCCGATGGACGCCGTGTTCAGCCAGGAAAGCGGCGGGCTTGACCCGGACACGACCGCGCAGGCGCAGTTTCAGCTTGAGGCGAGCGCGCTATCCGCAAACGCGACGATGTACGGCGCCACGCGCGCGATCGATATCGACATCGACGAAAAGGCCGGCGGCAGCTATGAATACAGCTGCACGTATACATACAATTGCTCGATCAGCTATACGGATGCGAACGGCAACACGCAGAACGCGGCGCTCTCTCCGGTGAGCTACAAATACGTTTTTTACGACGGCACGAACACGCTCGGCGGTTCGGGCAAGCTCGCCTCGCTCTATTTCTTTTATAATCCGTTCCCGAACGGCACGCCGTACGACGATACCATCAATATCACCCGGAATTCGAATCCCACGACACCGATGTCCGTCTTTCTGGTCAAGCAGAGCACCTCAAATAACGACCCGAACTATTCGCTGCTTGTGCAGCTCAAAGGGGATACCGGAGGCGGGGCCAAGCCATTCACCAGCGTGTACTGCAATGTTTCGGGAGCTGTTTACCGGGTTTTTGATACGACCGGCGTATGGTACGAAAACAATCTCAACTTTTTCAGCGCGCTTTACGACGTTGAACCGCGGTACCGCATTTACGATATGACGATCGCGCTGCAAGACAGCAGCGGGAATGTCGTTTATACGCTGAGCGGCTCCAAGCTCAACTAGCCGCCTCAAAACGGTATGACGATCGGAAAGGGAGGGATGAAAGATCGGACGGCTGATTTCAAAGCTCCGCCGGGATAACGGCGGTTCCGGCATCGTTTCGGTGCTGGTCGCCATGTTTTTCATCACCGTTCTGGGCACCGCCGTGCTCTTCCTTTCCTATACCGCCTACCAGATCAAGATTGCGGAACGAAACAGCAAGGCGAACTTCTACCAGGCGGATGCCGCCATGAGCCAGATCCGCGCGGGCGTGGGGCAGGCCGTAACGGCCTCGCTGGGAACGGCTTACACAGGCGTATTGGAACAGTATTCGAGCCTGAACCAACAGTACGAAACCTCTGTGAGCACCGGCACCCCGCTCGCGGCAAGCTTCAATGATTTTATGCAGCAAAAGTTCCAAAGCGGATTTCAAACGTCGCTCATGGGATGGACGAATTCGAACGGGGCGCTTTTCCAACAGAACGGACTTTCTCTAACCTATTCCCCGGCGGTGCTTCTCGGGTTCCTCACGGGCCGGGCAGGCACGCAGAAGATGGTTTCCGTTCCGTACGGAATCTCCTTTTCGGGCGGGACTATCGTTCTGAGCTGCACGGGCGCCGCTTCTATCGGAGCAAACGGCGTAACGCTCAAGGGCATTACGCTTACCTATACCGCTTCGAACGGCTACAGCACAAAAATCACAACCGATATCGTCGTTCAAAACCCGCCTTTTGCCTATACACCGTCGGCTTATTCGGAGAGCAATCTCGCCCAGTTTGCTTTGATCGCTCAAAACGGACTGACATGCGGCGCGCAAAACCTTTCGCTGCAGGGCGACGCCTATGCGGGGACGGTTTCGGTTACCGCGAACGGAGCGAGCCTTACCCACTCGGGCGGCACGCTGGTTTCCGGCGGGGACGTGGATATCGACAATTCCGGGCAGCTCACCACGTCCGACAGCTCCATCCTCTGGGCGAAAAATATCAAATTGGGAAGCGCGGGCCTTAACCTTGCCGGAAAAACCTATGTCGCCAACGATTTGGCCCTTTCGGGCTCGGGAGCGAACGCGGTGCTCAGCGGCGAATACTGCGGGTTCGGGTATTATCCCACCGCCGGTTCCGACAGCAACGACGCCTCCGGGAGCGACGCCATCTCATCCGGCAGCAGTTCGATTCTGGTAAACGGGCGAAACGAAAGCCTCAACCTGAGCGGCCTTACTTCCCTGATGCTCGCGGGAAACAGCTTTATCGACGCCTTCGGCGCGGATTCCCAGAGCGGCAGCTACCTGATGGGCCAATCCATCGCCGGCCGGAGCGACCAGCTCGCCTACCTTGTTCCGGCGGATTGCCTGCCGGAGAGCATGCCCTCCAACCCCTGCCTTGTTTCCGCCTCGGGAAAGCCCGATATCAGCGGCGTTTTTCCCAAGGTGCAGGCGCTTGCGCAGGAGGAACCGTACTACCAATATGTAGACGGCGTGCAGGACGTTTACGTGCACCTAAACTCCACCGGCACCGATCTGATTGCCTACCTTTTCCTCACGTTCAATTCGCGCGACCATGCCAACCAGTTTTTTAAAGGATATTTCTCCGCGCATTCCACCCAGATCAGCCAGTATCTGTCGAACTATCTTTCGAATTACAGCGCGGCCGCGTCCGTGATGAGCGGCGGCAACACGTATTCCGGCTCCACGGGCATCGGCCTCGGGCTTGCGGATGCGGCATCCGAATCGACACTAACCGCCGTTTCCAAACAGTATGCCGCAAAATACCAAAATCTGTGCGAAACCCTTTCCGAAAGCATCTCCTCGCCCGATTCAACCGAAAATCCTTATGAATACATCGTCGATACCACGGCGGTGGCAACTCTCCCCGACGGGGAGACCGATTTTAAAGACAGCTCCGGCAACACGGTGGCGGTGATTCAAAAAGGGAACTGCGTCATTCAGGATAATCCGCTCGGCAGCGTAAAAATCCTGATCACCGCGCCGGGTTCCACGGGAAGCGGGGACGTGACGGTGAATAAGGATTTTACCGGCCTGATTCTCTCGAGCGGAACCGTTACCATGAAAGCGAACGATAATAGCAGCAGCGACGTTTCGGCGGCGCTGCAGGCCGTGAACAGCGGCGGTCAGACGCTGCTGAGTTTTCTGAACATCGCTTCCGACACACAGGGAGGTTCTTCGCAGGGGAGCAGCGGAATTTCCTGGAATGTCAATTCTCTTGTGGGGTATGCAAACTGGAGCAGGCATTGATCGTTCCGGTGAAAGGGGGAGAGCGGCCGTGAAGCGCAGCAGCAACAAAGGATTTACCCTTGTGGAGCTTCTCGTGGTGGTGGCGATTATCGCCATCTGCACGGCCATAATGGAAGCCTCCCTGTCCACTCTTTCTTCCTCCCAGGCGCATGAGTGCGCGAACGAGATCGGCAGCCTGCTTTCCCAATGCCGCATCCGCGCGATGAGCCGCTCCGCCAACGTGTATTTGAAGCTGTATCAGGACGCTTCCGGCAATCTTCGGGCGGACTACGTTGAAAACAACGCGGTGGTTTCGAGCGATGCGGTGGGCGGCACGCGCTGCGGCGCAAGCTACACGGCGGGCGGTGTCGAAACTCCTCTGGATTCGTCCGGCCGTGCTTTGTATCTCTCGTTTGCGCGGGATACAGGCGCGTTCCGGACCCTTCAGCCGGACGGCATTAACGACGCCGCTTCCCCCTGCACGTCCATCGAGGTTTCCGGCGGCGGGTGCATCTATACCGTTTCCTTTTATCTCGCAACGGGGCTGTATCGTATCGAGGTGAGCACATGAGCGGACGGAATAAGGGGTTTACGCTTGTGGAGCTCATGGTTTCCGTGGCGATTCTGGGAATTCTGATCGCCGCGGAGGTTGCGTTTCTCTCTTCCGGCGCCAACGTCTACCGCGTCGTGTATAACAACGTCGATTTACAGGTGGAATCCCAAACAATCCTGAACCAGATGGAAGACGCCGTTATCAACTGCAGCGGCGGCATGAGCTACCAGAACAATACGCTCTATGTTATCGACCCGGGAAGCGGCGGAAGCGACGAATATGACGAATATGAATTTTCCTTTGCTTCCGGCGCGCTCACCTACACGCATAACACGATTACCGTAACAAACGGAACTCCCGCCGCTCCGGTGCTTTCGGAAAGCGCGCCGCTTTCGGCGCATGTAAAAAGCTTTGGAGTTGCATTCCAGCCAACAGTTGGGAACGTCATTTCCACAAAAATCAGCCTTGGCCTTGCGCAGCAGAGCAGCTCCTTCGCGGCGGATAAAACCGTTGATTCGCGGAATAAGCCGGTGCAGGCGGCTTCCGAGGCCGGCCTGATACAGGAGGTTTGCAAATGATTCGGCTCCTGGTTGGGAGAGGAGGGCGCAGCATGAAAACAGATCGTAAAAAGGGAAAAAGACTGTGGGTCCGTGTCGGCCTCGTGCTTCTGGGCGCGGCGGTTTGCCTTACCGTTTCGTCCGGGAGCGCCCTTGCCCTGACCTCTTTGCCCCATATTGAGCAAATCGTTTCCGATTCAAGCAGCTTTAACATTCTCGAGATCGTTCCGCAGGGTGGCAGCGGGAGCATCGGCTATTATGTGGCCGGCCAGGAGCCGCTGAACCTGCAAGCTCTGCTCGGCAGCCAAACGGGCCAAGCCGGCCGGGCGGCGGCCGCGGCGGCGCTGCTTGCAAATTTGCAGAGCCGGAGCCTGCTCAAAAGCGATGCGACCGCTCCGCTGACGCTTTCGGGAGCCGCCTACACCGAGAAGAAGCCATGGGAGCTTGGAGTTGGGGACGCTGCCTCCATGGCGAAATTGACGCTGCAGAATACGGAGCAGGCGACGGTTACGGGAACCTTTTCCGCGGCAGCCGGCGGGGATTACGACAAGGTGGTTCAGCTTGCGGTGGGCGACTCCGGCGCAAACCAGGTTCAGGATATCGATTTTTTTCAGTACGCCACTGCAGGCACGGCGGGAACGTATTACTATAACCCAACCTTCACCGCTCTGGCAAACGGCTCCACTCCCGCAGCCGGAACGGCCATTTATACCAATCCGGCCACCGGAAGTCTGGATAGCAAGGGAAACGTGGCAGCCGGGAACGGGGGAGACCCGGCGCAGTATCCGTATCAGTATGTAGGCTCTTGGGGAAGCGGCCTTTCGCTCAATAACGACAAAACAATCACCTACTATACCGTAAGCCAGACAAACCAGCCGTACACAAGCTGGACGCCTTCGCACCCTTACGCGGCGAATTCCGGCAATTTCACCGCCGCTGCGAACGGGCAGCCGGGGTATTTTATCCAGACGGGCTACCAGTACGTCGGTTCCGGCCAGGGCCATTATTCCTTCACACCGGGCGGGACCGCTGCTGCTGTGGTGGAATATAACACAGTCTGGTGTTCCCTCGGCTTTCAGAATAACAGCTGGTTTTTGAAATACGTGTTCGACCAGAGAAATTCCGACGGCACTCTGACGACAGCCGGGGCGAAAAAAAACGTCACGGTCCAATCTGTTACGCCGCGCGAAGTGACTAAGGCCGAAGTATCGAGCGCGAATCTGATCGTTCTTTCCGCAGGGTTCGATACGGCTTCCGGCGGGAACCTCGTTTCCGCCTATCAAAGCGGAAACGATATCGACGCGGCTGGAGCCGGGGGTGTTTACGACGCGATTGCAGCCGCGTACGGGCAAGGCGTGCCTGTATTGCTCGACGGCGCGCTTTCCGGCGCCGGCAGCACCAATATGGCGGCGCTCGCCGCTCAGCTCAAAAACGGCACAAACGGAACTTTCGTCAACAAGAACCTCTACGTTTACAGCGGAGCGCTGGCCACCCCGAACTTCAACCAGACGTTTACCGACACCACGGGCTTTTCCAGCGTTCTTTCGGAGATCGAGTACGAAAACTTTCTGCGGCAGAAGGATAATCCTACTACGACCGACCTTTTGCCCGAAGTCGTTACGATGGCGAACGCAACGCGATATGTAATCAACTTTGCGGGCCAGCGACAGACGATCAACAAGAGCAAAATCACGGTGTTGGATCTGGAACCCGGCAGAGGAGCGCCGCTTACCAGCAGCACCGTGCTGGGCTGGCTTGGCGGCAGCAGCAGCGGGCTCAGTGCAAGCAATATCTCCATCGTGGCGATGCCGGCTTCGGAGTTCATCGGAAAACTCGACGATCTCGTGGAAACCTACGATATGATCTACGTCGGTTCGGACTTGACAGGCTTCAACACCACCGGAAGCGGCAGCAGCGCAACCACCGTTTATAACGACAGTACTATGAACGGGCTGATCTATACCAACATCGGCGACGTATACAAAGCGAATATCCTTCTGGCCGGGCTTCTGGACCGGGACTATTATAAGATATCGAACGGCAGCAATCCTACATGGTCTTCGGGCGGCACCAGTTATAAATATATCGATGCCACGTCCTCCTCGGTGGCGAACCGTTTCCGCTTTTCCGGGAACGACCTGACGCAGCTCAAAGCCGGCGAACTGCTGGATTTCGCAAAATCCGGGTATCCCGTCGTCATCGCCGATAATCTTACGGCGGGGGCCTACAGCTTTAACGTTTCGGTGTCCGCATCCCAGAGCAGCGGCATCTCGGCAAACAGCAGCGTTGTGCTTACGGCTTCGGTGGGCACCGTCAGCGGAACTCTGCCTTCCGACAGGGCCTACCAGTGGTTCAAGGATGGCGCAGCTATCACCGGAGCCACAAGCTCGACCTGTTCCGTCACCGCCGTCACGGCGGCCACGGGGAGCTATACCTGCCAGATAACGATCAGCGGCACGACGGCGACCAGCAGCCCCATCACACTTAGCCAGAGCGCACAGTATACATTGCAGAACATCGGCGGCGGCACAAACGGAAGCTTTAAATACAATTCTAGTAAGAGCTCGGCCTTCAGTGCAACACTGACTTCTTCACCGGCCTATCCGGTAACTATACCTGCCGGCACGCAGGTTACTTTAACGGCAACCGCGCAGGATTCGCAACGTTCCTTTCCGAGCGGCAGTATATCCTTTACATGGTTTAACGGAATCACCCAGCTGGGTTCCCCCCAAACGATTGCTGCGTCGGGTTCCAGTGCTACTCAAACGTATCTCTTTACCTTGGGTGCCGGTTCGGTGGGCACCTATACCTGTCGGGTTTCCGTCAGCGGCGGAAAAAGCCCGGCCACGAACGATGTAGCCGCAAGCAATGCAGTTCAGGTTAGTTCTACTTCTATATATTCGTTCGCAGGCGGCGGCGCGGGAAGCACCGCTTTCTACAGCCCGGGCGGCGCGCTTACCATTAACACCTCCCGGGTGGACAGCGCCTCCTGCATGTATGCGGCGCTGAATTCCATCAAGAGCTACAAGAACGTCATGTCCGTCAGCGAAGCAGGCGCCCAATCCGCAACGCTTGACCGCTATCTGAACCTTTCCAAGCCCAGCATCGTGTGGCAGAACACCGGCACGGCGAGCAGCCCTGTCTACAATTATCCTCCGGCCTACAATATGTCCACGGACGCCAACAATCAGGCGACCATGTCCGGAATCACGGCGGAAAACGGGAAATACTACCTCCGCTACGGATTTACCATCCAAAATCCGACCGACGCGACCCCGGAGACGACCACATACGACTGCCGGCTTTACATCGATCAGAATGCCGACGGGTTATTTAAGCCCGACGAACAGATTACCGATATCATTGTCCGCGACGTAAACGGCCGGCTGGTTTCTCCGGTTAGCGTGAACGGGGTCAACCGATACCAGCTGAAGGCGGGAACCCTGTATACCGTTTCGCGGCAGATGCCGACGGATTACGCCGGAATCATCCCGTGGAAAATGGAGATCGTTAAAAACGACAACGAGTATATTCATACGTCTGAGGTCAATTATACGCGAATCGCTCCGTCCCAGCCCGATACGATCAACATCCTGCAAATCAACTCCTACCTGTATTCGAGCGATACTTTGAATCTCCAGCAGCAGTTGGAATCGAGCAACACTTATGATTCTTCCCACCCGTATCAGGCCACGCGCACCGTAAACGGGGTAACCACAACGAAATATTTCTATGGGCTGTTCGGCCAGCTTCTTTATGAGGTGCCGGATTTTAACGTGGACGTGACGACGATCACCGCGCCGCAATTCAACGGCATGCAGAACCAGGCGGATACTTTAAGCGAATACAATATGCTGATCATCGGCTTCGGCGATATGTACCAGGAGCTGAACCAGAGCGCGGCCAACGCCGTCGTCAGCTTCATCGGCACGGGAAAATCCGTTCTGTTCACACACGATACGACCTCGCTCACCAATGTGCCGGACGTCTATGGCAGCAACAACAGTTTCGTTTCCTCCGGGAGCGGCTCGAACTTTTCGACCTATCAGCCAAACTTCAGCGACCCCGCGAATTGGGGCTATTATTTTAACACCATTTTGCGCGACGCGGTTAAATTGGACCGTTACGGCATCACTTCTTCGAGCTTCCGTCCGGCTTTGGAAACGCAAACGGCTTCCACGGACCTGACTGCAAGCCAGATCAGCGCAATCACGGCGGCCGGACACAGCGTTGCCTTTGCCCCGGGTTCGGACCCAGCCGCTTCCCAAACCGTGCCGGAAACGCAGGGCTTTACAAACTATTCGCTGATGCGCTATGGGGTGAGCGGGCAGAACCGGGCGACGAGCGGCGGCTATTCCAGCGGGCGCGTGACGCAGAGCGTCTCGCAAATCAATAAGGGGCAGATCACCACTTATCCGTACGACATCAACACCTCCTTTTTCGAGAACGGCACCGGCACAAACTGCATGACGGTTGCCCCGACGCACGAGCAGTACTACCAGCTCGATATGAACTCAAACGATATCGTCGTATGGTATTGCCTTTCCAACGGGGACAACGATACCAATTACAACGACTATTACGCCGCGCTGCCCAACGATGTGACCAACGCCTATTATATCTATAACTGCGGAAACGTAACCTATTCCGGCATGGGGCACTTTACCCCAAGCACGAGCGCCGCTTCTTACTACACGGGGGGAAGCACGACCTACATGAACGAAGCGAAACTGTTTGTGAACACGATGATCGCCTCCTACCGCGCCGGCACGGAAACCCCCACCGTCAGCTTCACCAGCGACGCTTCCGGCAGCCAGGAAGCGCAATACCTCTTTTTGAACTCGGATTATGCCTCGAGTAGCTCGGGAAACGGCTCGGGGATGTCCCTGCTCGGGAACAGCGCGATTAACTCGGACGCGAAGGCGTATTTTGAAATTTCCGACCCTTCTCTCCAGCAAAACAAGAATCTGTATCTGACTTTTTACTATACGAAAGTGGATATGAATGGAAACGAGGGGCCGGTGCAAACGTTTACCACATCGGTTTACAACGCAGATACGGGCGATCCAGCCGCGACTTATTCCGGCGGGCTTGTGTACGATATTGCTCTGCCTCCGGATATCGTCACGGCGGTGCAGGATTCGACTACCTCTGCGGTCAACCTGTATATCAGCATCGGTGCGGATACGCCGGAGCCAATCAGCCCCGCCACGGATGCAAAGATACAGATCCGGCAGATCGGGCTGTTCGCGCTAAAATAAACCGGGTGAATCACAGACCATGAAGTGAACGATCTGTTTAAGCCATTTCACCCCTGTCTTGTATTGTATTCGCTATATTTGCAGCGGCTACTATGCTTTTTTGTCATCTCCGAGCTTTTTCGCCCCTTCTTGCCCGGCCGATTACGGCCGGGCAATTTTTGTGCCCTAAAGCGCAATGATTATATTTTGAAAGGGCTGCGTGCCGGATTTGGATGTGTAATGTAAGTAATTCGTATAAATTGTGGCAAAATTGTATGAAACAGAAAGCAGAATGATGTCAGACCGGAACCAAAGCGGCTTTACAGCCGTGCGACCACCTTTTTTCTGATATAATTAAAAATTATAGACTACGATTTTACGCATCCTGCACGAAATACGGGAACGTATTCGTGTTTTTGCATGTGCAAGGTGGTTTTAACGTAAATGCATTGTATTTGCGGTAAGAGCAGAGGGGGAATAATATGGGGAAGGACGAAATTCCGGCAAATTTGCACGTCGGTTTTTCCGGTGCGGCAAGCCGAATACGATGGTTTTGCAACCAGATCATTCGATACCGTTACTTGCTGGCTCTGATCGTTTTCGCGGCTCTTGTGCTCTTCAAAATCAACGGCAGTTCCATAGGCTGCTGGCATTATATTGTACCCACGCAGCAAAAAACGGTGTTGGCCGGGAGACCCCGTTTTGAACGCAGCGACGAATGGGAAGTGCAGATTCCATATTATATCGCGCAGAAAAATTCCACTCCGTCCAATTCTCTGAACAACGATCTGATTGCTCAGCCCGGGCAGAACATGCTGGTGAGCTACGATGCCCCGGTATGGGATATTTCCGCGCTTGCAAAGCCGCTGAGCTGGGGATTTCTGCTGTTTAACAGCGATTACGGCCTGGCTTGGTACTGGGACCTCAAAGTCTTGCTGTTTCTGCTCCTTTCGTTCGAGGTCTGCATGATTCTGACGCGCGGCAACAAGCTCATTTCGGTGCTCGGCGCCGTTTGGATCACGCTTTCGCCGGCAATTCAATGGTGGTTTATGCAGCATGTGGGGGATATCGTTCTCTGCATGGAAGCCATGATCGTCACCTTTTACTATTTTCTCCGGTATGCCGACCGGGTTCCCCTGCAGATCGGATTCGCGGCCCTGTTTTCGCTTTCAGCCGTTGGTTTTGCGCTGACGCTTTACCCGGCCATCCAGATTCCGCTCGCTTATCTGACGCTGCTCCTGATGATCTTTCTTTTCCTCGAACACCGCAGGGGCCTGAAACACCGCAGGGCGGACATAATCATCGGCATATGCAGCGTCGTGTTCATCGGGCTGATGCTGCTGCATGTGGTATGGATTTCCCGCGGGGCCATCCACGATATTATGGACACCGTTTATCCGGGCCACCGTATAGAAAACGGGGGAACGGCACGTCCCTACCTGTTCTTTAGTTTTCTTACCAATCCATTCCTTCCTTACAAGGACAGCACGCTTCCTCTCACTAATAACTGCGAGCTGAGTTCGTTTTTCAACTTTCTACCCGCCGTGCTCCTGATGCTGCCGCTGCTCATCCGAAGGCGCGCGCGGGGGATCGGCATGGGAATCGCGCTGAGCGTTTATTCCATGCTCTGCGTGGCATACATGTACCTGAAAATCCCGGTGTTTCTGGCAAAAATCACATTGCTTTCTTACGTGACCTACCGTATCAGCATCGGTTACGGTATCTCGGCGGTGTATCTGAGCATCTGGGCGCTGGGTGAACTTTCGAAGCTGGCGCGCGAGGAAAAAGAAAAGCATCCTTGGGCATTGCGCTATTACGCGGTGGGAGTGACGGCCATTGTTTCGGCTGGCTACCTGTATACCGTTTTAAAGCTGGGAATTCGGCCCTATGTCCATTTGAGGTATTATCTTGCACTTATCGCTTTTCTGGCGCTGCTCAACTATCTGTTGGCGCGGGGGCACAGGAAGTCGTTTGCGGTGCTGATGTGCGCTCTGGCGCTCGTGGCGGGGCTTAAGGTGAATACCGTATCGGTTGGCACGGGCGCGCTGACGAAAACCCAGCTGGGCGCGGAAGTAAAGCAGGTAGCGAAAAGTGCCCCGCAGGCCAATTGGCTGGCGGATGGCAGCGACGCGATGGGCGTTTTCCTTTACGCAAACGGGGTGCGCTCGCTTTCGGGTGTCAACTATTACCCCGCTGCCGCCAAGTGGAAAATCATCGACCCGAAGGGGCGGTACAGCAGGGAGTACAACCGGTATGCCCATATCGCCATGCTGCTGGAAAACGGTAAAACGCCTACCTCCGTTAAGCTTCTCGGCTCGGATAGCATTCTTGTGCGCCTGAATATCAGCCTGCTGCCTAAGCTCGGAGTGCGGTATGTTGTGTCACCCCGCATGCTTTCAGGCTTCGAGAGCGCCGGCGTTCGGCTCATGCCGATCTCCCAGCAGAAAATAAACGGGTATTACCTCTACCGTGTTCAGGAGCCGAAGCGGCCGCCGCTGAAGAAAAAGAGCGGAATACCGGTTTGACTCCGCCGAAAGGACAGGAAACAAAAATGGATATTGCAGTTCTGATTCCGTGCTATAACGAGGAGCTGACGGTGGAAAAGGTCGTGCGCGATTTCCTCCGGGAGCTGCCGGAAGCAAAAATTTATGTGTACGATAACAATTCAAAAGACAAAACGGCCGAAATCGCGGCCAGGGCCGGGGCGACCGTCATCCGCGAATACCGGCAGGGAAAAGGAAACGTCGTGCGCAGCATGTTCCGGAATGTCGACGCGGACTATTACATCATGGTGGACGGCGACGATACGTACCCGGCTGAGGCCGTGCACAGGCTTTTGGAGCCTCTGATCGCCGGACGGGCCGATATGACCATCGGCGACCGCCTTTCCAACGGCAGTTATGAGCAGGAAAACAAGAGGGCTTTTCATAATCTGGGGAACCGACTGGTTCATTTTCTCATCGATCAGCTGTTTTCGAGCGATATCGAGGATATCATGACGGGGTTTCGGGGCTTCAACCGCTATTTTGTCAAGACCTTCCCGATCTTGTGTTCGGGCTTTGAAATTGAAACGGAAATGAGCATCCACGCGCTGGACAAACGCTTTTTAATCGAGGAAATTCCCATCGATTACCGCGACAGGCCCAAGGGCAGCACATCCAAGCTGAACACCTACCGCGACGGGGCGCGCGTAATCCGTACCATCGTTTCGCTGTTCAAGGATTATCGCCCGCTGCCGTTTTTCTCCATTCTGGCGCTGCTCTCGTTTTTGCTGGGGCTGTGCGTGGGCGTTCCGGTTTTTGTGGAATTTGCGAAAGCGCGGTTTATCACGAAGCTGCCGTCGGCCGTGCTGGCTCTGGGTTTTGAGGTGATCGCCGTCATGCTTTTGCTCGACGGCTTCCTGCTGGATACGATGGTGAAGACCAACCGCCAAAATTATGAGCTTTATCTCAATTCCATCCAGATGAAAAATCAGTACCGGAACAAGGAATAGGAACCGGGGCTTTCCCTGGGAAATACGCAGAAAGGGGTTGTTTCAAAACGCATAACAATGCGTTTTGCAACAACCCTTTCTACGTGTAATGCTATTATATTTTTATATTACTGCTTATTGCGCAGCGTGGGGCAGCGGGCGCGGATAATCCGGATTGAGCCCGCGCGCATCTATGCCGCCGCGGCGTGGGTAAAGCCGCGGTTGCTCCGGGCAGGCGGTTCAGAGCACCCGTTTTTGCGGATGCAACCGCACAGCACAGGCAGCTGCTAGCGGATCTCGTCCCACATAAACGGCATGTTCGGCCTCCTGCTCGGCGGTCGGCGCCGGAGCCCCGGTAAGGCTCAGCCGACAAAATCCTTATCCGTCCGAATGCTAAGGAAAGAAGTGGTGTCGCCGATGACGCGCTGCGCGGAAGCTTCGTCCGGCATTTCGGAATAGATGCGCAGCAGCGGTTCGGTGCCGGAAAAGCGGCAGATGATCCAGCCGTCGTTTTTGAAATAAACCTTCAGCCCGTCGAGGTACGATATGCGGTCGATCTCATCCGCGTACGGCGGAAGCTCCCGGTTTTGGAACAGGCGTGTCTGGAGCCGATCCTTTTCCTCCGCGCTCAGACGGAAATTCGTCTCCACGGTTTTGGGGTCGCCGTACCGCGAACGGATATCCGCGAGCATCGTGTGCAGGCTCTTGCCGGTACGGCAGATCATTTCCACCAAGATGGAAGCGGCGAAGATGCCGTCCTTGCCGTCGATATGGCCCTTCACGGTAAGCCCGCCCGAGGATTCGCCGCCGATTACGGCGCCGGTTTCGTCCATTTTGGCGGAGATCCATTTGAACCCGACCGGAACCTCGTAACAGATCTGCCCGAAATCCTCGGCGATGCGGTCGAGCAGGTGCGTGGTGGCGATGTTGCGCACCACCGGGCCCTTCCATCCTTTGTACTGAAGCAGGTAATAATAGAGCAGCACAAGAATATCGTTCGGATGGATGAAATTGCCCTTTTCGTCGATGATGCCCAGACGGTCGGCGTCGCCGTCCGTGGCGATGCCGATATCGTACCCGCGCTCCACCACCATATCGGCTAACTTGTGCAGCGTGGCGCTGGAGGGAGAGGGAAGATGGCCGCCGAACAGCGTGTCGTGCCGGTCGTTGATGACATCGATGGAACAGCGGCAGGTGAGCAGCACCGTTTGCAGGCAGGTGCGCGAAACGCCGTGCATGGGGTCGAGCAGCACGTTCAGGTGCCGTTCCTTGATGCTTTCCACGTCGATCATTGCAAGGATGCTGTCGATGTAGCTGTTGAAGGGGTCTATGGTGCGGATGAGCCCTTTTTCCACGCCCTCGTCATATTCGACGCGCAGCGGCGTGCCGGAAATCGCTGCGATCTCGTTTTCCAGCTCGTCGGTGACTTCGCGCGCGGCGTCGCGCCCGCCGCGTGTGAATACCTTGATGCCGTTGTAGCTGGCCGGGTTATGGCTTGCCGTAACGGCGAGGCCGTACGGTTCCCCGCCGGTGCGCACGGCGTACATGATGAGCGGGGTGGGGGCGGGCTTTTCGATGATTTTCACGGGAACGCCGTATGCCGCAAAGGTGCCGGCGCACCACCGGGCCGCGTCGTCCGAAAGGAAGCGGCGGTCAAAGCCGATTACAACACCCTCCTGTTCCACGC
This sequence comes from Bacillota bacterium, assembly GCA_023391535.1. Taxonomy (GTDB): domain Bacteria; phylum Bacillota; class Clostridia; order Oscillospirales; family Ethanoligenentaceae; genus JAEWAU01. The sequence goes on along the minus strand of JAEWAU010000078.1, from coordinate 26,544 downwards.
CCTCGCGCCGCATTTTCGCCACAAGGGCCGCGCACACCAGCTCGATATTGGAACGGATGAAGTCGTCCCCGATGATGGCCCTCCAGCCGCCGGTACCGAAATGGATCATAACATTTCCTCTTTTCCCCGCGGTTTATTCCCATCAAAGGGAACAGGCCGCAAAAATCTTTATTTTGCCGCGGAAATTTACTCCGGCCTGCCGAGTATAACCACCACATTGTTCACCGAGCCGGAGGGCATGGGCGCAATCGTTTCTGCGGGCGCGCCGTTGAGCGTGAGCGAGCGCACGCCCTTCTCGACTCCGTCCGGATTTTCCACGCGGATGCGGTAGGTTGCGCCGCGCCAGACGCGCGTGGCCGAAAAGCCTTTCCACGCGGCCGGAATGCAGGGGTCAATAGTGAGCGAATCGTATTCGGGGCGGATGCCGAGCATGCAGTGGGTGGCGGCAAAGTAAGCCCAGCCGGCGCTCCCCGTGAGCCACGGGTGCCGTGCGCGCCCGAACGCGGTGTGGTCCGGCCCCATGACGAACTGACAGTAGCTGTACGGCTCGGCCTGCCGCACCTCGATGCGGTCGTTCTGGTTGAAGGGCAGAAGGGACTGGTAGTATTCCATGGCGCGGGTGCCGTGCCCCAGCGTGCATTCGGCCGCCCACACCCACGGATTGGAGTGGCTGAAAATGGCCCCGTTCTCCTTGATGCCCGGATAGACGCGCGTGATAAAGCCGATGTCGTCATCCGGCTTCGTATAGGATGGCGCGTTGAGCCGGATACCGTAGGGCGTTGCGAGGTACTCATGGATGCTTTGCAGCGCAAGCTCGGCGCGTTCGCCGTGCGCTACGCCGGAAAGCACCGCCCAGGCGTTGGACTCGAGATGCACGCGGCCCTCTTTATCCGCCGCCGTGCCGATTTTGGCGCCGTGCTTGGTGATGCCGCGCAGGTACCAGCCGCCGTCCCAAAGGTGCGCTTCGCAGGCTTCGGCCACCTTTTTCTGCATCGCCCCGTAGCGCTCCGCATCCTCCGCGCGGCCGAGGCGGCGCGCCAGCAGAATGAACTCACCCAGCGCCCAGTGGTGCAGGAACGAGGTGAGCGCGCTTTCGCCGCCGCCCAGGTTGAGGCAGTCGTTCCAATCGGCGCGCAGGCCCTTGCAAATACCTGATTGCCCAACCTGCTGCGCCGAAAAATTCAGAATATTCCGCATGTGGTCGTACACGGTGCCTTCTCCGCCGTCAGCATAGGGGACAACCGCTTCGGCAAAGCCAAGGTCGCCCGTTTCCTTGATGTATTCACACAGCGCGGGCACCAGCCAGAGGGCGTCGTCGGAACAGGCGTCCTTCAGGCCGTGGATGCGGTCGGCTTTCTTCGTGGGGATGACAGTGGGGGAGACATAGGCCGGCTCATCCTCCCGCTCGAACCATTCCGGCTCGAACAGGTGCAGCCCATAGCCCGCCGAGGTCAGGCCGTTCAAGAGCTGCGTGAGGCGCACCCGCGTTTTGCCGGGGTTGGAATGCGGCACGCACATTGCGTCCTGCGCGGTGTCGCGGTACCCGAGCCCCGTGCGACCGCCCACTTCGATAAACGAGGCGAACCGGGAGTGGATGACGTTGATTTCGGCCTGATAGAGGTTCCAGAGGTTGAGCGAGGTATTCATGCCTTCGCTGGGCGTATCCACCTGGAGCCTGCCCAGCTTTTTCTCCCACCATTCCGCGAGTTTCCGAAAAGCGCCGTCCACCGCGTCAAACCGGGAATACCGGCGGCGCACCTCCGCTGCCGCGGAAGCGTCGCCCACGCCGAGCACGAAAAGAAAACGCTTTTCCTCGCCCGGGGCGAGGGTGAAAGCCTTTTGCAGAGCGCCGCAGTGGTTCCCGCCTTTTTCGTAACTGCCGGAACAGCTGCCCCGTTCTACGGCGAGAGGGTTCGTTTCTGTGCGGTAGGGGCCTAAAAATACGTCGCGCAGGCAGTCGAAGCTGTCCGCGTCGAAATTTGCGGTAAAATAATCACAGACGTTCTCGTAAAAGGCGTTGTATTCCACCACGCCGTCCCGGTAGCGCGAGCCGGCGCAGTAAAGGCTCATCTGAAGGTTCTGGTTGTCGATCTCGATGTTGTGGAACGAGAATTCCACATAGCCGAAAATGCTCAGCTCGCGCGGCTCGGCACCGGTGTTGCGCACGCGCACGTCCCACAGCTCGGCTTTTTCCCCGAGCGGGACGAAAAGGGTCTGCGTGGCGTCGATGCCCGCATAGGAGCAGGCGAATCTGGAATAGGAGAGCCCGTGCCGGCATTCGTAGCGCGCCTGATCGAGCGGCTTCCCCACGGGCTGCCAGGAGACGGACCATGCGTCGCCGGTGGCGTTGTCGCGCAGGTAGACATAGTGGCCGGGGCGGTCCAGCGGCACGGAATTTGCGCGGAACCGCGTGATGCGCCGGTGCTGTGGAGAGCCGCAGAAGCTGTAGCCGCCCGCGTTCTGCGAGAGCACGGTGCAGAAATCCTCCACGCCGAGGTAATTGGTCCAGGAGCCGGGCAGGTCCACATGGTCGATGACGTATTCGCGCGCGGCATTGTCAAAAAAGCCGTATCGCATAGATTTTCATCCTTTCCCGGGAACGGAGCGAAAAAACGGCGCAAAATTGCTTTCGCGCGGTCTTTTTCCGGCCGGAGAGGCCGTTTTTTTCCGCTGCCTTCCGCATCCCTATCATAAAAAATAAACCGGTTCTTTTCAATGCCTGCTGTTGTGAATGATTGCTCAAACTTGCCCAGATTTCGCGCGGGCCCGTCCGATATTTTGGGTACGGGGTTGACTTGCTCCTGCCAAACGATAAAATAAGTATAGTTACACCGGGCGCGCGGTGTTTGCATGGGATGCCGGCCGCCCGAAAAGTGCGGATAGTGGAAAAAAGACGGCCGCGAAGGTACGGAAGCGCGCTTTGCAGCGGCCGAAGGGACGGGAGGAAGGTATTGGTGGAGGCAAACAACCGCCAAACGGCGGGCGGCTCCGCTGCCGGCGATTCCCTTAGAACGCGTTTGGCACGGCGTCTGCGGCCGCGTACGGCTTCCCTCAAATTCAAGCTCACCCTGCTGGTTATCCTGTGCTGGCTTACCCCGATGCTCGTGGTGGGCGGGTACAGCATCGTCAGCATTTTGGGCTCCATCAACGGCCGCATCCGCGCGTCGGTCCGTTATACGGCGGATTATGCGGGCGAAGCCACGGTGCAGGAGCTGCAGAATACCATCACCCTTTCGCGGGACGCTTCCTACGATACGGATATCTGGAAATCATACAAAGAATACCAGACCGACCGCGACGACGTCGTTTTCAACCGCGGAGTGACGTCGTATCTTGCCGGAAAATACTATTTTGCCGATGATTTTACCTACGCGTGCATGTTCCTCTGCAACGAACCGAACAATATTTTCTATGTGAGCCGGAACGGCCCTTCCAATTACGATTACTACACGGAGCACGTGCATCAGGCGGCCATCCGGCTTTCCAAAACGCTCGGAAACACCACGAATTTTATTGTCCAGGACAACCGCGTTTTTGTCATCCGGGACCTGCTCAATAAGGATAATTTCAAGCCCTATGCGGTTTTGGTGCTGCAGATCGATCCGCAGACGGTGTTCCGGGATTTCACCGGAAACACTCTCTGGGACGGTAACGTACTCTTTACGATCAACGGTCAATCCGGCTGGGCCGGCCAGGAAGATCTGCCTACGGACGCGTATCTGGACAAAGTTTCTTCCGGTTCCACGAGCATCACGGAAAACAAGGACAGCATCTATTTCTACGGCAAGCTGAAACCGGATACCGACGATTTTATCCTCGGCTACAAGGTCACGATCGATAAGGCGATGATGTTCAAAAGCTACCGGAATCTGCCGCTCATTCTGATTCTTCTGATGCTGGCGCTGCTGCCGCTGCTCGCCGCGGTGCTGTGGTTTTTCAACCGAAGCATCACGCGGCCCGTGGCGGAGCTTGTGAAGGCGACCCGTGCGCTGGAAGCCGGGCAGCTCGGAACACAGGTCAAACATGTGCACAGGGACGAGATCGGGCAGATCGCCGCTTCCTTCAACGCCATGTCGCGGCAGATCCGCGGGCTGATCGACCGGATCGTCAAGGAACAGACGGCGTCGCGTAATTCGCGCATCATGGCGCTGGAATCGCAGATCAACCCGCATTTTCTCAACAATACTCTGGAAATGATGAACTGGCGCTCCCGCCTGAAAGGCGACGAGGAACTCTCCAAAATGATTGAATCGCTTTCCACCATTCTGGAAGCGGGAATGGACCGGAATAAAAAGATGCTTATCCCGCTGCGCGAAGAGATGCAGCACGCGGATGCGTATCTGTACATCATGTCCATGCGCTTCGGCAGCCGGCTCGAGATCCGCAAGGAGATCGACACCGACATCCTGGATTGGATGGTTCCGCGGCTCATTTTCCAGCCGCTTCTCGAAAACGCCATCGTCCACGGCCTGGAGCCGGTGGAGCACGCGGTGCTGTGGTTCACGGTGGCGCGGGAGGGGGAATACGGGCTTCGGGTTTCCATCCGCAACAGCGGGCACGAGATCAACGAGGCCGAGGTGGCCCGCGTCAACCGGATGCTGGAGGACAGCTCCGGCTCCGGCGGACGTCTCGGCATGGCGAACATAAGCGAGCGGCTCCGCCTCATCTACGGCTCGGCCGCTGGTCTGCGCCTGAAAAAACAGCCGGATGGAACCACGCAGACCGAAATATTTGTTCAGGATATACGAATAAATCTCATCTCCGAATGATCTTTAAAGCGTATTGACAATAAATTTTCGCCGATTCTTTAGCAAACGAACAATTCTGAACAACCAACGCCAATTCTAAATCTTGTGGGCGCCTTCGTTTCTCACTAAAATATCTCTTGTATTATGAATCCCATAATACAAATTCGAGAGGAGGCACACTCATGAAAAGAGCAATAGCAGCACTCCTGTCCGTCGTAGTCGGCGTGGGGATGCTGGGCGGTTGCGCAAAGAATACGCCCTCGTCCAGTTCCAGCAATACGGCCGGTACGGCTTCTCAGCCATCCAGCAGTTCCAGCGCGGGGCGCGTAACGCTTCGCACGGTGAGCATGTTCGGAGGAACCGACCCCAGTGCGGCCGTCTACAACCAGAATATCGTGAAGTTTGAAAGCGAAAACAATGTTACGGTAAAAGACGCATCCGCAACGTCCGACCAGACCTGGAAAGCTCAGGTTGTCAACGACTTCAACAGCGGCAGCGAAGCGGACGTGACCTTCTTCTTCACCGGCTCCGACGCCTCTACCATCGTGTCTTCCGGCCAGGTTGTGGATCTCGCCACCATCCAGGCGGCGTATCCGGATTACGCGAAGAACATCAAAAGCAGCGTTATGGATCAGATAAAGGCCAGCGACGGCAAGGCTTACGCCGTGCCGGTGCGCGGCTACTGGGAAGGCATTTTCTGCAACAAGGACATGTTTGACAAGTATCAGCTGCAGCTTCCCACTACATGGGACAACCTGACGAAAGCGGTTACGACCTTCCATTCCAAGGGCGTTATCCCGTTCGCAGCATCGCTGGCGGATGTGCCGCACTATTTTATCGAGCACTTCATCCTTGCCGAGGGCGGCGTGAAGGATCACAGCGTCAACCCGGGCACCGATATGAGCAAAGTGCCCGCGAGCTGGACGACGGGCCTGGGCCTCTTTAAGACGTTCGCCGACATGGGCGCGTTCCCGTCGAACTACGCCTCCTCCAAAGACGCGGAAATCCAGCAGCTTTTCATCAATAAGAAAGCCGCTATGCGCGTTGACGGTTCCTGGTTTGCCGGTTCCGTGACGGATGCGGCAAACACCACCGTCGTCCCGTTCCCGGCGGCTCCCGGTTCTTCGAAGGACCCCTCCGACATCATCTCCGGCTTCTCTTCGGGCTTCTATATCTCCAAGAAAGCCTGGGATGACCCTGCCAAGAGAGACGCCGCCGTGAAGTTTATCATGCTCATGACTTCCAACGATTCCATTAAGGCGTTTGTCGATGCAGCCGGCGGCAGCCCGGCCTCGGAAGTGACTCCGGATTCCAGCCTTTCCGCTCTGGCGAAGGCCGGTATTCAGATGGCATCCGACGCCAAGTCTGTGGACGCCGCTACCGATTCCCGGCTGAGCCAGGCCTGCTACACCAGCCTTGTGAACAACATGGCCAGCGTCGCGGCCGGCAAGATGACCGCCGCGGATGCCCTTAAGACGGCGATTGCGCTGAACACCTCGAACTGACCGATCCGGAATATCCGATCGTCGCGACCCGATGTTCATGCGCAAGGAAAACAGGGGAGCGAAGTTTTGCTCCCCTGTTCTTTCTTACGGTACGAATATCCGATGAAAAAGCGGATAAAATCCGCGGCAAAAGCTTTTCCCTACGGGGTTTGACGCGGATTTACCTCCTTTATTTTATTGGAGATTCGTATGAGTCTCCGCATGGATGCGCTGAGCATGCGGCGGTTCTCCGCCCTGTGTAAGATCGTGCCCGTCCGGAATTGCTTTGGGAGTGGTGCACTGTGAATTCGATGTTGTTCAAACGAAAATCCCCGCTGTTTATCTTTTTGATCCCTGCGTTTGCGTTTATGACGGTTTTTCTGTTCTATCCCTTTCTGGTGAACATCTATAATAGCCTGTGCCGCATCACTGCGCTGGGCGGGAAGGCGGGAGCCTTTGTCGGCCTTGCCAACTATAAGACGATGGTCTCCGACCCGCTGATACGCACGTCGCTGATCAACACGCTCATAATTATGGCGCTGACGGTTGTTTTTCAGGTGGGCATCGCCCTGGTGCTCGCGCTGCTGGTGGATTCCATCCGCAAGGGGGCGCAGATCTTCCGCACCGTTTATTTCTTCCCGATCGTCATTTCGGCCACGGCGCTCGGCCTTTTGTTCGACCTTATGCTCCTTTACACCGACGGGTACCCGGGCGGCATGATAAACCAGCTGCTCGTTGCGCTTGGAATGCACGCGGTGGATTTCAAAAGCTCGAGCCTGGCGTTTCTCACCCTCTGCATCCCGGTGCTGTGGCAGTATGTGGGCTTCTATTTCGTCATCATTCTGGCCGGAATCGGCGGAATTCCGGAGGACGTGTTCGAATCGGCGGCCATGGACGGAGCTACCGGCTTAAAAAAGATCCGCTATATTACGCTGCCGATGCTGTACAACGTGCTGGTCACCTGCCTGATCCTTTCCGTAACCGGCGCGCTCAAGGTGTTCGATCTGCCGTGGACGATGTTCCCGAGCGGCATCCCGTTCAACTCCACTTATCTCCTTGGCACCTACATGTATCAGCAGACTTTCGAAATCCAGTCGGTCGGTTATGGCTCGGCCATTTCCGTGCTCATTGTGGCTTTGGGTGTCGTGCTTTCTCAGTTGGTGAACGGCGTTTTCAAAACCAGGGAGTATTGACCGGCGATTTTTCAGCCGTTTTGCCCGTAAGATCAAGCGCTTCGGAAATTCCGCTTTTTGATGCGGGCACCCGGAGTAAAGGAGTACAGCGCCATGAGTACATATGAAATGGGCCTGATTCAGCCGCGTCAGCATCGTCCCATAGGCGTCGGCAAGGTCATTACTTACATCGTTCTCACCCTGTGGGCCGTAACAACCGTGTATCCGTTTTTCTGGGTAATCGTCAACTCGTTCCGGCCCAAAACGGAAATTCTTAATAACTCCTTCAATATTCCAACCGACCCCACCTTGGCAAATTATCAAACGGCTTTCGGCAAAATGAATGTCGGATGGGCATATGTGAACAGCTTTGTTATTTCAGGCACCGTGATGCTGGCGGTTTTGATTTTCGGCGGGCTTGCCGCTTACGGGCTCGGCCGCTATCTGTTCCGCGGGCGCGGCGTTCTGCTTTCGCTGGTTTACGCGAGCCTGATGTTTCCGGCGTTTTCCACGATCATCCCGGTTTACGGCATCATTTTCAAAATGCATCTGGTCAACCATGCGCTGGGGGTTATCCTGCCGCAGATCGCGGGCAACCTGTCCTTCGCAATCGTCATCCTCATCGGCAATATCCAGAGCCTTCCGATCGACGTGGAGGAATCCGCTTATCTGGAGGGAGCCAGCGTCTACGGCGTGTTTTTCCGAATTGTCGTCCCGCTGCTGCGTCCGGCATTTGCCACGGTTGCGATCTTTGCGTTCCTGTGGTCGTATAACGACCTTTTTACGCAGCTTTTCTTCCTCCGCTATAAGGAAACTTTCACCATTACCCGCCTCTTGAATGAGATCAGTTCGATTTACGGCACCGATTACGGCCTGATGGCGGCTGCCGTCACGCTCGTGGTCATCCCGGTGCTGATTGTTTACGTCTTTTTGCAGAACAATATCATCAAAGGGCTTACCGCAGGCGCCGTAAAAGGCTGATGACCGGAGATGCGCGTACCGCGCACTTTTTTCCAGATCAACCGCCGGCTGTTGGAGGTTTCATGATGTATAAGGTAATGATCGTAGACGACGAGCAGTTCATTCTGGAGGGGCTGAAAAAAGCCGTGCCCTGGCAGGATTTCGACTGCTATGTCGTTGCGGAGGCCTCCGACGGCGTTTCCGGCGCATATGCGATCCGCCGTTATCAGCCCGACATTCTGTTTACCGATGTCCGGATGCCTAACGTGGATGGGCTTAATATGCTGGCAGGCCTTAAATCCGAATTCCCGGAAATGCAGATCACGGTGCTCACCGGAATCCGCAACTTTGAATACGCCCAGCAGGCCATCAAGCTGGGGGTTACCCGTTTTCTGCTCAAGCCCTCCAAAATGGACGAACTGCGCGAGGCAATTTCGGCGATGACGGCAAATCTGAAGCGCTCCGGGCGTTTGCCCGAGGCGGGGGCGCCCGGAGCCGCTGCGCCCGCGGGGGAGCCGGCGCTTTCCGGGGACTGTTCCAATTTCATTGTGCGCAACACGCTCAAATACATCGAAGAGCATTTTACCGAAAAACTTACCTTAATGGAGATTGCGGAGAAAGTCTACGTCAGCCAATGGCATCTGAGCAAGCTTCTCAACCGCTACTGCGGCGAAAATTTTTCCGATGTCGTCAACGGCGTGCGAATCAAGGCGGCGAAAGATCTGCTTAAAAACCCGTCGCTGAGCATTTCGGAAGTCAGCGAAATGGTCGGATTCGCCAATATCGCCCATTTTTCAAAAACATTTAAAAAAGAAGAAGGCATCACCGCGGCGGAATACCGCAATCGGATTGCCTGATATAAATATCCGCAGCGAAAAAATAGAAGCAGATACGCAGACCGCGCGAAAATCGGGGTTCATCTTGCCCCGGATTTCTTGCCGGTTTGCGTTTTTCTCGGTTTACAGGTGCAAATTTCCCGAATACCGCATGCGGTTTATAGCTTGGTATGTTTTACGAAACAGCTGGTGGAAAAGGCCGCGGCGCGGAGACCGGCCAAGTGAAAAAACGCTTGTGCAACTAAGAAAATGGGAGTAAAATAGAAAAAACTCGAAAAAAAGAAAGGTAACGTTTTTTATGGTAAACAATGAGGCCGTAGCGGCATTTTTGCTGCGGAACGGAGTCGATTTAAGGGAGATGGACGCCCAGGCGGAATGCCGGCGGTTCATGGATGAAATGGAGCGCGGGCTGCAGGGGGAAGGCAGCTTGCGAATGATTCCCACCTATCTGCCGGTTTCAAAGACGTTGCCAAAGAACACCGCGCCGCTGCTGGTATTGGATGCGGGAGGCACGAACTTGCGTTCCGCATCGGTGCGCTTTGAAAACGGTCAGGCGGTTGTGGAGGACTTTTCAGTGCGCGCCATGCCCGGCTCCCGCGGGGCGGTGGACCGTTCGGAGTTTTTCGATGCGCTGGCCGATTCACTCGCGCCCATCGCGGGGAAAAGCGGCACCGTTGCGTTTTGCTTTTCCTATCCCGCGCAGCCTCTGCAGGACGGGGACAGCGAGGCCGTGTTCATGAGCAAAGGCGTGGAAGTGCGCGGGCTTGTGGGAGCGCGGCTCGGCCGGGGATTGCAGGAAGCCATGGCCGCTCACGGGCTGGGTTCCAAGCGGGTGCTCGTTCTCAACGACGCCGTGGCCACCATGTTCGCCGGCATGGCGGGCGGGTATGCGGCCTGCGTCGGATTTATTCTGGGCACCGGTTCCAATACCTGTTATGTTCAGAGCCCCGGCGTCGGGAAATTGAGCGGCGTTTCCTCGCCGCTGCCGATCAACACGGAATCGGGCGGGTACGCGCTGTTCCCGCGCGGGGAAATCGACCTTGCGTACGACAAAACGACAGGCAACCCCGGCGTTCAGACGTTTGAGAAAATGATTTCCGGCAAATACCAGGGGGGGCTCACACTCACGGCGCTGCGCCACGCGGCGGGAGAGGGACTTTTCTCCTCGGAATGCGCCTGGAGGCTTGCAAACCTCAAAGTTCTCCACGCAAAGGAAATCGATGTGTTCCTCGACCAAAAGGACACGAACGCTTTGGACCAGTGCTGCGCGGCGGAGGCCGACCGTTCGGCCATGCGCCAGATACTGGAGGCTCTTGCCGAACGCACGGCAAAGCTTGTTTCCATCGATCTTGCGGCTTCGCTGCTCAAATCCAGCGGCGCGAAAAGCGGCGGCAAGCTGGGAATTGCGCTCGACGGTTCGGTGTGCCACCATTCCAGAACGTTCCGGGAAAAGCTCCGCCAGGAAGCGCAGGTGCTGCTCGGGGAGCGGCTGGGGCTGCCGTACGCGCTCCACGACGTTCAGGACGGCAGTTTGCTCGGCGCCGCCGTTGCCGGGGCGCTTTCGCTCGAACCTGCTTTGTATTGATCCGTTTCCATTTTACGGAAGGCCCGGCGTGCAGAAAAGACGTTCTGCGCGCCGGGCCTTTTTATCGGAGAGGCAAAAAAACGGATTTGCTTTGAACCGGGCGCTTCGGTATAATGAATAGAAGGGTTATAATCGCAATTCCAGGAAGGACTGAGAAAAAAGAATTGAGAAAAGTTTTGCTTCGTCCATCCGCCTTTTTGATTCGGCGAAACATTCTCGAACAAATCAGCCTTTACTGGAAATGCTGCAAAGAATAATGGAAATACCTCCGAGGAAAGAAAGGGAGCAAAAGAATGATCGTTGAGGATTACGTGCCCTTTACTATTGCAAAACAGAAGAATATCGCTCTGATCGCCCACGACCATAAAAAAGAGGAATTGGTAAACTGGTGCCTCGAGAATAAGGCCGTACTCGAAAAGCACCGGCTGAGCGGCACCGGAACCACGGCCCGGCTGATTACGGACAGGACCGGCCTGACGGTGAAAGGCTACAACAGCGGCCCGCTCGGCGGCGATCAGCAGATCGGCGCGAAAATCGTGGAGGGCAGGATCGACCTTGTGATCTTCTTTTCGGACCCGCTTGAAGCGCAGCCGCACGACCCGGATGTGAAAGCGCTGCTGCGTATCGCGCAGGTTTACGACATCCCGATGGCTAATAATAAATCCACGGCGGATTTTATCATCACCTCCCGGTTTATGGACAGCGAATACGTACATAATGTCGTCAACTACCGCAAGAATATCGCCGACCGGGTGGAAAGCATGAAAGCTCCCGGCTGAACGCGCCGGCGCCGGGGCGAAAAATGAATTGAATAAAGCCTGTGTTTGGCATATAATGATGGAGAACACGCAAACCGGGAAACAGCCGTTCCGGAGCGAAGGATGGTACAACAGATGGAAGGTAAATTTTCAGTTCCGCTTTCTAAGATTATTCGGGAATTTTCGCTGGAGAAGATCTATATTCCGGATAACCCGGAGAAAATTCTGGTCACCAGCATCGACATCAACCGTCCGGGCCTTCAGCTCGGCGGATTTTTCGATTACTTCGACAACACGCGCATTCAGATTGTAGGACTTACCGAGGTGTCGTTTTTGCGGCGGTTTGTGGAAGAAAAGCGCCGCAGCGCCATCGACAAGCTGCTCGCCCGGCGCCCTCCGCTGGTGGTCGTCTGCCGCGACCTGGAGATCTTCCCGGAATTCGTGGAACTTGCGAAGCAGTACGGCGTGCCGCTTGTGCGCACCAACGAACCGACATCCGGATTCATGTCGAGCCTGATCACCTACCTGAACGTGCAGCTCGCGCCGCGTATCACGCGGCACGGCGTGCTTGTGGAGGTTTACGGCGAAGGCATTCTGCTGCTCGGTGAAAGCGGCGTGGGCAAAAGCGAAACGGCTATCGAGCTGGTTAAGCGCGGGCACCGGCTGATTGCCGACGACGCCGTGGAGATCCGGCGCGTCAGCAGCAAGACCTTAGTTGGTTCCTCGCCGGAAAACATCCGGCACTTTGTGGAGCTGCGCGGCGTCGGCATCATCAACGCGCGGCGCATCTTCGGCATGGGCGCCGTGAAAATCACCGAAAAGATCGATATGGTCATCCATCTGGAGGTTTGGGACAGCAACAAAATCTATGACCGCCTGGGGGAGGACAACGAGCAGACCGAAATTCTCGGCATTCACGTGCCGTCGCTCACCATTCCGGTCAAACCGGGCCGCAACCTCGCTATCATCATCGAAGTGGCGGCCATGAACAACCGGCAGAAAAAGATGGGCTATAACGCCGCGCAGGAGCTTCTGGTTCGGCTCGGAATGGCCGACGACGCCCAGGCAAAAACCGCGCAGGAGGTCGATTGGGACGCGTATTAAGCGTTTCCGGAAACGCAGCGGGAAAAGAAGCGAATGGATGGAAAAAATGAGCGAAAACGGACGCTACATTACGATGGAAACCGATACGCACTGCCACACGGTGGCGAGCACGCACGCCTACAGCACGGTTTTAGAGCTTGCGCACTACGCAAAACTTAAGGGCCTGCGCGCCATCGCCGTTACGGACCACGGCCCCGCGATTCCGGACGGCGCGCACGAATGGCATTTCGGAAATATGCGGATTCTGCCGACCTATATCGAGGGCGTACGGGTGCTCCACGGCGTGGAAGCGAATATATTGAACGAGTCCGGCGCGCTTGATCTTTGCGAGCGCTATCTGGAAGAACTCGACTGGGTGATCGTCTCGTTTCATGAGCCGGTGGCCGGGAAAATGACGCCGGAACAGTGCACGCGGGCTTATCTCGCTTTGGCGGAAAACCCGCTCATCGACGTCATCGGCCACAGCGGTACGGAGGAATACCGGTACGATTACGCGCGCGTAATCCCCGTGTTCGGGCAAAAAGGGAAGCTTGTGGAGATCAACAGCCACTCGTTTTCCTCCCGCGCGGGGGCAAAGCGCAACTGCAGGGAGATTGCCCTGCTCTGCAAGCGGCACCGCGTACCCATCGTCGTCAATTCGGACGCGCATTTCTGCTTCTCCGTGGGAGATCACGCGGACGCGCTCCAAATGCTTGAAGAAATCGGGTTTCCGCCGGAGCTGATCGTGAACCGGACACTCGAAACGCTGGCGGCATACATTCAAACCAAACGAAGCCGGAATATCCTGTGAGGTCAAGGGCTGAGCCATATGCGGGAGCTTTACCGCAACGCTTGAGGAAATACAGGGAGGGTTAAATTTGTACACCATCGGAATCGACCTGGGAGGCACCAACATTGCCGTAGGAATTGTCGACAGCGGCATGCACATCCTACTGAAGGACAGCGTGCCCACCGCCCTGCCGCGCAGCGCGGAAGAGATCGTCGTGGATATGGCTGCGCTCACGCGTTCGCTTTTGCGGCGCGCCTCCATTTCCATGGAGGAAATCAAATGGGTGGGCGTAGGCGCGCCCGGCACGGCGAACGCCGAAACCGGCACCATCGAATACGCCAACAATCTGGGGTTTCGGAATGTACCGCTGGTCGAGCTCCTGAAAAAAGAGCTCGGGAAAACGGTTTATATTGAAAACGACGCGAATGCGGCCGCTTACGGCGAATACCGTGCGGGCGCGGTGAAGGACGCCGAATCTGCTGTCGTTATCACGCTGGGCACGGGCGTCGGCGGGGGTATTGTCCTGAACGGCAGGCTGCTCGAAGGCTTTAATTACGCCGGCGCAGAAATCGGGCATACCGTGATCGAATACGGCGGACGCGAATGCACCTGCGGGCGCCGCGGCTGCTGGGAAGCTTACGCTTCCGCGTCGGGCCTGATTGCGATTACGCGCGAGGCCATGCAGATCCACCGCGACAGCGCGATGTGGGAGATTGCGGGCTTGCTCGAAAACGTGAACGGCAAAACCGCTTTCGACGCGATGCGCGCGGGCGACGCGGCCGGAAGCGCGGTGGTGAATACCTATTTAAACTACCTTGGCTGCGGTATTGTCAATATTATCAATATATTCCAACCGGAGCTCATCTGCCTCGGCGGCGGAATCTGCAAGGAAGGCGACAACCTCATCAAGCCGCTGGAAGCCTTCATCGAAAAGGAGCATTACAGCCGTTTCGCACAGAAGCAGACAAAGCTCCGCATTGCGAAGCTGGGCAACGACGCCGGTATCATTGGCGCCGCCCTGCTGGGCGAGCTGTACGAAGACCGTGTTTGAACGGCTCGCAAACCCCATATCGGCGGCGGGCGAGTTGATCTCGGCGGGAGATTTGACAAGAGATGCGGAGGCGGTAGGGTGACGGCGCTGGAACGGCTGCGCGGGCTGGCCGATTCACTGGGCGTGAAATACTTCGAGCAGGAGCCGATGAGCCGGCATACCACATTCCGGATCGGCGGGCCGGCCGATCTGTTTTTGGTACCGCAAAACGCGGACGCTCTTGAAAAGCTGTGCGCGTTTTGCGCGCGGGAGGGCGTTTCAATTTTTCCGCTGGGCTGCGGCAGCAACCTGCTTGTATCCGACCAGGGAATTCGCGGTGCGGTGATGGAAACGCTCGGCCTGCGCGGCATCCGCATAGAGGGCGAAACGCTTGTGTGCGCGGCGGGGGAGCCGCTTAAGGCGGCTTGTATTGCCGCGCGCGACGCGGGCCTAGCCGGGCTGGAATTTGGCTACGGAATCCCCGGTTCGGTGGGCGGCGCGGTATATATGAACGCCGGAGCCTACGGGGGAGAGATGAAGGACGTGGTCGCGTCCGCCCGGCATCTCGACGGCGCTGCGTTCGGCGCCTGCAGCGGCGAGGAACTCGCCTTCGGTTACCGCAAAAGCGCCTACACGGGAACCGGCCGGATCATTACCGAAGTGCGGTTTGCGTTGCACGGCGGAAACGGGGAGGAAATCGCTTTCCGTATGGAGGAGCTGATGGAGCGGCGGCGCAGCAAGCAGCCGCTCGATAAACCCAGCGCCGGAAGCGTATTCAAGCGCCCGCCCGGCTTTTTTGCCGGCACGATGATCGAGCAGTGCGGGCTCAAGGGCGCGCGCGTGGGCGGGGCGATGGTAAGTGAGAAACACGCCGGATTCATCGTCAATGCGGGCGGCGCTACCTGCGCGGACGTGCTCAGTCTGATCGAAACGGTAAAGCGGCGTGTGCAGGAGCAAACCGGTGTCCTGCTGGAACAGGAAATCCGGCTCGCGGGGGAATTTTAACGCCCGTGCTGCCTGCATAATCTTCAAAAAACAAAAAACTCAAATGCACAGCAAAGCGTTCGGCGCGGCCTGCGTCCGGCGGAGGAGGTAGTTCGGTGGCTTTTGTGATCGTAACCGGAGTTTCCGGCGCGGGAAAATCGCGCGCAGTCAACGCGCTTGAGGATATCGGCTTTTATTGCGTGGATAACATGCCCCCCGCGCTGATTCCCAAATTTGCGGAACTGTGCGTGCAGACGGATGGGAAAATCAGCAATATCGCCATTGTGACGGACGTGCGCGGCGGGGCGATGTTCCACGATCTGTTCGAGGATCTCGACGAGCTGAAGCAGCAGGTGGATTACAAAATTCTATTCATCGATGCGGACGACTCTGTGATTCAGCGCCGCTACAAGGAAACGCGGCGCAAGCATCCTCTGGCGGAAAACGGCATGTCCATCGAACAGGCGCTGGCGCAGGAGCGGCGGATTCTGCAGCCCGTGCGGGAACGCGCCGATTATGTCATCGATACGACGAATCTTTCACCATCGCAGCTCAAGGAGCGGGTAACGGTCCTCTTTTTGGGGGACAGCCGCACGGGCCTGATCGTGAACTGCATGTCGTTCGGTTTTAAGTTCGGCACGCCCTCCGAATGCGACCTGATTTTCGACGTCCGCTGTTTTCCGAATCCGTTTTATGTGGACGAGCTGCGCCCGCTCACCGGGCTGGACGCGCCGGTGTGGGAGTACGTTTTCGCCAACGCCGAAACCCAGGGCTTCATGACGCGGCTGCTCGATATGATCGACTATATGCTCCCACTCTATGTGGAAGAGGGCAAGAGCCAGCTGGTAATCGGCATCGGCTGCACGGGAGGCAGGCACCGCTCCGTGGCTATTGCGGAAGCGCTCTATAAGCATCTGGTGGAAAAAGGCGTGCGCGCCTCCGTCAATCACCGGGATATTCGTAAAACCTGAGGCTTTCCGTCCTACCCGCCGCTTTGGCGGCCGGGACCGGAAAAGCCGGAACTCTGGAGTTTCCGCCGTGACATTTGCACAAAAAGTAAAAAATGAACTCTGCACACAAACGGCTGTGAACGCCTGCTGCCGCAGGGCCGAGTTATATGGGCTTCTTCTGTTCGGGCGGCTGTTCTCCCCCAAGGGTATGCTCGTGCAAAGCGAGAACAGGGAGATCATCGACCGGGCGGCGTCGCTGCTGAGCGGTTTGGGAGCGGCGGCCGTACCCTCCGTTTCGAGCCGCGGCGACGGCCGGCCGGTATTGGCGCTCCATATTCACGGCGGCGGCCTGTTCGAATCTTTCGGGCACAACGGCCAAAGCGTGACGCTCCGGCTCAACCGTGCCAACCTGGAGAACGATTGCTGCAACGCGGCCTTCCTGCGCGGCGCTTTTTTGATCTGCGGCTCCATGGTGGACCCTGCGAAGGACTACCATCTGGAGTTCGTTTCACCGCATCTCAAGCTGGGAAGCGACCTGGCGGACCTTTTGCAGGAACTTTCTTTCGAGCCGAAGACCATCGTGCGCAAGGGCAATTTTGTCGTTTACTTTAAAGAGAGCGGCCAGATCGAGGATATGCTCACCCTGATGGGCGCCGTGCATTCCTCGCTGGAACTGATGGATATCAAGGTCTACAAGGACCTGCGCAATAAGGTCAACCGCGTTACCAACTGCGAAACCGCAAACATCGGAAAAACCGTTTACGCCGCTTCGGAGCAGATCGAGGCTATCCGCAGGCTTTTCGCATCGCCCGGGGAAACGCTGCCCGAAGAACTGCGCGAGATGGCCCGCATCCGGCTCGAATATCCGGACGCGTCGCTGCGCGAGCTGGCGGCACTCGCCGGCATCAGCCGCAGCGGAGTCAACCACCGCCTGAAACGGATTGTGGAGATCGCGAAAAACCAGTAAAAAATACAGTTTCGGTCCCGAAAAGGCGGGCCGGACGAAAGGAAGAACGCATTTTATGCCGGACTTTGTACATCTGCATCTGCACAGCGAATACAGCCTGCTGGACGGCGCCTGCCGCATCGGCGGCATCGTAGCCAGAGCGAAAGAGCTGGGGCAAAAAGCCGTGGCCGTAACCGACCACGGCGTGATGTACGGAGCCGTAGACTTTTATAAAGAAGCGAAGCGACAGGGAATCAAGCCCATCATCGGCTGCGAGGTATATACGGCGGCGCGCACGCGGCACGACCGGCTTTATCATCCGGATGCGGAGCACGGGCATCTGGTGCTGCTTTGCAAAAACAATCAGGGGTACCAGAACCTCATCAAGCTCGTTTCACAGGCGTGGATCGACGGATTTTACGGCAAACCGCGCGTGGACTTTGAACTGCTCACACAATATCACGAGGGGCTGATCGCTTCCTCGGCCTGCCTTTCGGGTGAAGTGCCGCGCCGGCTTCTCGCAAACGATTACGAGGGAGCCAAAAGCAAGGCGCAGCAGTACCTTGAACTGTTCGGGGAAGGAAATTATTACCTGGAATTACAGGATCACGGGCTGCCGGAGCAGAAATCCATCAATCCGCAGATCGTTCAGCTTTCGCATGAGCTGAGCATTCCGCTCATCGCAACCAACGACGCGCATTACCTTTCGCGCGAGGATGCGAACCTCCAACGGGTGCTTTTGTGCATCCAGATGAACAAAACGCTGGACGAGCCGCATATGGGCTTTTCCACCGAAGAATTCTACATGAAATCCGGGGAAGAGATGGCGGCGCTGTTCCCGGATTTCCCCGAGGCGATTTCCAATACGGTGGAGATCGCCGAGCGCTGCAACGTGGAATTCACCTTCGGCAAAACCATCCTGCCGCATTTTGAAGTTCCGAATGGCGAGGACCATTACGAATATTTGCGCCGCATGAGCATGAAGGGCGTGCACCGGCATTACGGCGAAAGCCCCGCGCCGGAGGTGATGGAGCGGCTGGAATATGAGCTCGGAACCATCAACCGCATGGGGTACGTGGATTACTACCTGATCGTGCAGGATTTTATCCGCTACGCGAAAAGTGTGGATATTCCCGTGGGGCCGGGGCGCGGCTCGGGCGCGGGCAGCCTGGTGGCCTACTGCGTGGGCATCACAGGCATCGACCCGCTGCGCTATAACCTGCTGTTCGAGCGTTTCCTCAACCCCGAGCGTATCAGTATGCCCGATTTCGATATCGACTTCTGCTATGTCCGCCGGCAGGAGGTGATCGACTACGTGGTGCGCAAATACGGAGCCGACCACGTTTCGCAGATCATCACGTTCGGCACCATGGCGGCCCGCGCGGCCATCCGCGATGTGGGGCGTGTGATGGGGCTGGCCTACGCGGAGGTGGACCGCGTGGCGAAACTCGTGCCCGCCGAAATCGGCATGACCATTGAAAAAGCCCTTGACGCTTCCCCCGACCTTAAGGCGTTTTACGACTCCGACGAGCGGCTCAAAGAGCTGATCGATACGGCGCGCGGCCTGGAGGGAATGCCCCGGCATGCTTCCATGCATGCGGCGGGCGTCGTTATCACGCGCGACCCGGTGGACAGCTATGTGCCTTTACAGAAGAACGACGAATCGATCGTCACCCAGTACACGATGGGCACGCTCGAGGAGCTGGGCCTGCTCAAAATGGATTTTCTCGGGCTGCGCACGCTCACAGTCATCGATGATGCGCAAAAGATGATCCGCGACAAATACGACCCGAATTTTACCATAGAGGGGATTCCGTACGACGATGCGGACACCTACGCCCTGTTCTCACAGGGTGCTACGGAGGGCGTGTTCCAGTTTGAATCTGCGGGCATGAAGCAGGTGCTCGTGAATCTGCGGCCGGAGCGCATCGAGGACCTCATCGCAGTCAACTCGCTCTACCGCCCGGGGCCGATGGAATCCATTCCGAAATATGTGGAAAACCGGCATCACCCCGAGCGTGTCACCTATAAGCATCCGCTTCTCAAAAGCATCCTCGACGTCACTTATGGCTGCATCGTCTACCAGGAGCAGGTGATGGAGATCGTGCGCAAGCTGGCGGGTTATTCTTATGGCCGCGCCGATCTGGTGCGCCGCGCTATGGCCAAGAAAAAGGCCGGCGTGATGGAAAAAGAGCGCGAGAACTTCGTTCACGGCATCCAGCGCGAGGACGGCAGCTTTGAATGTGTGGGGGCCGTGCGCAACGGCGTGGACGAAAAAACGGCAAACGAGATCTTCGACGAAATGGCCGGCTTTGCCGCCTACGCCTTCAATAAATCCCACGCCGCGGCGTATGCCATTGTCGCTTACGAAACCGCCTATCTCAAATGCCATTACCCGAAGGAATTCATGGCGGCCCTGCTCACCAGCGTGCTCGATAATGCCGACAAGGTCTCCGAATATATCGGCGAGTGTCAGCGTTTGGGCATCCGCATCCTGCCGCCGGATATCAACGTGAGCGGCGAGGGCTTCGCGGTGAGCGGCGGCAACATCCGGTTCAGCCTGCTGGCCGTCAAGAATCTGGGGCGCGGCTTCATCCGCGCGCTGGTAGAGGAACGGAAACAAAACGGCCAATTTTCTTCTTTCAGCGATTTTTGCCTGCGCATGTGCCCACACGACCTGAACAAACGCGCGCTCGAAAGCCTGATAAAATGCGGCGCGTTCGACAGCCTCGGCCACACCCGCCGGCAGCTCATGATTTCCGGCCCGGGGCTGATGGGCCGCTTCGAGGAACAGGCGAAAGCGGCGCTTTCGGGCCAGGTGAGCCTGTTCGGCCGCTCGGGCGGCTCCATCAGCGACGCCGAGATTCCGCCCGCGGAGGAATTTTCACAAAGCGAACTGCTGGCCAACGAAAAGGAAGTTATCGGCTTTTACCTTACCGCGCATCCGCTCGCGGCCTATGAGGATTTCATCCGAAAAAGCGGGCTGCCGCGCATCCGGTATGTGCTCGAAAGCGGCAAGCCGGACGGAGCGCCCATCAAAGTCATCGGTATTGTCACCGCCCGGCAGCTTAAAATCACGAAGAACAACAGCACGATGGCGTTCATCACGCTGGACGACGGTACCGGAACCATCGAAGCGCTCGTGTTCCCCAATACGCTGCAGCAATATCAGCAATACATTGAAACGGACGAAGTGCTTGTGGTTACGGGGAAAATCAGCGTGCGCGAGGAGGAAGCCCCTAAAATTCTCTGTGACCGCGTAGAGCGGCCCGGAGAAAAGGAACCGGACGAGGTTCCCGCGCCCGGCGGGCAGCCGGGCGGGGAAGCGGTTCCTCACGAACGAAAGGGGCTGTTCATCCGGGTGCCGTCGCTGGAAAGCGACGAATACCGCCGGGCGCGCAACGTCATTGCGGTATTCGACGGGCAATTGCCTCTGTATATTTATTGCCGCGAGCAAAAAAAGCTGCTTCGCGCGCCGCACGGCCTTTATGTGAGCATGAATTCCGTTTTGGAACGGGAATTGGTTTCCATCCTCGGCAGGGAAAATGTCGTTGTCCGCGGAGAATGATTGGAAAGAGCAATTTTGAAAGGCGTTTTTCTGCAGCGATTCAAAAAAATGCACGGGAAACTCAGGGTGCCCGCGCACAGGCAGGATATCTGCGCAGCGAGCGGCCGTTCAATCGGCGCCCCGCTTATAATTGAAATTGCCGTAAAGGACGATTTCCTTCCCGGTTTTTTGGTTCAACCGCACGCCGGTTCGGCATACTATAGGACAGGGCTTCGCATCCTGCAAGCAACGGTTGCCGAAAGCGCATTTTGGCGGTGCGCCAAGAAACGGATAAAAAAACGGCGGCTGATCGGATGCTATTGCACCATTCAACTTGTGGCAGCATCCATGTATCGGAGGAAAATAAAGTGTGGACGGTTATCTATATGGCTCAAACCAAAGAAGCGGTGCTGAAAGTGCAGGACGCGCTGGAGCAGGCCGGCCTTGCCGTGCGGGTGCGTCCCGTCGGCAACGGTGGGGACGACGGCTTTTTTGAGATTCTCGTGCCGGATACCGAAGCCCAGCAGGCGCATGGTATTCTGATCAAGAACGGTTATTGATGAAACGGGAAAAGCCAATTTCAGTAAATTTCGACAAAAAGCGCCCAGTATATAGGGGAATTCATATATTGACACTTTGTTCACAGGCTGTATAATGTAATGGGGTTCTTGCTTATATTGGGTGGAGGCTTAAAAATGGAAGAAATGAAAACAATAGGCGTACTGACAAGCGGCGGGGATTCTCCCGGCATGAACGCCGCGATCCGCGCGGTAGTCCGCAGCGGAATCGCAAAGGGGATGCGCGTCATTGGCATACGCCGCGGGTATAACGGGCTTATCACGGGCGACATGATCGAAATGAATCTGCGCAGCGTGTCGGACATCATCCACCGCGGCGGCACGATTCTTTACACTGCCCGCAGTCCGGAATTCAAAACAGAGGAAGGCATGCAGAAGGCCGTGCGCGTCTGCAAAGAGATGGGCATCGGCGGCATCGCCGTGATCGGCGGGGACGGCTCCTTCCGCGGCGCATCCGATCTTTCCGTGCGCGGAATTCCGTGCGTGGGGCTTCCCGGAACGATTGACAACGACATCTCCTCCAGCGACAACACCATCGGTTTCGACACCGCCGTGAACACGGTGACGGAGATGGTGGATAAACTGCGTGATACGACGGAATCGCACGACCGCTGCAGCGTAGTGGAAGTGATGGGGCGCCGCGCGGGGTATATCGCACTGCATGCGGGCATTGCGGTGGGCGCCACCTGCATCCTCGTTCCCGAGGTTCCGGTGGACGTGGAAGCCGAGATCATCCCGAAGCTTCAGAACATCCAGAAAACGGGGAAAAAGCATTTCATCATCATTGTGGCCGAAGGCGTCGGCCATGTGGATGAGATCGCCAAGCTTATCGAGGAGAAAACGGGCATTGAATCCCGCGCCACCGTGCTCGGGCATGTGCAGCGCGGCGGTTCCCCCACGGCGTTTGACAGGCTCATGGCCTCCGAGATGGGGTATCATGCCGTCGAGCTGCTTTCGCAGGGGATCGGCAACCGCGTTGTCGTCATGAAGGACAGCAAAGTAATCGACTACGATATCTACGAAGCGCTCAAAATGAAAAAACCGTTCGAACAGCATTTGTACGACATTTCGCACGTCATCAGCATCTGAATCGCGGGCTGGGAGCATCGCTGCATTTTGGTACGCGCATTTTCCCCGCCGGGCCTCCTACATAGAAAATATCCGATCAGGACGCCGCGGGGAATGGATTTGTTCCGCTCCCCGCGGCGTCCTTGCGCTGCCGCATGTGGCGGACCTTTTTCGGTTGACAGGCCGGATGCGCGCAGGTATAATAAAGGCGAACGGCGGCATGGCAGGCGAGACTTAATGCGATTCGCCTGCCATGCCTGTATTTTTTCATATGGATTTCCGTTCAAATCAAAAGGAAGTAAAATCCGCGGCGGCAGCTTTCATCACATCTTTTGAAAGCTTTTCTCCAATTTTACGGAGACGCGCATGATCCGCATTTGCCCGTTTGTTCAACCGCGCCTTTTGCGCAGAAAGTGTTATTGATTATGTTCCGTATTCTTGAAGCAGAACCGCTTGGCCCGAATGTCAAGCGTATGGTGTTTGACGCTCCGCTGATTGCGAAGAAAATCCGTCCCGGCCAGTTTATCATTTTACGAATCGGCGAGCATGGGGAGCGAGTGCCGTTTACCATGGCGGCGGCCGACCCGGATTCCGGAACGGTCACCATCATTTTTCAGGAAGTGGGGAAAACCACGCGGGAGCTCGGCACCCTCAAAACGGGGGACAGCGTACTCGATCTCGTTGGCCCGCTCGGGCTTCCGACGAATCTGGAGGGCATCTGCCGCGCCGCCGTGGTGGGCGGCGGTTTAGGCTGCGCCATTGCGTACCCGCTGGCCAAACGGTTGTTCGAGCTGGGCGCGCAGGTGGATATCATTGCCGGCTTCCGCAGCCGCGATATCGTGATTCTCGAAGACGAAATGAAAAAGTGCTCGCAGAACCTGTTTATCTGCACGGACGACGGCACCTACGGCGAAAAAGGCCTGGTGACAAACGTATTGGAGCGCCGGATTCAGGAGGGCGCGCAATACGACTGTGTGATCGCCATCGGCCCGCTGATCATGATGAAGTTCGTATCCCTTCTCACCAAAAAGTACGGGATCCGCACCATCGTCAGCATGAACCCGATCATGATCGACGGCACCGGAATGTGCGGAGGCTGTCGCCTTTCGGTGAACGGCAAAACCAAGTTCGCTTGTGTGGACGGGCCGGATTTCGACGGACATCAGGTGGATTTCGACGCTGCCATGAAGCGGCTGGCCACCTATAAACCGCAGGAACGCGCAGCGCTCGACCATTATTGCAAGATGCTCGGGCAGGCCGATTCGATGACGTCCAGGTAAACGCGCGGAGAAAAAACCATACCAAACCCATGGAGAGAAGCTCCATGGAGAAAAGCTTTTGACGCTTTTTTCACTTATTAAATCAATTAAAAAAAATACCGCTTCAAAGCGGAAGATCATTCGTTTTCCAAATAAAACAACCGCAACCCGGGAGAAATGCAATGCCGAATATGAATTTGAATAAAACCCCCATGCCGGTACAGAAGCCGGATGTGCGCAGGCATAATTTTGACGAGGTCGCCCTGGGGTACACCGAGCAGATGGCACGGGAGGAAGCACAGCGCTGCCTTCAATGCAAAAACCGCCCCTGTGTGGGCGGCTGCCCGGTCAATGTGCAGATCCCCGATTTCATCCGGCTCATCGCCGAAGGCAAAACGCTTTCCGCGGCCGATAAAATCGGCGAAACCAACACGCTGCCCGCCGTGTGCGGCCGCGTATGCCCGCAGGAAACGCAATGCGAATCCAAATGCGTGCGCGGTATCCGCGGCGAGCCGGTGGCCATCGGCAGGTTAGAGCGCTTTGCGGCGGATGCTGCGGCAGCGGCTGCAGCGGTATCCGATACCGCCGCAAAAGCGGGAGAGAACCTGCCCGCAAAAAACGGGCACAAGGTCGCCGTCATCGGCGCCGGGCCCGCCGGGCTCATCTGTGCGGGTGACCTGAGCAAGCTCGGCTACGACGTCACCGTGTTCGAGGCGTTTCACACGGCGGGCGGTGTGCTGATGTACGGCATCCCGGAGTTCCGCCTGCCCAAGGCCATTGTGCGCCGCGAGATGAACCGGCTGGAGGAACAGGGCGTAAAGATCCGCACCGATATGGTGATAGGCAGGCTGTTCACCATCAACGAGCTGCTGGGCGAACAGGACTTCGATGCGGCGTTCATCGGCTCCGGCGCCGGGCTCCCGCAGTTTTTGAATATCGAGGGCGAGGAGCTCGTGGGCGTTTATTCCGCCAACGAATTTCTCACGCGCGTGAACCTGATGCACGCCGCCCAGGACGATTACGACACGCCGCTGCGCCCCATGGGGCGCGTTGCCGTGGTGGGCGGTGGGAACGTGGCGATGGATGCCGCGCGCTGCGCGCTGCGTGTGGGCTCCGATGCCGTATCCATCGTATACCGCCGTTCCCTGCAGGAACTGCCCGCGCGCGCCGAGGAAGTGGAACACGCAAAGGAGGAGGGTGTGGATTTCGAGCTTCTCACCGCGCCGAAACGCATTCTCGGCAACGAAAACGGCGAAGTCTGCGCCCTGGAATGCATCCGGATGCAGCTCGGCGAACCCGATGCTTCCGGGCGCCGCAGGCCTGTGGAAATTCCGGGCTCCGAATTCCGGATCGAGGTGGACAGCGTGATCGCCGCCATCGGCACCACGCCCAATCCGCTGCTGCACACCTCCACACCCGGCCTGGAAACCGACCGGAGAGGCTGCCTGGTGGTGGATGAAAACCTCATGACTACGCGCGAGGGCGTGTTCGGCGGCGGCGATGCCGCAACCGGCGCCGCAACGGTTATCCTCGCCATGGGCGCGGGCAAACAGGCCGCGCAGTCCATCGACGCATACATCCAAGCGAAAAAAAAGGAAAGTACTCGAATCTGAAACGAAATGGTGGGGTTATGATGCAGGTCGAACTCATTTCCGACGGCGCGGCCGCCCGAATCGATACGTTTGGCGCGGAGCTTCGCTCGCTGCGCGATGTTTTCGGCACCGAATACATCTGGAATGCCAATCCGCGCTTCTGGAAGCGCAGTTCTCCCGTGCTGTTCCCGTTTATCGGCGTGCAGCAAAATGGCGGTTTCTTTTATGAGAGCCGTTTTTACGCGATGCCGAAGCACGGATTCGCGCGCGACCTGGAATTCACGCCGCTGCGCTCCGAGCGAAGCAGCGCTCTGTTTGCGCTTTCAGATTCCGAAGAAACGCGGAAGGTGTATCCGTTCCCGTTCCGGTTCGAGATCGGCTACGCGCTGGAAGGCCCAGCGCTCAGCGTGGAATACCGTGTTTACAACACCGGAGACGGGCCGATGTATTTTTACATCGGCGGGCATACGGCATATAACTGCCCGCTTCTGCCGGAGGAACGTTTTGAGGATTACGAGGTGCGGTTTTCACAGGAGGAGCACACCAAACGCCTGCTGCTTAGAGATGACGGCATGTTCGAGGGCACAGCGCCGCTGTTCGACGGCGCGAGCGTCCTTCCGCTGAACCACGAGCTCTTTTCCGTGGATGCCGTTGTGCCCGAAAAGCTCCGCTCCAGATCCGTTACACTGAAAAGCCGCCGTTCCGGGCGCGGCGTGCAGCTGGATTTTGACGGGTTTGAAACCTGCGCGGTCTGGTCTCCCCGCGGAGAGGCTCCTTTCGTTTGCCTGGAGCCCTGGAACGGGCGCGCGCCCGCGGTGGGGGAAAACAACGAGCTCACCGAAAAGCCGGGCATTCTCCGGCTCGGCGCGGGCGAAACCTACCGGGTATCGCACCGCATCTCGCTGCTGTAACCGGTAAAATTCTACGAATATGCAGAGATAAAAAGAGAAATGCGCCGTTTGCCTTGACAAAACGGCGCATTTGCGTGTATAATAGCAAAGTCGCATGGAAAACGGCGGCAGGAAACCGCGGCGTTTCCCAGGAAATATGCCTCTGTAGCTCAGTCGGTAGAGCAGGGGACTGAAAATCCCCGTGTCGGTGGTTCGATTCCGCCCGGAGGCACCAAATATGCGGATGTAGCTCATCTGGCAGAGCGCCACCTTGCCAAGGTGGA